>JBGPYQ010000099.1:0-11068 GCA_041493345.1 Gammaproteobacteria bacterium | reverse complement strand
GGGATTGAAGTCCCATCCGAGCACGAGACACCAGCCCCGACAGAAGCGGATCTTCTGAGGGTTATCGGCCCACCGGACATGTCCACGCAGACATTTCGCCTCTCGGCGATCGCGACTTTCTGGGCGTACTGGAGGGCGCTGCGGACCCGGTCGGCGTAACCGCGGGTATCGAAAGAGACCCGCCCGGCAAACCGGGGAATCGCGACCGCGGCGAGGATGCCGATCACCACGATCACGCTGACCAGCTCGAGCATGGTGAACCCGGCATGTTCCCGGCCGCGGCCCGGCGGAAACATCGGCTTCATTCGGGAACGGAAACCCGTCGTCAATTGGGCTGGCGACATGGTTTTCTGGGCCATCATGGACGGCACCTCCGGTCCCGGCCGGGGCGGCTGGACGGCCGCGGCGATACTGCGCTGTTACCCCCTACTTGCTCCCCGATAAATCATCCCAGCGGGAACACCCTTCAAACCGGGCATCGTGCGATGCCCGGGCAAACCCACATCCGTCAATCAGCCGGTGCAAATAGCCCTGACCACAAATCCCGCTGCAGTTCCCGTTGAATGCTTGAGAAAGCAGGTGTTGTCGATTTGGCCGCTTGCGCCACATTGAGCCATCGTCGCCGCTGGAGCTACAAAGCTGAGATTCGTATCGGGCAGGGTGTTACCCGCAAGAACCCCCGTTGCGAGGGTGGTGCACGTTGTGGCCGTGGTGACCGCAACGCCGGAATTCGAGTTGATGAGACGAACTGCGTAATTCAGCGAGGCCCCGGAGGAAATGGCCCCTGCCGTCCCCCTGGCCGATGCATCGGAGGCCTCAACCGTCATGCTGACAAATTTGGGTATGGCAGTGGCGGCGAGAATGCCGAGGATCACGATTACGACTATCAGTTCGATCAGGGTAAAACCCCGTTGCTTAACGCGTGTCATACGAGATCTCCTTGTAAAAGCTGGTTCGCTTGCATAGCCTGCATCTGGAATCCTGTCCTGGCGCCAGCCCGCCGATCAGATCAACACCCGCTACAGTTCCCACGCCCCGACAATCCGCGCGAATTATAGCCGACAAGTCGTTTATTCTCCGGAAATAAATCACGCTTTCGGACTTACTCAACAGCCCGTCACATCCGGCACAATGGCCGGCGCGTTGCCCGGAGCCGTTGCCTCCGTATAAGAGATCTGGCAATTCGCCGGTGTAGTGGCTCCGGCGGTCTGAAATAGCCGGTTGGGAGCGGTCCCCGAAATTACAAGCCCGTCGTTGGCCGCATTGATTTGCGCTGCAACGTCAATGCCAGTGATGGTCGCCGCCGGGTAGCGGTTGACCATGTCGACGTTGACCCCTTCCATGGCGGCCGTCCCGGCGGTCGAGGTGCACAGCCCGACGTTCTGCGCAAGGTCGATTTCGCAGCGCGCCTTGGCGAGCAGCGCCGCCGACCTGATGCTGCCGTAGATCGCCTGGGTCTTCGCAACCCGCGCATCGCGCTGCATGTTGATGAGCCTCGGCAAGGCCACGGCCGCGAGGATGCCGATGATGGTGATGACGACGATCAGCTCGATAAGCGTAAATCCGTATGCCCTCGAGTCGTTCCGTTGCACTTTTCGCATGGCGTTTTCTCCTAAAGTATTTAAAGCGTGTTGCGGAATGGGATACGTAGCGTGCGCCGTGCGCACGAATGGCGCTGCATCGCGCGCGGAGCGCACGCTACTCGAAGGTTAATTTCGCAATGCGCTCTTAGAACCACCGGTAGGGCTCGACGTTGACCAATTTCAGGCTCTCCAATTGCTTCGTGCCGCCGCTCGCGTAGACAGGCGCGACCCGCCAGCGCAGCAACGGCAGGTCGGGCGAAAGGTGACTGCGCAGGCGCGGCCGGTAACGCAGCTCTTTTTGCTCCAGGTCGAAGTACCAGCTTCCCTTCCCGACCGCATCGGATGCATAGTCGCGAAGCTCACCGACATAGCCCGCGGGCGGGGTCGCAAGAAAGCCAACCGGATTGCCCGCGATCGAGGCCGCCAGCTCGTTCAGGTTTCCATTCATCATCCGGTCCGCCACCCGGTAGCGAAGTCCGGAACGGATATTGAGGATCGTGAGCTCCACCTCGGTCTTCTCGCCCAGTTCCTGGTAGTACAGGAGCACGCCGAGAAACAACCCGGCCAGAACCGCGCACACCGCCGCCGAAACCGCGAATTCCACCCGCGTCAGTCCGCGTTGACTGCCACGATGCAATACGGGGCCGGTCGTCCGCATTCAATCGATCTACCCCCTGCGGCTGGTGGCGACGCGCCCCAGATCCCAGATCGGCAAGAATATCCCCAGCGCGAGTATCAGCACAAGGACTCCGAGGAAGATGATCAGGATCGGCTCGATCTGCTGTCCCAGGGTCTTCAGCTCGTATTCGACTTCCCTCTGATACATCCCGGCGATTTCGTCCATCATGTCTACGATCGACCCGGACTCTTCGCCTACGGCGAGCATCTGCAGCACGACCGGGGTGAATACCTGGCTCATCGCCGCGGTCCTGAGCACGCTGTCGCCGCGCTCGATCCCTTCGCGCATTTTTTCCACCTTCTGCGCGATATGGGCGTTGCCGACCGTTTGCGCGACCACGCCGATCGCCTGCACGATGGGGACACCGCTCTTGGTGGCGAGCGCGAAGCTTCTCGCGAACCTCGCAAGAGTGGCTTTCTGGATGATCTTTCCCGCCACCGGAAGGGTCAGCTTGATGCCGTCCCATTGCAGCCGGCCGGCTTTGGTCTGGATCCACTTTTTGAATCCGAATAGCGCGGCAATGAGGCCCACCAGCATCGCCGGCCACCAGGCAACCATGAATTCTGAAAAGCCGAGAAGGATCCGGGTCACCAGGGGAAGCTCCGCGCCGAATCCCGCAAACACCTTTGCAAACGCGGGAATCACGAAGAGATTGACCACCACGAGCGCCACGGCCATCGCGATGACGACGAATATCGGATACCGCAGCGCCGATTTGACCTGGTCGCGCATGAACAGCTCGAATTCCAGGTGATGAAAGAGGTTCAGGAACACGTCCTCCAGCCGCCCGGTGAGCTCGCCGACGCGAGTCATGGACAGAAAAAAAGGCGAGAATACCTCGGGATGGCGCGCGAAGGACTGCGAGAGCTCGCGGCCGGACTCGAGGCTGAGCTTCACTTCCTGGATCACCAGCTTCATCGCCGGATTGACCGCCGATTCCTGCAGGCCGGCGAGCGCGCGAATGATGGGAACGCCCGCCTTGAGCAGCGTGTGCAGCTGCCGGCTGAACAGCATCACGTCGATAGGGAGCACTTTCCTGGCGAAAAGCCGGTCCCATTGAATGCTCTGGTCCGCGCTTTCTTTCGCGCCGGTTTCCGAGATCTCGACCGGCGTCATCCCGAGGCCGAGAATCTGGTCGGCCGCCGCAGAGGAATCGGCCGCATCGACGATTCCCTGCACGAGATCGCCGCCGCTCCTTCGTCCCCTGTAGGAAAAATTCGGCATTGCGGATCAGTCCTCGAACGCGTTGCTCACCCGCATGGCCTCTACCGTCGTGGTCAGGCCCGAGGTGACGAGCCGCACCGCGTCGTTGCGCAGCGTGCGGGTTCCGATCTGTTCCCGCGCGGCGCGCATATAGGCGCCCATGTCCTCACGGTTGATCGCCTCGACGACGGGACCGGTCATTTCAAGCAATTCGTACACGCCCGTGCGGCCCATATATCCGGTATTTCCGCAATGCGAGCATCCGGTCCCGCGCTGGTACCGGTGACCGTCGACATTCGCCCCGAGCTCCAGCCTGAGCCACTCATGCTCGCTGGGGGAAAGCGAATGCGGCTGGGCGCAGGTGTTGCATATCACCCGCACAAGACGCTGTGCAAGCACCAGATTCAACGACAAAGCGACCATGTAGCGGGGAACGCCCATGTCGAGCAGACGGATAGGCGTCGAAACGGAATCGTTCGTGTGCAAAGTCGAGAGAACCATATGGCCGGTCATCGCCGCGCGCATGCCGATCTCCGCCGTCAGCTGGTCGCGAATTTCGCCGACAAGAATGATGTCGGGATCCTGCCTCAAGGCCGAGCGCAGAACGCGGTCGAAGCTGAGTTCGATCTTGTCGTGGATCTGCACCTGATTGATGTTCGGAAGACGGTACTCCACGGGATCTTCCACGGTGATGATCTTGTTCTCGGTGCTGTTCAGCTCCTTGAGCGCGGCGTAGAGCGTCGTCGTCTTCCCGCTGCCGGTGGGCCCGGTCACCAGGACCATTCCGCTGGGCCGGGCAATCGCGTGGCGCATTCTCTCGAGAATGTACGGGGGCATTCCGAGATTCTCCAGCCCCAGCAGCCCGGAGGCCTGGTTGAGAATTCGCATGACGACGGATTCGCCGTGCTGGGTCGGCATGGTCGAGATGCGGATGTCAATCGGCGCATTCCGGATATTGATATGGAAGCGCCCGTCCTGCGGCAAACGCTTCTCCGAGATATCCAGGCCGGCCATCAGTTTCAGGCGCAGGGCGACGGCCGCGGCGATTTTCAGTTCGGCGTCGGTCTGAATATGCAGTACCCCGTCGATGCGGAACCGGATGCGGAGATATTTTTCCTGGGGCTCGAAGTGAATGTCGGACGCCCGGGTCTTCACCGCTTCCTCGAAAACCGTCTGCAGCAGCTTGACGACCGGGGCGTCGTCCTGGCCCGAAGTGAATCCGAGTATCTCGCCGAATTCAGTCGGAATCTCGCCGAGCTCGGCAGTAAGTTCAGTCGCAAAGCCCTTGATGTCCTCGGTCCGGCGATACACGCGGTCGAAGGTCGCGAGCAGCGCGGTTTCGGTGACGACGACCGGCTCGATCTCCCGCCTGAGGATCCTGGCCAGTTCGTCGTAGGAGAAAAGGTCGGTCGGATCGGCCATGCCCACCCGCACCCGGTCGCCGGCCATCTCCAGCGCCAGCGCGCGGAAGCGCCGCGCCTGCGCCTCGGGCAGAAGCTTGACGACGGCGAGGTTCAGGTCGAACACCTTCAGATTGACGAAGGGTACGTTGAGCTGTTTGGCGAGGGCCTCGGACAGGCTCTCCTCGGTCATGAAGCCGTTGTCGACGATCACGCGGCCCAGCTTGCGGCCGGTTTTCTTTTGCTGATCGAGCGCGAGCTTCAACTGCGCCTCGGTGAGCAGCTTTTGGCTGACGAGGAGATCGCCGAGCCTGATTTTTTCCGGGCGGACCATTTATACGTCCAGAAAGCGTCCCCAAAATTTACGGTAATGTCTCATGAGTTTAATGCATCTACATGAAATACAAGGATAACCTCAAAATGCGGCAAACACAAGCCACGCCGCTGCCTGGAAAGTGCGCCGTTCATTGGGCCGTGCGCCGCGCCAGTTCCCCGGTTCTCGAGCGCAGCGGCGACGCATCGGGCAATTCAGTCCCCGGAATCTGCTCGAGCATAGCGCGCAATTCACCGATCAATGCAGGCTGCAATCTCGCCAGGTGTTCCAGCAATTCCAGACCCTCTGCATCGCGGCCTGCCAGCGCCAGGAAAACGATTTGATTGCGCACGACCGGAAAGACCGGCCAGAAATGCATCACTCTTTCGTTGAAGGAAATTTTCTTCTCGAGGTCCGTGCTCGAAAGCTGCAATGAAAGAGCCAGCCCGACGTCCACGTAGGGAAGCAAAATAGAACGGCGAAGCCTTTCAATGACTTTCTGTTCCTCTGCCCGGACGCGGGCGTCGCGGCGCACCTCCGGGGGAATTCCGAATCCCCAGCGCCGCATGTCCAGGTAGTCTCTTGCCGTCGAGACCAGCAAGGTCCCGCCGACCAGCACGACTCCCGCTGCCAGCGCCTTGTGGAGGATCGCGGACCGGATAGCGATGGTTCGCGAGTCGGCCATCCCCATCATGAGCGCGGCGAGCCCCAGGAACTCGGCCTGCCACAACGGGAATTCGACAGCGCTGTGAACGAACTCGACGCCCGTGATCGCGATGGCCAGGGCCTGGGGAAGCAGGCAATGTCCGGCAAGTTCGCGCAGACTGCGCGCGAGCCAGAACGACAGGCCGAGGACCAGGATCGTGGTCCCGGCGAGTCCGGTCTCGGCGAGCCATTGAAGCACGATGTCGTGCGCATTGGTCTCGGCGTTCATGGGAACCACGCCCACCCAATCCGTCACGATCCTGAAGTGGGACCAGGCAAATCCTCCTACTCCAACCCCGAAGTACGGGGCGCTCAGCCATGTCCTTATCGCCGCTTCGTAAATGGCGAGGCGCATGGCGGTATCGCCGCCCTCGCTCACGAACCGGACCAAGCGGCCGGTTATTCCGGCGGAGGATCCCAGGCCGTTGATGGCGCCGCAAATCGCGACCGCCGCGACCAGGACGATTACGGACGCAAGGAAGCGCCGAGGCAGAGGCGAACCGCGTCCGATCCTGAAGTACCAGAGCGAAAACAGGAGCAGCCAGCCGAGCGTCAGCGCCGAAGCCCGAGAAGCGGCGAGTTCTATGGCGCTTGCCAGCAGCAATCCGGCGGGCAGGGCAACAGCGAGGGAAACCCGGCGCGAGGACCACAGGTACGCAAGACCGGCTGCCCCGACGACAAGATAATTGCCGTGCAGATTGTGTTGCGCGAAGAATCCCCAGGCGGCCCCGCGCACGGGGGCCAGGATGCCCGGAAACGACTCGGTCAACTCCAGGATTTGAATCCAGCCCGCGCCGGCGCTCACCAGGGCGCCAAGAAGAATCGCCGCTGCCAGCACGTCGGTCACCTTGTCCGCGCCGAATGCAGTCCGCAGACCCGCTCCTACGCACATTATCGCGGCAGCCCACATCAGGTACAGCCCCATGAGCTGGGCGGATTCGGCGTAGGGAGCAGGGGTCCAGGGCGCCTGCAGGATGACAAATCCGGAGAGCGCCGCGGTCCAGAGCGCGATGCCCGGAATGGCGATACGCGCGATCCCCTTGTCCAGAGCAAGGCACGCCAGCGCCAGCAATCCCAGTCCGATCGCAAGCGCTTCCTCGTAAAACGTCGGAATTGGAGAGGTATGGACAGGGTTGAGGAACGGGAGCAAGACCATCAGCGCCGCGAAGCTGAGGCCGGCCCTAGCTGCGAGCGCCGCCACCGGTCGCTGAGCGCTCTCCTGCCGCGGCACTTCGTCCGTCGCATGCACGGGCCCGAGTATACTCGGCCAGTTCCACCGTCCCGATACACACCAGGCAACGCAGAGAATGCCTTTTCCTCCGCTGAATTTCTGCTCGAATTGCGGCGCCAAGGTCGCGCTGCGCGTGCCGCCCGGCGATTCCCTACCCCGCCACGTGTGCGACGCCTGCGGCACGATCCACTATAGAAATCCACTGCTGGTGGTCGGCACGATTCCGGAGTGGAAGGATCAGCTTCTGCTTTGCAGGCGCGCCATCGAGCCGCGCTCGGGGCTGTGGACGCTGCCCGCGGGCTTCATGGAGCTGGGCGAGACCACGGCGCAGGCGGCGCTGCGGGAAACCTACGAGGAAGCGAAGGCGCGCGTCGATCTCGGCGAATTGTTCACGCTGCTGTCGGTGCCGCACGTGAACCAGGTGCATCTTTTCTATCGCGCGCGGCTGCCGGAGCCGAGCTTCGGGCCCGGGGAGGAATCCCTGGAGGTGGGACTGTTCGGCGAGGGCGAGATCCCGTGGGAGGAGATTGCCTTTCGCACCATCTCCACCACGCTGCGGCATTTCTACGCCGACCGCAGGCAAGGCTCATTTCGGCTGCACGTCGGTGAAATCTTACCGCCGCAGTGAAGCCGCGCGCGGCCGCGTTACTTCTCCGGCGTCGAAGAAATCCTGTGGATCGAGAGATCGGCGCCGTTGAACTCCTCCTCCTGGCTGAGGCGTATGCCCACTGTCGCTTTGAGCACGCCATACACGATCGCGCCGCCGGCAAGGGCGACAGCGATGCCCAGCAACGTTCCGCTCAACTGGGACATGAAGCTGACCCCGCCCAGGCCCCCCAGCGCCTTGCTCCCGAAAATACCGGCGGCAATCCCGCCCCACGCCCCGCACAGCCCGTGCAGCGGCCACACGCCGAGCACGTCGTCGATCTTCCAGCGGTTTTGCGTCAGCGTGAACAAATGGACAAAGATGAACCCGGCCGCTGCGCCGACAACCAGCGAACCGACCGGATGCATCACATCCGAGCCGGCGCACACCGCGACCAGGCCCGCAAGCGGCCCGTTGTGGACAAAGCCGGGGTCATTGCGCCCCGCCGCGAGCGCGGCGAGCGTGCCGCCGACCATGGCCATGAGCGAATTGATGGCGACGAGCCCGCTCACCTTGTCGATAGTTTGCGCCGACATGACGTTGAAGCCGAACCAACCCACCGAGAGAACCCAGGCGCCGAGCGCGAGAAACGGAATGCTGGACGGCGGGTGCGCGGCCGATGCCTGCCCGTCCTTGCCATAGCGTCCGATGCGCGCGCCGAGCATCAAAACGGCGACAAGCCCGATCCAGCCGCCCACCGCATGCACGACGATGGATCCGGCAAAATCGTGGAATTCCTCGCCGAAGCTCGCCTTGATCCACGCCTGCACGCCGAATTTCCGACCCCAGGCGATCGCCTCGAAAAACGGATAGATGAACGCCACAATCAGGAACGAGGCGACAAGCTGCGGATAAAAGCGAGCGCGCTCGGCGATCCCGCCCGAGACGATCGCGGGCGCAGCCGCCGCGAAGGTCAGGAGGAAGAAGAATTTCACCAGCTCGTAGCCGCTTTTTTCGGCGAGCTTTTCCGCCCCCACGAGGAATCCGGTGCCGTAGGCGATTACGTAGCCGATGAAAAAGTACGCGATCGTCGAGGCGCTGAAGTCGGTGAGTATCTTTACCAGCGCGTTGACCTGGTTTTTCGAGCGCACCGTCCCAAGCTCGAGAAACGCGAACCCCGAGTGCATCGCCAGAACCAGGATCGCGCCCAGCAGGATGAACAATACGTCGCTCCCCGCCTTGAACGTGTCTACTGATATCGCTCCCATGATCGCCTCCTCCTTTGAATTCTAATTTTTTTAACCTCTGATCGGCAGGTGTCGCAGAACCCTGTTTCTTAGAGAACTTCTGATCCGCGCCCGGCCCGAATCAGGATTCTGCCGTATTCAGGAACTTTTCCCAACCCCGGGGTCGGCGATGGCGCCCTGTCATCCCGGGTTGACACAACCGCCCGGCTCCCGTTAGCGTCTGGGCCGGGGATACCCATGCAGAGACGCGATTTCATGTTCGCCTGCGCCGCCGCGGCGCTGACCGTGCCGGGGCCGGCTGCGCGCTCGGACGCGATGCCGCGGTTCTACGGCCGCGCCCGGCTGGTCGATACGGGCGGAACGCCGCTCAAGGCGCGCGAACTCGCGGCGAACCGGAATTTCATCTTTCATTATCCGTTTGCGGGCACGCCGTGTTTCCTGCTCAACCTGGGCACGCAGACCAAGCCCGCCGCCGAGCTGAAGACCGCCGAGGCGCAGAGCTACCGTTGGCAGGGCGGGGTCGGCGCAGACCGCAGCATCGTGGCTTACTCGGCGATCTGCGCTCACCGGCTCAGCTATCCGACGCGCGAGATCAGCTTCATCAGCTACCGCGACCAGAAGTCGGCGGGCAGCAGGTTCGCGCATGTGATCCATTGCTGTTCCGAGCACAGCCAGTACGATCCCGCCGAAGGCGCGAGAGTGGTGGCCGGCCCGGCGCCGCAGCCGCTCGCCGCGATCCTGCTCGACTATGACGCGCGCGACGACGGACTGTACGCGGTGGGCACGCTCGGGGGCGAGATGTTCAATGAATTTTTCGGCAAATACGAGTTCCGTCTCGGGCTCGAGCACAACGGCCACGCGCGGGAAGTCGTCGCCGGCCATTGCGTCGTCAGCGAGCTGACCCAATACTGCAGACAGCAGGTGAAATGCTAGACGCAGGATCCGCGATCCTTCAATGATCCCCTGGCTGGAGCACGACACGCCGTTTCCGGCGGTTTCGTCCGCGCTCAAGCATCCGAACGGCCTGCTCGCCGCCGGCGGCGATTTGTCCGCCGGACGCCTCATTGACGGCTACCGGCGCGGCATCTTTCCGTGGTTCTCCGAGGGCGATCCGATCCTCTGGTGGAGTCCCGATCCGCGCATGGTCCTGTTGCCCGGCGAACTGAGGATCTCGCGCTCTCTCGCCAAGACACTCCGAAACCGGCGCTACGAAGTACGTTTCGACTCGGCATTCGAGGACACGATGGCCGGGTGCGCGGCGCCGCGGCAAGGCGAAGGCGGCACCTGGATTACCGGGAAAATGGGCGAGGCCTACCGGCGGCTGCACGAGCTCGGCTACGCGCATTCGGTGGAAACCTGGATCGGGGGAAAGCTCTCGGGGGGGCTGTACGGCGTTGCGATCGGAGGGGTGTTCTTCGGGGAATCGATGTTTTCCCGCGCGCCCGACGCTTCCAAGATCGCCCTCGCCGCCCTGGTCACGCACCTCAAGTCGGAAGATTTCCGCCTCATCGACTGCCAGATGCGCACATCGCACCTGGAATCGCTGGGGGCGCGCGAGATTCCGCGGCGGCGTTTTTCCCGGCTGCTCGAAGAATTGATACACTATCCGCGTGAGCCGGGCAGCTGGTCCGGCGCATCATTCGTACACGAGCCATGTCGAAACTGAACGACCTGCCGCATGCGGTACTGCAGTTCTACGTGACCGCGCCCTACCCGTGCAGTTACCTGCCGGGCAGGATGGCACGCTCGCAGGTCGCCACGCCCAGCCACCTGATCGGCAACGAGCTGTACGCGGACCTGGTGCGGCTCGGCTTTCGCCGCAGTGGCATCTTCACCTACCGGCCGTACTGCGACCACTGCCGCGCCTGCGTCCCGGTGCGCGTGCCGGTCGCCGAGTTCAGCGCCTCGCGCAGCCAGAGGCGCGCATGGGCGAAGCACCGCACACTGGAATCCGCGGTGATGGGATTGCGCTTTCGCGTCGAGCACTACTCGCTCTACCTGCGCTACCAGGCAAGCCGCCACGCCGGCGGCGGCATGGACCAGGACAGCCGCGACCAGTATTCGCACTTCCTGCTGCAGAGCCGGGTGAGCACGCGGCTGATCGAATTTCGCGACAACGGC
>JBGPYQ010000015.1:0-28571 GCA_041493345.1 Gammaproteobacteria bacterium | reverse complement strand
GTCGCAATGCGTGCCTCCGCGGTCACATCCCCGCAAGCGGGGCCCCTGTTCCACGCTTTGGCGCGCGGCCCGAGGAATCTCCTTACGCGAGGAGATCCCTCGCTTCGCTCGGGATGACAATACCCCTGTGTTAAAATTCGCGTGTTCGAGAATTTTCCGGCACTATTCCCGCGAACGAAGGGGCGTTAGCTCAGCTGGTAGAGCAGCGGACTCTTAATCCGTTGGTCGTAGGTTCGATCCCTACACGCCCTACCAATTCTCCCTCACAGGCCGGCGCAACCGGCGCGGGCGCACCAGTACTCCCACGCGCGCTCGAGGGCGAGCGGGCTGAACTGGCGCTCGGTGCACTTCTCGATTTCTCCCGCCGAGAGAAACCGCGGCTTGCCGAGCTGCGTGGTCTGGAGCTGGAGCCTCGCGTTCACCTGCGCGTAGATCGCGATCATCACGGCTTCCCGCAGGTTCCTGCCGGCGACCACGCAACCGTGGCCGCGCATGAGCGCCAGCGGGCCGTCGCCGAGACGCCGGGCGAGATCGCGCCCCTGTTCCATGTTGATCACCAGCAAATCGGTATCGCCGAATTTTTTCCGGATGTCCCAGATCGGAACCGCGGCGCCGATCGGACCGCATACGTGCATGATCGGCCGGAGCTTCGCGCCGGTCACGCCGAAGGGGATGAGCTCCTGCGCATGGTTGTGCACGACGGAGTGCACTTCCGGTCGAAGCTCGTAGACCGCGCCGTGAATCATCCGCTCCCCATAGGGCCTGCGGCCGCGCCCCTCGATCGCGTTCCCGTCCAGCGAGAACTCCATGATGTCGTCGCCGGTGACGAGCTCGGGGCTGCGGGAGCGCGCAAGCAGATAGCGGTCGGGATTGCGGGGATGGCGTACGCTGACATGACCGAAAGCATCGACCACGCCCTCCCGGGCCAGGATCCGGTTGGCGAAGACGAGCTCTCGAATGAACGACCCTGTTTCCTGCGTGGATTTCATTTCTTCATTCCTTCCTTTGGCGCCTGCCTCTGAGGCAAGTTGTTCATCACGTACAATATATAGATCAATAGTATATATCGTTTAGTTAAAGTCTTTTCGACACCCGTTTCGGCACCCGATCGGGCCACACCGGTCCATCGAATGCCGTTCCGGAGCGTTACAGGTCAATTGTTCCTAGTAATTGATATTTAAGACTTTTAAAGGAGCTTGGGAGGTTGTATCATGCTACTCACTCGGACGCTACGAGAAGAGATACGGCAGCGCACCATGGAGAAAACGCGTTGAAGCCGACTGATATCGGTGCACCAGACTATTTTCACAAGGTCGTAGATTGTCAGTGGGCGTGTCCGGCCCATACTCCAGTCCCCGAATATATCCGGTTGATCGCCGGAGGCCGCTACGGCGATGCCTACATGGTCAACTGGTACTCGAATGTTTTTCCCGGAATCCTCGGCCGCACCTGCGACCGCCCGTGCGAACCCGCGTGCAGGCGCGGGCGCGTCGAGGAAAATAACGGCGAGAAGCCCGAGCCCGTCGCCATCTGCCGCCTGAAGCGCGTCGCCGCGGACAACAAGGAAGACATCCGCCCGCGGCTGCCCAAGCCCGCGGCGAAAAAGAACGGCAAGCGCATCGCCTGTATCGGCGCTGGACCCGCATCGCTCACCGTCGCGCGCGATCTCGCGCCGTTCGGCTACTCGGTCACCGTGTTCGACCAGGACCCGCGCGCAGGCGGCATGATCTGGTCGCAGATTCCGCGTTTCCGCCTGCCGATGGAAGTGATCGACGAGGAAGTGGGTTACGTGCTCAACCTCGGCGTCGAGTTCAAGGGCGGCACGAAGATCGGCAGCATGAAGAGGCTGCTCTCCGAGAACTACGACGCGGTCTTCGTCGGCTCGGGCGCGCCGCGCGGGCGCGACCTCGATCTTCCCGGACGCAAGGAAGCGGCGAAGAACATCCACATCGGCATCGACTGGCTGTCCTCCGTCTCCTTCGGCCACACCGACAAGATCGGCAAGCGCGTCATCGTGCTGGGCGGCGGCAACACCGCGATGGATTGCTGCCGCTCCTCCAAGCGCCTCGGCGGCGAGGACGTGAAGGTCATCGTGCGCTCCGGGTACGAGGAAATGAAAGCCTCGCCCTGGGAAAAGGAAGACGCGCAGCACGAGGGCATTCCGATCCTCAATTACTTCGCGCCGAAGGCCTTCGAGCACAAGAACGGCAAGCTCATCGGCATGACCTTCGGGAAAGTGAAGGCCGTGTACGACCATGAAACTGAAAAGCGCGGCCGCCGCCTGGTGCCCACCGGCGAGCCGGACCAGTTTTTTGAATGCGACGACGTGCTTGTCGCAGTAGGGCAGGAGAACGCCTTCCCCTGGATCGAGCGCGACACCGGTATCGAGTTCGACAAGTCGGGCATGCCGGTCGTGGACAAAGTCACCATGCAGTCCACGCTGCCGAAAGTGTTCTTCGGCGGCGATTCGGCCTTCGGACCCAAGAACATCATCTGGGCGGTCGCGCACGGCCACGACGCGGCCATCTCCATCGACAAGCTCTGCAACGGCGAGAACGTGAAAGAGCGCCCCGGCCCCATGGTGACCCTCATGAGCCAGAAGATGGGCATCCACGAGTGGAGCTACGACAACCAGATTTCGCCCGACGAACGCTACAAGGTGCCGTGGAAAGACCAGAAAATCACCCTGAAAAACATCAAGGTCGAGGTCGAGCTCGGCTTCGATCCCGCCACCGGCTTCAAGGAAGCGCAGCGCTGCTTGAATTGCGACGTGCAGACCGTGTTCGCCGACAAGCTCTGCATCGAGTGCGACGCCTGCGTGGACATCTGCCCGATGGACTGCATCACCTTCACGCAGAACGGCGAGGAGGCGGACTTGCGCGGCCGCCTCATGGCGCCGGCGAAGAACCCGAACCAGGACCTGTACGTGTCCGGGAACCTGAAGACCGGCAAGGTGATGGTGAAAGACGAGGACATGTGCCTGCACTGCGGCCTGTGCGCCGAGCGCTGCCCGACCGGCGCCTGGGACATGCAGAAGTTCCTCCTCGACCTGACGCACGCCGGGCACGGTTGCCGTACCCCGCAAAAGAGGGCGGCATGAGACCGGCAATGCCTTGCGAAACTAACGCTCGCCCTTCGACAGGCTCAGGGCGAACGGTACCGATGGAGGAACCGTTCGTGGTGAGCTTGTCGAACCATGAACGGCCCGCATTGACGGAAATGACGACGATATGAAGTCCATAGAATCCGTCAACGCCTTCGTCATCAAATTCGCCAACGTCAACGGCTCGGGCTCGGCGTCGGCCAACGAGCTCTTCGCCAAGGCGATCCTGCGCATGGGCGTGCCGGTGAGTCCGCGCAACATCTTCCCCTCGAACATCCAGGGCCTGCCCACGTGGTACGAAGTGCGCGTCTCCGAATCCGGCTGGCTCGGCCGCCGCGGCGGCGTGGACCTGATGGTCGCGATGAACCCGCAGACCTGGGACAGCGACGTGAAAGAGATCGACCCCGGCGGCTACCTCTTCTACGACAACACCAAGCCTCTGCCGAAGTCGAAGTTCCGCGACGACATCAACGTCCTCGGCATACCGCTCACCGAGATCTGCAATCAGGCCTACACCGACGCCCGCCAGCGGCAGCTCTTCAAGAACATCATCTACGTCGGCGCGCTCTCGGCGCTGCTCGACATCGACCCGCTGGCGATCGCCGAGCTGATCGGCGAACAGTACAAGGGAAAAGAAGCTCTCCTCAAGCCCAACCTCCACGCGCTGCAGATGGGCCGCGACTACGCGCTGCATCACCTGAAGTGCCCGATCGGCATCCGCGTGAAGAAGGCCAACAGCGTCGGCGACAAGATCTTCATCGACGGCAACGCGGCCGCCGCGCTCGGCTGCATCTACGGCGGGGCGACCGTGTGCGCCTGGTACCCGATCACGCCGTCCTCGTCGCTGGCCGAAGCCTTCCAGAAATACTGCTCGAAGCTGCGCGTGGACAAGGATACGGGCAGGAACAAGTTCGCCATCGTGCAGGGCGAGGACGAGCTCGCCTCGATCGGCATCGCCGTCGGGGCAGGGTGGAACGGCGCGCGCGCCTTCACCGCCACTTCCGGCCCGGGCATCTCGCTCATGCAGGAGTTCATCGGCCTCGCGTACTTCGCCGAGATCCCGGTCACCATCATCGACGTGCAGCGCGGCGGCCCCTCGACCGGCATGCCGACGCGCACGCAGCAGTCCGACCTCATCGCCTGTGCCTATGCCTCGCACGGCGACACCAAGCACGTGCTGCTGTTCCCGGAGGATCCAAACGAGTGCTTCGAGCATGCCGCACTGGCGCTCGACCTCGCCGACCGGCTGCAGACGCCGGTGTTCCTCATGACTGACCTTGATATCGGCATGAACCAGCGCCTCAGCGCGCCCCTCAAGTGGGACGACAGCCGCCAGTACGACCGCGGCAAGGTGATGACGCACGAGATGCTGGAGGCCGGCAAGGAATTCGGCAGGTATCTCGACGTGGACGGCGACGGCATCCCGTACCGCACCTATCCGGGCACGCACCCGAACAAGGGCGGCTATTTCACCCGCGGCACCAGCAAGGACCCCTACGCGGGCTACTCCGAGGCAGGGCAGGACTACCTGTATAACGTGCAGCGGCTGCTGAAGAAGTTCGAGACCGCCAAGTCGCTGGTGCCCAAGCCGGTGCTGACCCCGGCGAAGTACCCGGCGCGCTTCGGCGCGATCTACTTCGGATCCACCGGCCCGGCGATGCAGGAAGCGCTGGAAGCACTGGCGGAGAAGGGCATCTACGTGAACGCGCTGCGCGTGAGGGCGTTCCCGTTCCAGGACGAGATCTTCGATTTCGTCGCTTCCCACACGAAGGTGTTCGTGGTGGAGCAGAACCGCGACGCCCAGCTGAAGACGCTGCTGGTGAACGACGCCGGCATCAACCCCGCCAGCCTCATCCCGATCCTGCACTACGACGGCACGCCGATCACCGCGCGCTTCATCACCAAGGAAATCGCCGAAGTCGTCGCCGCGCTGAACGTTCGGCCCTTGAAAAAGGACAAAGCCGCATGACCAAGTCTTTTCCCCTCTCCCTCCGGGAGAGGGCTAGGGTGAGGGCAGGGGTGAGGGAACAACGATGACCTACCTGACCAAGCCAAAACTCCACCACCCGACCCTCCCCAAAAACAAGGTCGGCTACACCCGCCGCGACTACGAAGGCAAGGTGTCGACGCTGTGCGCCGGCTGCGGCCACGACTCGATCTCGGCCGCGCTCATCCAGGCGTTCTGGGAACTGAACGTGCAGCCGCACCGCGTCGCCAAGCTCTCCGGCATCGGCTGCTCGTCGAAGACGCCCGATTATTTCCTCGGCAACTCGCACGGCTTCAACACCGTCCATGGCCGCATGCCCTCGGCGGTCACCGGCGCGAACCTCGCCAACCGCGACCTGCTTTACCTCGGCGTCTCGGGCGACGGCGACTCGGCCTCGATCGGCCTCGGCCAGTTCGCGCACGTCATGCGCCGCGGCGTGAACATGACCTACATCCTCGAGAACAACGGTGTCTACGGCCTCACCAAGGGCCAGTTCTCGGCCACCGCCGACCAGGGCTCGAAGTCCAAGCGCGGCGTCATCAACCGCGACGCGCCGGTGGACACGGTGTCACTCGCGCTGCTGCTTGGCGCCACTTTCGTCGCGCGCAGCTTCTCCGGCGACAAGGCGCAGCTTGTGCCGCTCATCAAGGCGGCGATCGTGCACGAGGGCGCGGCCTTCATCGACGTCATCAGCCCGTGCGTGGCGTTCAACAACCACGCCGGCAGCACCAAGAGCTACGACTACGTGCGCGAGCACAACGAAGCGGTCAACCGGCTCGACTTCTGGCCCAGCCGCGACGCGATCACCGTGGACTACAAGGATGGCGACGTGATCAGCGTGCCGCAGCACGACGGCTCGGTGCTGCGACTGCGCAAGACCCACCCCGAGTACGACCCGACCAGCCGCGTCACGGCGATGAACTACATTGCCTTGCATCAGGCGAAGGGCGAGCTCGTCACGGGCCTGCTCTTCGTCGATTCCGAACCCGAAGACCTCCATGCCCACCTCAATACCGTGGAGACTCCGTTCAATAAGCTCGGAGAGAAGGAGTTGTGCCCTGGGGCGGGGATGCTGGAGAAGATCAACGCTTCCCTGCGTTAGCGCTTCATCGGCCAAGCGCCGGTCGAACTGATTTCGGCGCGGCCGTGGTGTCGACATAGGTTGAGCGGCTGAAGTGACGCCTCGCATGTTTTTTCCTGGGCTGGAAACACCTTGATGACTGCAAGAACCATCCCGCCTTTCCGGGCCGACCATGTCGGAAGTCTGCGCCGGCCCGAGGTACTGATGAAGGCGCGCGAGCGCCTGCTCGGACCGCATGATCTGGACCACAATTTCGGGCCGCACGATAACGCTGAGCTGCACCGGCTTGAAGACGAGGCCATCCGGGAGGTCGTCAAACTCCAGGAGAGCGCGGGCTTGCGCTCGATCACCGACGGCGAGTTCCGCCGCCGCATCTGGTGGAGCGAGTTTCTGCTGTCGCTGGAAGGGGTGCACGGAACCTACCGAGGCAACGAGCGCTTCCGCGACGAGACCGGGCACGAGGTTCCGTCGCCACGCATCGATGTCACCGCGCCCATCCGCTGGAAGAAAAGCGTGAATGCGGGGCCGTTCAAGTTCCTGAAGTCGATCACCCGGCAAACCCCGAAGGTAACGATGCCCGCACCGCAGACGCTGTACTTCTACGGCAGCCGCAAGACCATTAGTGACAAGGTCTATCCGGATCTGGGCGCTTTCTGGGCGGATCTTGGCCAGGCGTACCTCGCCGAGCTGCGCGCGTTGTCGGAGGCGGGGTGCACTTACGTGCAGATGGACGAAGTCGTCACTTCCTGCCTGTGCGACGACAAGCAGCGTACCAGGCTGATCAGTCGGGGCGACGATCCCGAAGCACTCCTGGATGCCTACGTGCGCACGATGAACGCCATTCTTGCGAACCGTCCCAAGGGCATGACGATCGCCATGCACACCTGTCGGGGCAATTACCAGGGCCACTGGGCCGCCGAAGGCGGCTACGAACCGGTCGCCGAGCGGGTCTTCAACGAGATCGAGGTCGATGCCTTCTTCCTCGAGTACGACACGCCGCGTGCCGGCACGTTCGAGCCGCTGCGTTTCTTTCCCAGGAACAAAGTCCTGGTGCTCGGCCTGGTGTCCACCAAGACCCCGGAACTCGAGTCGCAAGATCTGCTGAAGAGAAGGATCGACGAGGCTTCGCGGTACGTGCCGCTCGAGCGGCTTTGTGTCAGCCCGCAGTGCGGTTTTTCCAGCAACTATCTCGGCAACCCGGTGACGATCGACGACGAGAAGCGCAAGCTCGAGCTGGTGGTGAAGACCGCCGAATCCGTCTGGGGAAGCGCGTGATATCGCCGGACTCCGCGCCCCGGCGGCGATTCGGCAGGCGATCGGGGCGTTGAACGCCCGGTACGGGCGAAATTCACGGAGGAGGAAGCTTGAGCATCCTGATGAACGCGATCGAGCGCTGTCTCGCGCTCGCGTTCATGGGCGCAGTGTGCCTGAATTTCGCCAACGTGGTCGGCCGCTACGGCTTTGGGCGCTCGATTCTGTGGGCTGACGAGCTGCAGGTCTACATCATGATCTGGATGGCGTTCCTCGGCGCCGCCGTCGTCAGCTGGCGCAACCTGCACCTGCGCATGGATGTGCTCGTGCAGTTCTATCCGCGATCGGCACGGCTCGCCTTGCGCGCGGCCGAGCTTGCGGCGCTCGCGTTGCTTTCGGGCTTCGTGTTCGTGCAGTCGTGGCGTTACACGGCGCAGATGATCGTGCTCGAAAGAAAGAGTGACGTCGCCGGCATCCCGATGTGGATTCCGCACGGAGCGGTGGCGCTTGGCTTCGGCTTGATAGCGCTGGTTGCGCTGTGGCGCGCGGCCGGACTCCTGCGCCGGCGCGCAACGTCAGTGGAAAGCGATGAAGCCCGCCCATGAGCTTCGCTCTCGGTGTTCTGCCGGTGATCCTCTTGTTGCTCGGGTTCCCGATCTTCCTCGTGCTGCTCGCGTCTGTCACGGTTGCGCTGGTCTGGACCATGCACTTGCCGCTCGCCGTGCTCCACCAGAACCTGTTTGGCACGATCGACGCCTTCGCACTGCTCGCCGTGCCGTTCTTCATCTATGCAGGCGAGCTGATGGGGCGCGGCAGTGTCGCAAAGCGTCTCGTCGATTTCGTGCACGCGGGCGTGGGCTCGGTGCCCGGCAGCCTCGGGGTGACAACGGTCGGCGCCGCGGCCATCTTTGGCGCGATCTCGGGTGCGAGCGCGGCAACGGTCGCAACCATCGGCAAAGTGATGCTGCCGGCGATGCGGCGCGGCGGCTATCCGGACACCTTCTCCGCGGGCCTGATCACTTCGGTGGGTGCGATCGACATCATCATTCCGCCCAGCATCCCCATGATCGTGTACGGCATGGCGGCCTCCGAGTCCGTGCCGCGGCTTTACGCCGCGGGAGTGCTTCCCGGGCTGCTGATAGCCGCCATGATCGCTGCCTACGTCGTCTGGTACGCAAAGCGCCACGGCATCGCAGCGGGCGAGGCGTTCCAGCTCCGGCGTTTCCTGCGGGCTGCGGCGCGCGGTGCGTGGGCGCTCGGCGCCCCGGTGATCATCCTCGGCGGCATCTATGGCGGCGTGTTCTCGCCGACCGAAGCCGCGGCAGTGGCGTGCGTGTACGCGGCGCTGGTGACGCGCTTCGTGTACCGCGAGCTTGGCTGGCGCGACATCGTCGCGGCGGCGGCCTCGACCGTGCTGTTCACCGGCCAGGTGCTGATCATCGTCGCCTGCGCCGGGGTATTCGCCTGGCTGCTCACGGTCAACCAGGTCCCCGCCGCGATGGTGGACTGGCTGCAAGCGCTCAACGTATCCCGAATCGAGCTGCTGCTCGCGATCAACGTGATTTTGCTGGTCGTCGGCTGCTTCCTCGATCCGCTGTCGGCGATCCTGCTGCTCACGCCGCTGCTCGTGCCGCTGGTGAAGGCAGTCGGCGTGGACACCGTGCACTTCGGCATCATTGTTACGGTGAATCTCGCGATCGGTCTGTTCCATCCACCGTTCGGGATCAACATCTTCGTCGCGCAATCGGTGCTCAAGCTCGAGCTCGGCGTGATCTACCGCGGAATCATTCCATTCCTGCTGATTTATCTCGCGGCACTGGTTATGATCACCTACATCCCGGAGATCTCGCTCGTCGGGATGCGTCTGCTGCTGCGGGCGGGTTGAAGCCCAGAGAAAAGGAGACCTCACCATGAAAACCACGAATGATCGTCGAGTCGTACGGATAGCCGCCGCGGCATTCATTGCAGCGCTCGTGACGGCGCCTGCCGATGCTCAGCAGTTCACGATGAAACTGTCGACGCCCACCATCAATGACGCCACACATGAGTGGATGAAGGCGTTCAAGGCCGGGGTCGAATCCCGCTCGGCCGGCCGCGTCAAGGTCGAGATCTATCCCGCCAATCAACTGGGCCAGATTCCGCGCACCGTGGAGGGCGTGGCGCTCGGCACGATCGAGCTGACGGCGCCGGCGGTGGGGTTCCTGGTCGGGCTCGAGCCGCGCTTCCTCGTGTTCGACGCGCCGGGCCTGTTCGACAGCGTCGAGCACGGCCAACGCGTGCTGGCCGACCCCGACATCCGCAGGCGTCTCGCCGGCTTTGGCGCGGCGAAGGGGGTCGAGCCGCTTTTCACCTTCCTCAACGGGCCGTTGATGCTGCTCTCGCACAGGCCGGTGCGCACGCTTGCCGACTTCAACGGCCAGAAGATCCGGGTGCCGGGCGGCGCGCCGCTGCACGTTGAACCGTTCAAGCAGCTCGGCGTGTCGCCTGTCTCGATGCCGCTCGGGGAAGTGTTGCCCGCCATGCAGAACCGCGCCATCGACGGCGTCATCGCTGCATTCACGGTGTTCACGTCCTTCAAGTACTACGACGTGGCGAAGGGCCTGACCACCATGCCGAAGATGTTCCTCGTTGCCTCCGGCCTCACCAACCGTAATTTCATGAAATCGCTCGGACCCGAACTGGAGGGCATCGTGCGGGAGGAGGCGCGCAAGGCCGAAAACGTTTTCTCCACCTGGGGCGTGGAAGACCTGGAGCGGATCGGCAAGACCTGGCAGCAGAACGGCGGGCAGACGATCCGGCTCTCCGATTCCGACGCCAGGCGCTTCATCGACGAGACCACGTCGGTCCTGCCGCCCATGTTCGCGAAGAACCCGCAGCTGAAGGAGGACTATGATGCGCTCGTCGCCGCGGCCAAAAAATACCGGCGTTGAGTTTGGAACGAGCGCATGAAGCAAAGCGTCGATCGCATCCTCACGACCCACGTCGGCAGCCTGCCTCGGCCCAGGGATCTGCTCGACCTGATGAAGGCGAAGGTGGCGGGTCTCGCCTACGATCGGGCCGCCTACGACAAACGCGTGAAAAGCGCGGTCGCCGAGTGCGTGAAGAGGCAGGTCGAGACCGGCATCGACATCGTCAGCGACGGCGAGCAGTCGAAGCCGGGCTTCTTCACTTACGTACGCGAGCGGCTCGAAGGGTTTGAGGAGCGGCCTCAGCAGAAGAGGCACCCGTTCGCGGCCGAGGTCGCGGCCTTCCCGGAGTACTACGAAAAGTACTTCAAGGAAGCGATGACCGGCGGCGCGATCGCTCCCATCGTGCCCCTGGTTTGCACCGGGCCGGTCAAATATCGCGGCGAGGATGCGCTCAAGAGCGACATCGGGAATCTCAAGGCCGCGGCGGCCGAGGCGCGCGCTCACGGCGTCTTCGTGCCGGCGGTGGCGCCGAGCGGCGTCGGAACGAACGAGTATTACCGGACCGAGGAGGAATTCTTCCACGCGGTCGGCGCGGCGCTTCGCACGGAATACATGGCGATCGTCGACGCGGGTTTGCAGTTGCAGGTGGACGACCCGTTTCTCTGCGACATCTTCGCTGATCCGGCTTTGGACGCCGCTGGCCGGAAAAAGCGCGCCGAAATGTACGTCGAGGCGATCAACGAAAGCCTGCGCGGCATTCCACCGGAGAAGGTGCGCTTTCACACCTGTTACGGGATCAACGAAGGCCCGCGCATCCACGAGGCGGCGCTCTCGGACGTCGTCGAATACATGCTGAAGGTGAACGCCGGCGCGTACAGCTTCGAAGCCGCCAACCCGCGCCACGAGCACGAATATCACCTGTGGGAATCGGTCAGGCTGCCCGAGGGCAAGGTGCTCATTCCGGGGGTGATCACCCACGCAAGCAACATCGTCGAGCATCCCGTCCTGATCGCCGAGCGCCTGGTACGGTTCGCGAAGCGGGTCGGCAGGGAAAACGTCGTCGCCGGCGCCGACTGCGGATTCTCCTCGCAGGCGAGCTACCATACCGAGGTGCACCCGACCGTGGTGTGGGCGAAGTTCGAGGCGATGCGGGACGGGGCGCGGCTTGCTACCAAGCAATTGTGGTCTTAGGGGAGCGGATGGAAGCGGCGGCCCCGCCGGAATCCGGCGAGGCCTTGCCGGTGAATCAGTTGCCCAGGCCGATCTGCTTCATGAAGTCCTGGTTATCCCAGAACAGCCACTCGTGGTCCATGGTGTCGCCCTTCCAGTGGCCGATGGTGGCCATGCCGATCGCGAAGCGCTTTCCCGTGGGAGCGATCGTCTTGTCGTCCCCGGCAGGCATCGGGCGGCTGAAGGTGCCAGTCATCACGCCCGTCACCGCGGTCCATGTCCCCGAGCCGAAGCGGATCGGGTGAACCTTGATGGTGATGTCCGGCGCGAAGACGAAGAGCGCCTTCAGATCCTCAATATGCTTGTCGATACCCCTGGTCTCGTGGCCGTCGGGCCAGGTGACGACGATGTCTTTCGCGTGGCTTTCGTGGAGCCGGTTCCACTTCTGGTTGCTGAAGACGTCGAAGTCGAGCACGTCGAAGACCTTGAGGTTGCGCTCGACCGCGGGCGCCTGGCGCTCCGGAGCGGGAGGAGGGGTGAGAGGATGCTCGGCCGCGGATTGCGCGAGCGCCGGTCCGGCGAGGCCGATCGCGAAGAGGGTGGCGACGACTGTCTGTTTGTTGAACGTAAGCATGACTGGATCTCCTTGGTAAAAGTGGGTGGGCGGTTCGCGCGGGACTATCACGCTTGCGACCGTGCGTGTTAACATACGTGCTTAGTTACGAATATACTAGTACGCACCTTTTAGTAACTGCTCGGCCACCCTGGAGACGCCATGCCGACCCCGCACCCTTCAGCACCCTCGAAGCCCGTCCCGCGCGCCACGGCCCGGGGCAGGGCGCCGGTCGATCCCTGGAGCGACACCTGCCCGTCGCGGGACGTGATCGGGCTCCTCGCGAGCAAATGGGTCCTGCTGCTGATCCCGCTCCTGCGCCGGGGTCCGCGGCGGAACGGCGAGCTGATGCGCGACATCGCCGGCGTGTCGCAGAAAATGCTCACGCAGACGCTGCGCGATCTCGAGCGCTACGGTTTGGTCGCGCGGCGCGATTACCTGGAGGTGCCGCCGCGGGTCGAGTACGCTCTCACGCCGCTGGGTGATTCGCTCGCGAAAACCATCACCGCGTTCGACGACTGGGTGGTCCGCCACTACTACGACATGGCGAAGGCGAGCGGAAGATAATTCACCGGTGCGCAAACTCGCGGTGAGCTTCTGCTCCTCGCTCCTATCGAAGCTGGCGTAACATCCCCATCGTGGACTCCAAACCGAAGATCGGCTGCTCCCCGAACGGCCCCTACTACCTGTTGAACGACATGGAAGTCAGGCCGGTGCCGAACCTGCGGCGCGCTTCGGGCGAAGCCTGCGCCACGGTGCGCGGGGTCGCGCTGTGCCGGTGCGGGGCCTCGAAGAACAAACCCTTCTGCGACGGGACGCACAGCGTGATCGGTTTCAAGGACACGAAGACCGCGGATACAAGCAAAGACAGCCGCAAAAGCTACTCCGGCAAGCGCATCACGATTCTCGACGATCGCTCGATCTGCTCCCACGCGGCGTTCTGCACCGACGAGTTGAAGTCCGTGTTCCGCCACCGCGACACGCCGTGGATCGATCCGGACGGCGCCGAGGTGGAGGAGATCATCGCGACGATCGGGAAGTGCCCGTCCGGGGCGCTCAGCTATGCGATCGACGGCGTCGAGGCCGAAGCGCCAGAGCGCCCGCCGATGGTCACCGTGACCGACAACGGGCCGTATGCGGTCACCGGAGGCATCGAGCTCATGGGCGTGAAGTTCGGGCAGGGCGCCTCCACGGAGCACTACACGCTGTGCCGGTGCGGCGCGTCGAAGAACAAACCGTTCTGCGACGGCTCACACTGGGACGCGGGATTTCGCGATCCGGCCTAAGTTTCCCGGCTCGGCGAGGTGATCGTTCTTCTCCTTTGCGGAGGGGATAAAAGGACGCAGCAGAAGGACATTCAACGTGCCAAAGACTATCTCGAAGATTACAAGACGCGCTCGGCAAAAAAGAAGCCCCGGGGCCGCGCCTAGCCTGCCCTACGAGGATTGGCTGATCGAGCAGCTCAGGAGCCCTGCGGAAGCCGCAGCGTATCTGGAGACCGTCATCGAGGAAGGGGACCAGTCCGCGATCATGCTTGCGTTACGGCAGGTTGCCCAGGCGCGGGGTGGCATTGCCGAGATCACCCGCAAAGCGAAGCTCACTCGCGAAGCGACTTACAAGATGCTCTCGAAATCCGGCAACCCGGAACTGCGAAGCCTGACTGCGGTACTGGAAGCTGCCGGCCTGCGGATCGCGGTGAAACCCATCGAGAAGGAAAAAGAAACTGCGTGACGCGCAGCGGCGCGGCGTCGGGAGGGCGGATGAAAAAATCGATCTGCATGCTCGCGGCGACCGTCGTTCTCGCCGCGGGAGCAAGCGCGCAAACCTACCCGACGCGGCCGATACGCTTCATCACGGTTTCGGCGCCCGGCACCGTGGGCGACATCATTCCGCGCGTGGTCGGCCAGGAGCTCGCGCTCCGCTTGCGGCAGCCGGTGGTCGTGGAGAATCGTCCGGGCGGCAGCGGGCTGGTGGGAGCGACCGCCGGCGCGCATTCGGCGCCGGACGGCTACAACCTGCTCTTGAGCACCTCCGGAACGATGATCGTCAACACTTTCGTGTATTCGAAGATGCCTTTCGATTCGCAAAAGGATTTCGAGCCTGTGGCACTCGTCGCGTCCGTGCCCTTGGTGCTGGTCGTGAATGGCTCCTCGCCGTTGAAGACGTTCAAGGACCTGATGATCCTGGCCAAGTCCCGTCCGGGCGCGGTGACCTACGGATCGCTTGGGAACGGCTCCACGGCAAACATCTCCGCGTCGATCCTGAAAAAAGCGGAGGGCGTGGACATGATCCAAGTCCCGTACAAAGGAGCGACTGATGCATTGAAGGACATCTTCGCCGACCGGCTGACGATGATGTTCGATTTCATCGGTTCCTCGCTCCCGCACATCCGCTCCGGAAAGCTGCGGGCGCTCGCCGTGGCGAAGTCCACGCGGCTCGACGTCCTGCCCGACGTGCCGTCGATGGCGGAGCTGGGGTATCCCGGCTTCGACACCACCATGTACTACGGCGCTTACGTGCCGGCGGGAACGCCCCGCGACATCGTCGAGCGGCTCGGCGAGGAATTTCGTGTGGTACTCGGGACACCGTTGGTGCGGGAGAAATTCGCAGCGATCGTGGTGGAGCCTGGAGAACTGACTGGCGAGCGGTTTGCGGCTTACCAGACGGCGCAATTCGCTCGATGGAAAGAGATTATCAAGTCGCTGGATATTCCGGTGGAGTAGAGCGGTGGACCCTTCCCGAGTCCGACCCGACCGACCGCGCCAAGGCGCTCGAGTACGTCGCGCACCACGCGGCCAAGGGCGAGGTCGGCACCGGGCCGCCCTGCGATCAATAACCCCAACTCTTGACGAGAACCTCCAATGGCACGCGTGATAATTGTGGATGATGATGCTGCTTCTGATATTTTGGTTGAGAGCCTCGGTTATTTTGGCCATGAGGCTCGTCGGATTCGATCAGTGGATGAGGCTCTACAGCAGATCGACGCCATAGTTTCTGCTGACCTTCTTGTGCTGGACATTCTAATGCCGCAATCGACGAGCGCTACAGGGCGCGACACCAATAGCGGCCGAGCGCCAGGCATGACTGTGTTTCAAAGTGTCCGCAAGAAAAACCAGAAACTTCCAATTGTAGCGTTCACTGCGGCGACAGATGTAGGCGTGGTCGAGGCACTCAAACGGGATTTAAATACTACGTTCGTACCTAAGTGGTCATCGCCAAGCATGCAAGAGTTTATCGGTAAACTAGAGAAAATCCTGGGCCTCGATCATGTGAAAGCACCCATAACCTCATTCATTATTCACGGGCATGATGAGGTAACTAAATTGGCGGTAAAAAACTATCTTCAGAATACGCTGAAACTACCTGAGCCAATTGTCCTTCACGAAAAAGCGAATGTAGGGCGCACTGTGATGGAGAAGTTTGAGCACTATGCTAATCAATCCTGTATTGCGTTTGCACTCTTGACGCCAGATGATCGCGTCGTGCCTGCGGACGCTAGCGACGACGAGAAGCGTAGGGCACGACAGAACGTTATATTTGAACTAGGCTACTTTCTGGGAACCTTGGGTCGCTTATCTGGCCGAGTAATATTGCTTTACAAGGGACCGCTCGAATTGCCTAGTGATATAAGCGGGGTGACCTATATCGACATCGGTAAGGGCGTTGAGTCTGCAGGCGACCTAATCCGCAGGGAGTTAGAAAATGTCCGTAACTAAGGGTGGTCCACCTTTGCCGAGCCAGCCAAACCCAGGCGGGGGCTCCGCGATGGAACGAGAGATCAAGCGATTAAAGGAAGAGCTTGATCGCGTAGACCGCGAGCGCATTGAATACCTCCAGAATGTCTCGCACCAACTTGTTGCCCCATTAAATGCCATTAAGTGGCATATCGAGAATCTTACGAACAATCGTGTCAGTGTCGACCGAGCAAAAAAAGTACTTAGATCCATATATTCACAATCGACGATCGCTGTACATCTCGCGAAAAACTTTGCCTTGATGTCGAACCTCGATGCAGACCACGCTTTGACCACGCTAAAAGAACCATTGCAAGAAGTAAATATTTTTAGATTACTCGTGAACTTGGCGGATGATTTTCAACCGCTCGGTTGGGATAAAGACTTAAAAATATCAGTGATCAACGGATCCTCGCTTGAGAAAGCTCCCGCAGTTCTTGCAATGAAGCCGCTGATTGGCCAAGCATTCAGCAACATCATTGAGAACGCGGTGAAATATTCAAATAAGGGCACTGAAATTACGGTTGACGGCACCTATGACGAACGTAGCGATACCGTTTCGGTTCTCATAAGTAATAGAGGCCTTCCATTAAAGGACGAAGACGTCAACAGGGTTTTCGATCGCGGTTATAGGACTCCTGCGGCAAAGAACCTTTATCCCGCTGGAACTGGCTTTGGTCTTTATATTGCGAAGCGAATTGTGGAGCTTCATGAAGGCGCCGTTTCGGCGCGGCCTGATGGCTTAGACAGAGCTACGTTCGAAGTTGTCCTTCCTGTTCACGCTCTCCAGGGAAAGGCAAGGCAACGTGACTAGTAAGATTGTTCTCCTCATCGACGATGAGCAGGGCTTATTAGAAGCCTTGGAGGATGCGTTAACTCACGAGGGTTACAAAGTATTGAAGGCGACCACAGGCGAAGACGCCCTGATGATTCTGTCAAACAATCACGTCGATCTCGCAACCGTTGATGTAATGTTGCCCCCTGGTGCATCTCTGGAGGATAAAACTACCAGTCATCGCACTGGGCTATATCTTTGTCAGCAGATTGTTAAGCTTTATCCGGAACTTGATCTATTCTGTCTCAGCGTAGTGAACGATCCAGCGCTTATCAAAGAAATCCAATCCCTCGGGGTGCGTTTTCTTCGAAAGGGCGAGACGCCACTACGAACTGTGTTGAATATGATGCGGTCTCGGCTCACAGGGATTGCCTATTCGTCCGAGCGAGATGGTCCGAAGGGCGACTAATGTCAACATTAGGGGTCAATTTGAGCTGACCCCTAGTGACTAAAGAGAGGGGCAGCATATGGATTGGAAAGCTATTGGCGAAAAGTCGAACACAACCTACGAAATCCCAGATCGGTGGCTTCTGATTCATTACTATGAGGCACTAAACATTCTCTTTCGCGTCGAAAACGCTCTTCGACTTTTCGTATATGTCATTTTGAAAGTCAACTTTCTAGAGAAATGGTTTGACATCAACATTTCGGCCGAGGATGGAGGTAATACAACAATTTTGGCTTTGGCGAGGAAAAGAGTGCAGCAAGCCAAAGGCTATGGTTATCTGGGATATGACATTACTTGTCCGGTCATGCACTTAAATAGCGGGGAATTAAGCCGGATTATTACCCACGATTCGTATTGGCCCATTTTTAAGGAATATTTCCGAGGTAATAAGCAAATAATGGAAACAAAGTTAGAAGAGATTGGAAGCATCCGAAACGCGTTGGCACATTTTCGTCCCGTTAAGAAGGACGACGTTGATGTTATCAAGCAGAATGCTAAGCATACGTTGATGGCTGTTGAGGAGTGCCTTTTAAATCTTCTGTTCGTTTATCAAATTGTGCCTACTAATACTTCAGACACTTGGTACACTCAAATCAAACCAATTGGAGGTGCACCATGTTCGGTCGACATATATCAAAGCGACGACGAGCATTGGTTGCGTGTGGCGCTTACCCATGATTGCACCGAGCTGGACCGGAAACAGTATGGTGATTCCTACATCACTTGGCGACTATTAACGCTGAATAGCTCTGCGATTCTTCGACAATATCCAAACATTACCAAACATGTGATACATCTTTCGGAGCGACTTCCGTATCTACAATTAAATAAGGAGTTGAATACGGACTATAAGAAGATAGTGAGCATGGTTTTTAGGAAGGACGTACTGGCCGCACATGCGGGCTTGATCAAACAAGATCTTGAACAGCTAGTACTAAAGATTAACGAAGAAACAGAGCTTGTCTCGCAAGACCATTTGGCTCGCGGAGTTTTTGTTCATTCGGTGACAGCTAACGCCTGGATGTCGGGGGAGGGGGACAAAAAGCGTTGGCAGTTTTCTACAGATGACTTATTGACTGCATTGCGTAGTGATGATCCGCCGGAGTATTGGGGTAGCTTTGAATCATCCGGAGGGGATTTTATATCCGGTTCTAGGAGTTATCCTTGGATGCCCTCGAATGTGGCTGGAGACGAGAAGTGGTCTTAAGGAACGCTGCGGTTAAATGGGGATGCTCAGACCCCCTTTGTTCTTCCATTTATTCTTCGCGTAGTTACTAATAAGGCGTCCTTAGCAACCCGATCGCCGTCCGAATCCCTTCCACGTAGTGCCCAATCCGCATGTTTTCGTCGAAGGTGTGCTGGTTGTTGTCGCCGTTCACCAGCGGCACGATGACGAACGGCGCGCCGAGGATTTCGACGAGGCTGTCGGTCGGGACGCTGCCGCCCATCATGCGGATGCGGACGGGGTTGGCGCCGGCTGAGGTCTTGAGCAAGGAGTCGTAGGCCCATTTGCCGAGGGGCGATTCGAGCGGCGTGCGCGACGCGCGGCCGGCGGAGCCCATCGTGAGGGAGGCGAGTTTGTCGTGGGCGGCACGGTCGGCGTCGGTGGGTTCGCCTTTCACGAGGTGGTAGCCCTGCTGCTCGACGTGTTTCTGGACGAGGCCGAACAAGTACTCGGGCGGGGTCTCCGGCACGGTGCGCAGGTCGAGCTCGGCGATGGCGAGATGCGGAATGATGTTCGAGGCCTTGTCGCCCACCGAGGCGGCCGCCATGCCGCGCACGTTGAGCGAGGGGTACTGCAGCGCTTCCTGGTAAGTAGCGCCGACGGTCTCGGCCGTCCTGATGCCGGCGCGGCGGCGGATGGCGGCTTCGTCGTCGCCGGTGTCGGCGAGAATCTTCTTTTCGGCGTCGCTCAGCTTGACGCGGTCGTAGTAGCCGGGAATCGTGACGCGCCCCTGGTCGTCTTTCATGGAGGCGATGAGGCGCGCGAGGCGGATGGCGGGATTCGGCACGTAGTTGCCGTAGTGGCCGCTGTGCAGCGGCTGCTTCGGGCCGTACACGACCAGCGTCACGCGCGAGGCGCCGCGATTGCCGAAGATGAGGGTCGGGCGCTCGCTCGCGTGGCGCGGGCCGTCGTGGATGACGATGGCGTCGGCCGCGAGCAGCTCGCGGCTCGCCGTCACCACCGCCGGGATCGAGGGCGAGCCTTTCTCCTCTTCGCTGTCGAGGAGCACCTTCACGTTGACGACCGGGTCCAGGCGTGCCTCCTTCAGGCCGTCGAACGCAGCGAGGAACATCATGATCGGCCCCTTGTCGTCGGAGGCCGCGCGCGCGAAGACGCGCAGATCAAGATCGAGCTTCTCGGCGAAGAGGAGATCGGTGTTCACGATCTCCCAGGAGCCGGAGGCGTTCCTCTTCTTCACCACCGGCTGCCACGGACTTTTCTGCGACCACTCGGCCGGACCACCGGCATGCCATCGAGGTGCATGTAGAAGAGCATGGTCTTCGCGCCGGGCGCCTTCGCCGGCCACTCGGCGTAGAGCATGGGCTTGCCTTGATTCGAAAGCTGCTTGGTGGTGAAGCCGCGCTTCCTGAACGCGCGCTCCAGCCAATCGACGTTCTTCAGGATGTCGGCGGGCACGACCGAGTCGTTCGGCAGCGAGAGCAGCTCGAGGTACTCGCGGAACGTCCCATGAGCGAGCCTGGCCGCGGCCTGGGTCGTGAAGGGATCGGACTGAGCCGAGGCGAGGGGGGCGAAGAAGGGAAGGGCGAGGACGGCGAGCGCGAGGCGGTGGATCATTTCTGAAATCCTGAAAAAAGATGTGAGACTGAGGCTGGCGCGCCTGGTGACAGACGCAATCTACTTTCCGGCAAGCTTCATCAAAGCTTTTTCAGCTTCCGGGTGAAGACCTTCAAGAATCTTCGCCGCCGCACGCGCTCCCCGTTTGACCGACGACTTTCCGATTGCCGGCATTCGCCGGAAGGCGTCGCTCAGGATGCCCGGTGTGTCTTCTTCGAGCACCGCGGCCAGCAGGGCGGCCTGTTCGAGATCCTTGCGCACCTTGTCCCGGTCGGTTTTTCTGGATTGCGATGAAAAGAGCTTGTGAAGCAAAAAGCGCTCGGGAGACGGAAGCTTGACCGGAATGACCTGGTTCGGGCTCAAAACGACGCTTTCAATGGGCTCTTTGATCAGAAAATCGAGAAGCGGGATCGCCTGAGCATGCGCCCCGAGTTCCCTGACCGGCACGATGCGGCCGGGATCCTTGCCGGGCACGAGCAGATCCACGGCCAGGGTTTCGGCGCCGGGAAGCTTGAACGATGCCGACGGCCGATGAGAAGGCATGCCCGGCACCGGAACGAACGCCAAGCCGGTTTCCGCGAGAAGTTTTTGCAGCGTGATGCCGTCGCCGAGCGCTATTCCGAGAGGCTGAGCACGCGCCACGTCGATGTCCTGGGTGCGATATCCGGGCGCCTCCACGCCGAGCTCGTTGAGAAGCGCGCCGTACGCATGGGAGCCCACGAGGATGAGCCCCGCCTGGGTCAAGCCCCGGTTGAAGAAGACCTCGAGCACCGCGGCGGGCTTTCGCTCGATGCGTTGGTAGCCGAACAGGCGCAGCTTAGCCGACCCGGAGGCGAGAGTCTTTGCCAGATCCAGCCCGGCGCGTAGCGCCGCGATCCTTGCCTTGTCGAACGATTGCTCCGGACCGAGATAGTCGTCGACCTTGCGGCCGTCGACGCGAGTATATTCCCGCACCCAATATTGGTTTCCGGACTGCGTCCTTTGCTTCAGGGTGCCGGGAGATCCGGTCAGGACCCGATCCTGCGAGCGCGCGAGCCGCTTCAGATCCTGGTACTTCATCCGGCCGGCCGGATCGTGCCTGTGAAAGAGGCGGCGTGAGGGCACGGTTTTTACCTCCAATTTTCAAATCGGAGGGTAGATTGCCATTTTTACCTCCAATTTGCAAATTAGAGGTACAGTGCGCGCCGCCTGCACATGAGCCAGATTCCATCCGTTCGCACAAGGCGCTAGGATATGCGCATGTCTGCCTCCTCCCGAACCGAAGCCCAGCAGCGCGCCGACGAGATACGCGTGTTTCAGAAAGAGCTGGATCGTCTGGAGCGCGAAGGTGTATTGACCCTCAGCGACGATCAGCGCCGCGCGGTGGCGGAGCACCAGCGCAGCCTGCTTGCTCAGTACGCGCAGGCTTTCGACATCGACCGGGATACGCAGTCCAGGCAGCTCTCGATCGGCATGCGCGTCGCCTCTTTCCTCGGCGCTCTGGCGCTGGCGGCGAGCGTCTTCTTCCTCTTCTATCAGTTCTGGGGTTTGTTCCCGGCAACGGCCCAGGTGGGCATTCTCCTGGCTGCGGCGTTCGGCATCTTCGGCGCAACCTTTGTAATTCAAGGCCGCGATGCGACGGGCTACTTCACCAAGCTCGCCGCCATGGTGGCGTTTGCGTGCTTTGTGCTCAACATAGCCATGCTCGGGCAGATATTCAATATCACGCCTTCCGACAAGGCGCTGCTTCCATGGGCGGCGTTCGCTCTGCTCCTCGCCTACACCTGCGACCTGCGGCTGCTGCTGGCGGCTGGAATCCTCTGCCTGATCGCTTTCATATCCGCGCGCACCGGAACGTGGAGCGGCATGTACTGGCTGCATTTCGGCGAGCGGCCGGAAAATTTCTTCCCGGCCGCCATCGCACTGTTCTTCGTGCCGCAAATCCTCGATCACCGGCGCTTCCAGGGATTCGCGGCGATCTATCGCGTCTTCGGGCTGCTGACGCTGTTCCTGCCCATGCTGGTCCTCGCCAACTGGGGGCAGATCAGTTATCTCGATTTCGATCGCACGCTGATCCAGGGCTTTTATCAGGTGCTCGGTTTCGTGGGCTCGGCCGCCGCGATCTGGCTCGGCACGAGGCGTCACTGGCCCGAGGTGGTCAATACCGGCCTGACGTTCTTCGTGATCTTCCTGTACACCAAGTTCTTCGACTGGTGGTGGGACATCATGCCGAAATACCTCTTCTTCCTCGTGATAGGTCTCAGCGCGGTGCTGCTGCTGTTCGTTTTCAAACGCCTGAGGGCAGGCGGCTTCAAAGCGGCGGGGGAGGCCTCGGCATGAACTGGTCGCGCACGCACACCCTGATCGCCGGCCTCGGCTTGCTCGCCCTCACCAATGCCGTTGCCCTTCTCGGCGTTGCCTACAATCGCAGCGGCGAACCGGAGGCGACGCTTCGCCTCACGCAGCGCGACCTGCGGACGCCTTATCAATGGCGGGGCAACCGCGAGAATAGCGGGTTGGCGCTGAGTCTGATCTGGCGAGTGCTGAATGAGCAATCCACCGAAACGCAACCTTATAGTTGGCGCTACGGCGGGACGGGCGGGACACCCCCCTGGCTGGACAAAGCCAAGATGGAGACGCTGGGCTTTGATACCTCGGCTGCCGCTGCGTACTCGGATCGGAGCCGGACGCGCTACGAAAAGCAACTTCCGCGGGATGTGCTGCTGGTCCTGGAATTGGACGGGCCGACCTATCAGCGCTCGCTGGAGCTCGCTACGCAGTATGTCGCGCGCGAGGAAGCGAAGCTTGCCTCGAGTCCCGGCGACCAAAATCTTGGCAAGCGCGTAAAGAATGCCCATGAAGCGCTTGAATCGGAAACTTCCCGGAACAGCCGGCTGTTCGTCGTGGACGCCGGCTTGGATGCGGCGGCGCTGCGCGCGAAGTATCCCGACGCGGGCCGGTATGCCATCGTGCGCGGGCAGGTGCGGCTGGAGAGTCTTGACCGTAATTCCGAGAAGGTCCGGGGATATGTCAGCGGCCTTTCCGTCGGATCGATAAACGTGCCGTTCGCCTTGCGCGATGTATTCGGAAGCGCCGAGCAAGTCAACGACATCGATCAACGCAACAGGGCGCCCTTCGAAGCGACGGTGGCTTTCGGCAAGCGGCTCGAACCGTGGATCACCGAAGCGGCGAAAAAGTGACCGGTTTGATTGAAATGATATGGGATCGCCATGCTCTCTAGAAAAAACGTGAGCGCGATCTGTTTGCTATTCGCTGTCACCGCATCCGTCGTACCGCAGACCGCGCTGGCACAGACCTATCCCTCGCGCGCCGTCCACATCATCGTTCCGTTTCCGCCCGGCGGGCCCAGCGACACTCTGGGAAGGATCGCGGGTCAAAAACTCGCCGAGCGGCTGGGTCAATCGGTCATCATCGACAACCGGCCCGGAGGCAACACGCTCATAGGTGCCGAGCTGGTGGCAAGATCGGCCGCGGACGGATATACGCTTCTGCTTCCCATCGACTCGACGCTGACCATGAACCAGGCGTTGTACGCCAAGCTTCCCTACGATCCCGTGAAAAGCTTTGCACCGATAAGCCTTCTGACAAGGCAGTCACTGCTGGTCTCCGCGCACCCAAAGCTTGGAATCAAGTCCCTCAAGGAATTGATCGCTTACGCGAAGGCGAATCCAGGAAAGATCAATTACGCGACGGGTGCGATCACGAGCCAGGTGGCGGGCGAACTCCTGAAGACGGTCGCGGGAATCAATATCGTCAATGTGCTCTATAAAGGGGGCGCGCCTGCGTTCCAGGCGCTGCTGGCAGGAGACGTGGAGATGGCGATCACCGATACCCTGATCGCGATTCCGCACCTCAAAGAGGGGAGAGTGTACGGGCTCGCCACGACCGGTTCGCAACGCGCGCAGGCGCTACCCGAGCTGCCGACCGTGGCAGAGCAGGGTTACGCAGACTACGAGGTACGGTACTGGTTTGGGCTGGTAGCGCCGGCCCGGACGCCGAGACCGGTCATTGAAAAGCTGAACAATGAAACAAGAGCGGTTCTGGGTCTTGCGGACGTCAAGACGCGATTGGCGGCGGCCGGGCTCGAGGTTAACCCCACCACGCCGGAGGAATTTGCCGAGATCGTGAAGACTGAAAGTGACAGATGGGCAAAAGTAATTCGCGCAGCGGGAATTCAACTGCAATAGCAGTCCGACGTTCCCATCCGCGCAATGCCGGCCCCCCGATCAACATTCGCATAGATAGTTACTGGTAAGGCGTCCGCAAAAGCCCGATAACCGTCATGCGGATGCGGACGGGGTTGGCGGGAAATTTTGCCTGCGCCTCGCCCCCTATGTTACGGTTACGGCAGACGATGAGCGGGAGGATTGCGGTGTTGCGAGAGATTCTAGACGTATTGCAGGACGATCCCTCGAGCCAGCGGCGCTGGTTCCACGATGATTACTTCGACTTGTTCGTACGCCAGACAGGCGGCGAACTGGCTGCGTTCGAGCTCTGCTACGGCATCAGCTTCAACGAACAGGCCCTGGTGTGGAGCCGGGGCGAGGGCTACTTCCACGACGGCGACACGTCCGGCGGGGAGTTCATCGGGGCGCGGCTTGCCTCCGGCGACCCGCTCGAGGCCGATCCGATCATCGCGCGCTTCGGGCGTGCCGCGGGCGGGCTGCCCGAAGCGCTGCGCCTGGACTTGGAGGCGCACCTGTGCGAGTACGCCCTGCAAAACGCCGAGGGCTCGGCGCGCCGCACGCGCTTTCGCCGCGCCGACTGGCAGCGGACCGGCGGCGAACTGCAAGAAGATCGGGGCCGGATTCCTTGATCGGCGCGAATCCCGACTTCCCGGATCAACTTTCCCCACTTCGCCGTCTCCCGGAAGAAAAGCTGCAGGCCGTTCGCGCCGATCACTTCAGCCACGGCAGGACGCCGAGCGCAGGAAAGCGCTTATCGAGGGCTTGCAGTCCTTGCTTCGCCCGGCTTTGCCATCCCCTCCCGCGGGAAGCCAGATCTTTCCAGGCCCGATCGACATCGGACTTGCGAAGTTCCTTCAGGCGCGCCAGCAGCGCTGCCGCTTGCTGCAAGTCCTTGACGGATTTTGTTGCATAGCTGCCCTTGCGCTCGCCGAAAACGATCAGCTTGTGAAGGGCATAGCGCGCGGGATTCGGAACGTTGACGAGAACCACCGTATCGCCGGAGAAGACAACGGCCTGCCGCACGTCCTCCAGCACGTACTCCATGAACGCCAATGGCTGCAGCACCACGCCGAGCCGGGGATGATTGAAGGGTTTGTCGCCCTCCCGATGCCGGGTGGTCACAAAGTCCAGCCGGAATTCCGGTTCCCGCGGATTGAGGTAGGTGGGGCCGGCCTTGGCCGTAAAATCCGGCATCGGCAGAAAACCCATGCCGAGCGACTTGATGGCCTCGTCCGCGTCGATTTCGATGTTGGTGGGCAAGGCGATGGAAAGACTCTTGCCGGCGTGCGCGAAGTCGACGTCCTGCGTTCGCTGGGCGTCCGTCCATCGGACGCCCAGCATGTTGCCAAACGCAAGAAAGGCGTGCGTTCCAATCAGAAGGCCGCCCGCCCGGAAGAATCCGTATTCGGACAATCTCTGCAATACGCGAGCATGCCTGGAAAGGATCTCTGCGCAACCGAGAGCCGCGGCAGCTCGGGCGAGGGGGCCGAGCCGCTCGGACGCCGTAGGAAGATTCTTTTGCCGTCTCAGCGCTGAAACTGCCTCGCCGTCGGGTCCGACGTACACTTGCCGCAGCTTTCCGGATGGCTCGGTGTACTGGTAATACCAATACGTGGCGCCTTTCACCTTCTTCCTGGCGAACGAGCCCTTCAGATCCGCGACCGAGCGATGATGGTCGGCGGAGAGCGTCGCCTCGAGCAACTGCGCGTAGGCGGTCTGTGCGCTCAACGGAAGTTCTGCGTGCGTCGCCATGGTTATACTAGGTTGGCGAAGGATGTAGTATAACTGGTTATACTAAGAAATGTACTCCGCTAGTATAGTCAATCTCTCACCGCGCCCACTTGACAAGAGTACCAACCAGTTGGTATGGTACGTGTCAACTCGACAGGTATGCAATGAACGCCACCGAAGCACAGCACGAATCCAAGGTCCGGTTCCTCGACGCCGCCCTGCACGTCATCCGGGCCAAGGGGTATTCGGCGACGCGCATCGAGGACATCTGCGAGGCCGCCAAACTCACCAAGGGCAGTTTCTTCCATCACTTCGACAGCAAGGAAGACCTGGCGCTTGCCGCGGCGGACCATTTCGCGGCGATGGCTGACGGGCTGTTTGCAACCGCGCCCTACCAAAGCGCCACCGACCCGCTCGAGCGGCTGCTGGGCTACGTGGATTTCCGCATCGCGATCCTGCAGGGCCCGCTGCCGGAGTTCACCTGCCTGCTCGGCACGATGGTCCAGGAGACCTACGACACGCACCCGGCTATTCGCGCTGCCTGCGACACGCACATGAGCGCGCACTCGGCGGCGGTGGCCAAGGTCATCGCCGAAGCCAAACGCCGCTACGCGCCGGACGCGCCGTGGAGCGCGGAAAGCCTCGCGCTCCACATCCAGGCAGTGATCCAGGGCGCCTTCATCCTGGCCAAAGCCAGGCAAGGGCCGCGGGTCGCTGCCGAATGCCTGCAGCACCTGCGGCGCTATCTCGAAACCCAGTTCACCCCAACGAAGGAGCATGAGCCATGGCCAGCAAGCAGAAAATCACGACGTTCCTCTGGTTCGACAGCAACGCCGAGGAGGCGATGAAGCACTACGTCTCGATCTTCAGGAACTCGAAGATCCTGAGCGTGACGCGAAACGGCAAGGCGGGACCCGGCCCCGCCGGAACGGTCTTGGTCGGCAGCTTCCAGATCGAAGGCCAGGAGTTCACCGCGCTCAACGGCGGTCCGCGATTCAAGTTCACCGAAGCCATCTCCCTGGTCGTGAACTGCGACTCGCAGAAAGAAGTGGACGATCTGTGGACGAAGCTCTCCGCGGGCGGCGCGCCGGGGCAGTGCGGCTGGCTCAAGGACAAGTTCGGTTTGTCCTGGCAGATCGTTCCGCGCGTCATGATCGAACTGCTGCAGGACAAGGATCCCGTGAAGTCACAACGCGTCATGCAGGCCATGATGCAGATGACCAAGATCGACATTGCAGCACTGCAGCAGGCTCATCGCGCTCGTTAGACGGCATCGCCCAGCATTCCTGCGTGCAATAGGCCCTACCCATGAACCATCCACTGCGATGTCAATGCGGCACTTTGAGAGGCCACGTCAGCCACCCTGAGGGAGTGAGCAGAGGCGTCTGCTACTGCAAGGACTGTCAAGCCTACGCGCACTTCCTGGGCAAAGCCAACGACATCTTGGACGAGATGGGAGGAACGGACGTTGTCGCAACCCTTCCCAAGCACGTTACGTTCACCCATGGACTGGAGGCACTCGCTTGCATGTCCCTCACCGAAAGAGGAATGCTTCGCTGGTATGCGAGTTGCTGCAACACTCCGATTGGCAACACCCCGCGTGACTTCAAAGTCTCCCATGTTGGCCTTATTCATAACTGCCTAGAAGATCCGTCGAGAAGCCTAGATAGTTCTTTCGGCCCAGTCCGCATGCGAGTAAATATGAAGAACGCCAAGGGCAGGCCAAAGTCAATGCCATTAAGCACAATAGTGTCGGTTCTTTGGTTTATGAAGTCACTAGTCCGCGCACGCTTGGATGGCAGCTACAAGGACACTCCGTTCTTTGTTCCGGATCAGGGATTCCCAGTTGTACCGCCAAAGGTGCTCACTCAAGGTGAGCGAGATCGGGTGATGAATACCGTCTAACCCCTCCGTCGAGGCGAGGCCCAACAGCATTCGCCGTTGGTTCCCGCCTCACGTCGAACGTTGGTCCTCATAGGAGACTTTAGAATGAAAAAGACATACAAAGGCAGTTGCCATTGCGGCGCAGTCCAGTTCGAATGCGACCTTGATCTTTCCGCTGGTACGACCCGCTGCAATTGCACGTTTTGTAGGAAGGCACGGTTTTGGATGGCTTTTGCAAAGGGCAAAGATGCGTTTCGTCTGTTGCAAGGGGCTGATGTGTTGACGGACTACCAGCACACGCCCCCGTCGATGCCTGCCCCTTTCCTCCATCTTTTCTTTTGCAGCCGGTGCGGTGTCAGGCCGTTCACAAAAGGCGGCCCGCTTGCTGAGCTTGGTGGCGAATTTCACGCTGTGAACATCGCTTGCCTAAACGATGTGACAGACGAGGAATTAGCGCAAGCACCGATCCATTTTGCGGATGGACGTAACGACGATTGGAACACTCCAGCCGAAACTCGATACCTTTAAAGAATGGCCCAACAAGGCGTTAGGTCCGTTTCAGCGGAGTCCCGGTACTCACTCAACTGTTGAACCAAGGAGCCACGATCATGTCCAAGCCAGCCGTCAAGCCCATCCCCGACGGGATGCATTCTCTCACCCCGCTTTTGACCTGCGCCGGCGCAGCCGACGCCATCAAGTTTTATACAAAGGCGTTCAACGCCGTCGAACTGTCGCGCTTGCCCGGTCCGCAGGGCAAGCTGATGCACGCAATGCTTCGGATTGGCAACTCGGCGCTCATGCTGACGGACGAGTTTCCTGAATGGGGCGGGTTCGGGCC
>JBGPYQ010000064.1:0-14977 GCA_041493345.1 Gammaproteobacteria bacterium | reverse complement strand
TGAGCTCCGGGTGACGGTGCGCGTGCGCCAGCACCAGATACTGGACGGCGAATTCGATGTCGATCATGCCGCCGCGGTCGTGCTTCAAGTCGAAAAACTCGCTGCGGTTCGGATGGCCCTCGAGCAGCGTCCGCCGCATGGAAATCACTTCTTCGCGCAATTTCGCTTCGTCGCGCGGCATTTGCAGGATCGCACGCCGCTCGGCCTCGAACGCGGCGCCCAGCGTGGCGTCGCCCGCGCAGAAACGTGCCCGCGTCAGCGCCTGGTGCTCCCATGCCCAGGCCGATTCGCGCTGGTATCGGCGGAAAGCGTCGATCGAGCTCACCATCAGCCCGCTCGCACCGTCAGGCCGCAGGCGCAGGTCGGTTTCGAACAGCACGCCCGCCGTGGTGCGGCGGGTGAGCCAGTTGTTGAGGCGCTGCGCGAGGCGCGCGTAATTCTCGTGCGCCCGCTCGTGCATGTCGTCGTAAAGAAAAATGATGTCGAGATCGGACGCGTAACCGAGCTCCTTGCCGCCGAGCTTCCCGTAGCCGATGATGGCGAACGCCGGCTGCGCGCGGTGCCTGGCGCCGAGCTGCGTCCAGCATAGTTCGATCGACACCTGCAGCATCGCGTCGGCGAGCTCGGAGAGATGGTCGGCGAGCCGCTCCACCGTGAGCCGGCCCGACAGGTCCTGCGCCAGCAGGCGGAACACCTGGGCGTGGTGCGCCTCGCGCAAAATGTCCATCTGCCGCTCGGCGTCGCCCGTGAGATCGATCAGCTGCCGCCTGAGCTCGCGGCCAAATTCGTCCCAATCCGGGGTGCTGAGCAGCACGCGCGCATCGAGCAACTCGTCAAGCAGCAGCGGATGCCGTATCAGGTATTCGGCCGCCCAGCTCGATGCGCTCATCAGCCTGGCGACCTGCGCCAGCGCTTCAGGGTGCTCATCGAGGAGCGCGAGGTAAGCGGCGCGGCGGCTCACGGTTTCGATGAGGTCCATGCAGCGCGCGAGCGTCGCGTCGGGATTGGCGTGGCGCACGGACTGCTCGAGGATGCGAGGCACCAGGGCATCGAAGCGCTCGCGGCTCGCCTGCGGAAGGTTCGCATACCGGCCGCTCGCGCGGATCGCCCGGAGGCGGGAAGCCGTTTCACCGGGTTCGCGATAGCCGAGCGAGCGCAAGCCTGCTTCGAGCGCGCCCGGGTCGTTCTCCTGCCACAGCGGCGCGAGGGCATGCCGCGGCGCCTCCTTCGTGGAGAATACGTCCTCAAAATGCCGCGAAACCCGCCCGCGCTGCGCTTGCAGCGCGGCGCTGAATGATTTCCAGGATCGAAACCCCATGCCCCGCGCAATGAGCGCGCGGTCCTGCCCGCTCGCGGGCAGCGAATGCGTCTGTGCGTCTTCGAGGTACTGCAGACGGTGCTCGAGCCGGCGCAGAAACACGTAAGCTTCGCTGAGCCCGGTCGCGGCTTCCTGCGGGATCAGTTTTTTTTGTGCGAGAAGCGCAAGGACGCCGAGCGTCGGGCGCAGTTGCAGCGAAGGATCGCGTCCGCCGCGGATCAGCTGGAATGCCTGTGCGATGAATTCGATCTCGCGGATTCCGCCGGAACCGAGCTTGACGTGATCGGACAGCTCGCGGCGCGCGACCTCGGCGCGGATCTGGGCGTGCAGATCGCGCACGGCCGCGACCGCTCCGAAGTCGAGATACCTGCGGAACACGAACGGCCGCACGATCGAACCGAGCGTGTCAGTCCCATCGCCGGACAGCGCGCGCGACTTGATCCAGGCGTAGCGCTCCCACTCGCGGCCCTGCGTCACGAGGTAGTGCTCGAGCGCATCCAAACTCATCGCTAGCGGCCCGTCCTCGCCCCAGGGGCGCAAGCGCATGTCCACCCGGAACACGCGGCCCTCGGAAGTGACCTCGTCGAGCAGCGCGATCAGTTCCCTTCCCAAGCGGGTGAAGAACTCGTGGTTGCTGATCGAGCGCGGACGCCCAGTGTCTCCTTCCTCGGGGTAGACGAAGATCAGATCGATGTCGGAGGAGACGTTCAGCTCGCCGCCGCCGAGCTTCCCCATGCCGACGACGATCAGTTTCTGGCGCCCTCCGCCGCCCCCGGGCATGCCGAATTCCGCTTCCAGCGCGGGCTCGAGAAACTCCAGGGCGCGGGTGAGGGCGAGCTCGGCAAGCGCGGTCATGGACGCGCAGACCTCATCGAGGGAGGCGAGGCCGCCAAGGTCGCGCGCGAGCACCCTCAATAGCACGCGCTGCCGGAGCTGACGCAGCGCGGTCCGCAGGGCGGCCTCGTCGGCGATCTCCCGGGCGTCGAGGAAGGCCCGCATCGATGCGCGCGTCCACGGAGCACGCCTCGCCAGATCGAGCTCTTCCCGGAACTCGGGCCGCGCCGCGAGCAGGCGCTGCGCAAAGCGGGAAAACTTCAGAGGGCTCAGTTGCTTGTCGGTGTTTTTTCGCACGGCCATCTGGGCTTGCAGGTAAAATGCCCCACGAGGCGGGTCAGGTCGTCGCAAGGTGAGTCAGGTCGCCGCGAAGCGGCGAGCCCGCGTTTATCCATCAGGTGAATCCCGCCATTTTATGTCAGACCCCGCCGGAACAGAGCTCGTCATTTCCGCAAGGTTCTTCCAGCCGTGAGCTTTGACACGATTGTAGGGAAGCTTTTGCCGCCGCATAGCCGGCGGCGCCTGGCTGCACGCATCGCGTGTTGGGCGCTGGTGGTCGCCTATTTCCTGTTTGCCACCACTATTCTTGCCCTGCGCTACTGGATACTGCCGAAAGTCGGAGACTACAAGGGCGATATCGAGCAGTCCGTGTCCAAGGCGATGGGCCAGCGCGTCGCCATCGGCGCTATCGAAGCAGGCTGGCAGGGCCTGCGGCCGGAGCTTCTTCTTGCCAATGTCACCGTATACGATCACGACGGCCGCGCGGCGCTGTCTTTGCCGGGAGTTGAGGCGACGCTGTCGTGGATTTCGATCCTGATCGCGTCACCGCGTTTTTATTCGCTCGTGTTCGAGCGGCCCCGGCTGGAGATCCGGCGCGACAAAGCCGGCAAGTTTTACATTGCCGGCATCGAGCTGCATGCGCAACAGCAGGGGGACACGGGCATGGCGCAGTGGGTGCTGTCGCAGCGCGAGATCGTGATCCGCGATGCGAGTGTCAGCTGGGACGACCAACTGCGCGGGGCGCCGCAGCTTGCGCTGTCGGCACTCAACTTCGCGCTGCGCAACGGTACGCGCAGGCACCGTTTCGCGCTCAAGGCAAAGCCGCCCGCCGAGCTCGCCTCGGCGCTCGACGTACGCGGCGAGCTGCGAAGCTCCGGTTTCAGCGAACTGGAAGCGTGGGACGGGCGGCTCTACGCCGAACTCGAATATACCGACCTGGTCGCCTGGCGGCCGTGGATCGATTACCCGCTTGAGATTCACTCCGGCAAGGGCGGCGTACGCCTGTGGCTGAACAGGGCCGGGAAGAACTTCACCGAAGCCACCGCCGACGTTGCGCTTTCACAGGTGGTGATGCGCATCGAGAAAGATCTGCCGCTGCTTGAACTCGATGATCTTCAGGGACGGCTAAGCGCGAGGCAAGACGCGGGCAAGAATTTCGAGGTCTCCGGTCGCGGGGTTGCGCTCAAGACCGGCGCCGGCGTGGTGCTCGCGCCCGCCGACTTTCGCGTCCTCTGGCAGCCCGGGGGCGGACCAGACCCGCAGAAAGGGGAATTCGAGGCGAATGCCCTCGAACTCGCGTCGCTCGCAAAGCTCGCCGAGTACCTGCCGTTTCCGGAGCACGCGCGCGCGCGCCTTGCCGCCACCGACCCCCGCGGCAGCGTCCATGAGCTGAAGCTCACCTGGACCGGCGACGCGGAAAATCCCCGGAATTACGGCTTGCGCGGGCGCTTTACCGGCCTCGGCGCGCGCGCCTACAACCGGATTCCGGGTTTCGCTGGGCTTAGCGGGCGGGTTGATGTCAGCGAAAAAGGCGGCACCCTCGTGCTGGGCTCGGAGAATGTCGCGATCGAGCTCCCGGGTATCGTCGCCGACGGCCGCGCGCAGTTCGATTCGCTGACCGCGCAGATCGGCTGGAAGCTCGTGCCCGATCATCTCGATTTGACGATCGGCAAGCTGTCGTTCGCCAATCGCGACATCGCCGGCACGCTGTTCGGCAGCTTTTCCACCAAGGAAGGCAGCCCGGGCGTGATCGACCTGTCCGGAAGGTTCACGCGCGTCGACGGCCCTGCCGTATATCGCTACATTCCGTGGTTGCCCGAGCGGGCGGCGGAATACCTCAAGGCCTCGATCCAGGCAGGGCATTCGAACGACGTCCGGTTGCGCCTGAAAGGCGACCTCGCAAAGTTTCCCTTTGACAATCCTGCGAGCGGCACTTTCCAGGTCGTAGCGAAGGTGACCGACGCGGGATACCGCTACGCCGAAGGCTGGCCGCAGGCAATCGGGATCAACGGCGATTTGATATTCGAGGGCAAGAGCATGCGCGTCGCGGCCGAGACGGCCGGCGTTCTGGGCGTCCGGGCGGGAAACGTGCGCGCAAGCGTCCCGGACCTGTTTCACAAGGACGAGCAGCTGCATCTCGAGATTCAGGCCGAAGGCCGGACTGCCGATTTTCTCGAATTCATCGCGCAAAGCCCGGTGACGAAGCTCCTCGACGGCTTCACCGAGGGCATGCAATCGACCGGCGCCGGCCGGCTGGCGCTCGCCCTGGACCTCCCGATCCGGCGCCTGGACCAGGTCAAGGTCGCGGGCGCCTACGAGTTCATCAACGACGAAATCCGGCTGGGCGGCGAAGCGCTTGCGTTTTCCCGGGTGAACGGCCGGCTTGAGTTCAGCGAAACCGGCGCGACCGCGCGTGCCATCAGCGCGCAATTCCTCGGCGGGCCGGCCTCGCTCTCGATCGCCACCCGCGGCGACGGCGTGATGATCGCGAGCGCCCAGGGGACGGTCCATGTCGAGCGGTTTCCGCGCGCCTGGGGCGAATCGCTGCTCAGCCGGATCTCGGGAGAAACTGCGTGGCGGGCAAGGCTGAGCGGCGCGCGGCGGCAGACGGCGACGCTCGTGATCGAGTCCAGGCTCACGGGTGTCGCCGCCGATCTTCCCGCGCCCTTCGGCAAGGCCGCGGCGGTGGCGCTGCCCCTTCGGATCGAGCGCGTGACCGAGGTCGAGCCGGCGGGCGGGACCCGCGGCGACACCATCACGGTATCGCTGGGACCCTCGATCAGCGGCCAGATCCAGCGCCGCCGCGAAGGCGACAAGTTTGTGATCGAGCGCGGCGCGATCGGCCTCAACGAGCCGGCCGTGCTGTCCGAAAAAGAGGGAATTGCCGTCACGGGCAGTCTTCCCTACCTCAACCTCGATCACTGGCGCGCCCTGCTCGGGGGCGACGGCGATGCAGGCAGCGCCGCGGTCTCGCTCAGGCTCAAGGTGGCGGCACTGGATTTCGGCGGCAGGCGCCTGAATGATGTCGGCGTGCGCGCACGCACGCGCGGCGCGGGCTGGGCCGGGAACGTGACGGCGAAGGAGCTCGACGGCGAGGTTTCCTGGAGACCGGAGGGCCGCGGGCGCGTCATCGCGCGCCTCAAGCACTTCACCGTGCCGGAATCCGCGCCGGGAGCGTCGTATGCAGACAAAATTTCGGGCGACTTGCCCTCGATCGATATCATCGCGGAGAGCCTCGTCCTTAGCGGCACCGACCTCGGCAGGCTCGAAGTGGTCGCCGTCAACGAAGTGCGCGATTGGCGCATTGAAAAACTGGTGCTGGCCAATCCGGAGAGCACGCTCACCGTGGACGGGGTGTGGGAGAACTGGGCCGCGCAGCCCTCTGTCGACATCAACGTCAAGCTGGACGTCAGCGATATCGGCAAGTATCTCGACCGCATGGGTTATCCCCGAAGCATGCAGAGCGGAAAGGCGATGCTCGAAGGAAAGCTCGGCTGGGCCGGCTACCCGCGGTCGATCGATTACCCCACGCTCACGGGCAATCTGAAACTCAGCGCAAGCCAGGGCCAGTTCCTGAAGGTTGAGCCAGGTGCGGCGAAGTTGCTCGGCGTTCTGAGCCTGCAGTCCTGGGTCACGTTCGATTTCCGCGACCTGTTCGGGAAGGGTTTCGCCTTCGACAGCGTCTCGAGCTCGGCGACCATATCAAAAGGCATCCTGACCACTCAGGATTTTCTCATGCGCGGGCCGTCGGCGCAGGTCAACATGTCCGGCGAAATCGACCTCGTGCGCGAAACGCAGAAGCTGAACGCGCGCGTGATCCCGCCGCTCGGGATGAGCCTTGCCACGGGCGTGGCATTTATCAATCCCATTGTTGCACTCTGGGCACTACTCGCACAGCGTATCCTCAAGGACCCTCTCGGGCAGATTTTCGCCGTCGAATACTCCGTCACCGGCCCGTGGTCCGAACCCAAGGTCGAGAGGCTGAGAGTCGTGGTGCCGGCGAGCGATTCGTCCGGGCAATCGCAATGATCGGCCCTTTCAAGATCGCCGCAGTGCAGATGGTGTCGACGCCGAAGGTCGAGGAAAACCTTGCCGCGGCCGGGGAGCTCGTCGCGCAGGCCGCGCAGCAGGGGGCGAAGCTCATCGCGCTGCCCGAGTATTTCTGCATTCTCGGCATGCGTCAGGGCGACAAGGTTGCGGCCAGGGAAAAGGACGGCACCGGGCCGATCCAGGATTTTCTCGCCGCCGCCGCCGCGCGCCACGGCGTCTGGCTGGTCGGCGGCTCGGTGCCGCTCGAGTGCGCCGATCCGAACAAAGTGAGAAACAGCTGCCTGGTGTACGACGCGAGCGGACGGCGCGTGGCGCGCTACGACAAGATCCACCTCTTCGGCCTGGAACTTGGCGAGGAACGCTTCAACGAGGCCAACACCATCGAGGCGGGCGACAAGCCCGGCGCGATCGACACGCCCTTCGGCCGCATCGCGCTTACGGTCTGCTACGACGTGCGTTTTCCCGAACTCTACCGCGCGCTTGCGCCCATGGATATCATCCTCGTGCCCTCGGCCTTCACCGCGACCACCGGCCGCGCGCACTGGGAAACGTTGCTGCGCGCGCGGGCGATCGAGAACCTTGCCTGGGTGCTGGCGCCGGCGCAAGGGGGAAAGCATGCCAACGGGCGCGAGACGCACGGCCACAGCATGGTGGTCGATCCCTGGGGCAAGATCGTCGCCGAGCGGGCCACGGGGCCGGGGGTGATCGTCGCCGAAGTCGATCCTGCGTTCCAGGCGAAAATGCGCGCGAGCCTGCCGGCGCTCACTCACAGAGTAATGTAGCGCAACGGGCTAGAATACGGATCGAGCCGCCCCCATCTGGGTATCCATGAACGCACCCGAGCAGCTTTTCCACACCGCGCAGTCTTTTCTGCTTGCGCCGCATGACCTGCAGACCGACAAGCTCGCGCGCGTGTTCGGGTCGCTGCTTTCGCACCGGCTCGACTACGCCGATTTGTATTTCCAGTACACGCGCAGCGAGGCTTGGAGTCTTGAGGAAGGCATCGTAAAGTCGGGCAGCTTCAATATCGACCAGGGCGTCGGCGTACGCGCGATAGCGGGCGAGAAGACCGCGTTCGCGTATTCGGACGAGATCAGCCTGCCCGCGCTCGAGGACGCCGCCAAGGCGACGCGCGCGATTGCGAGGAGCGGAGGCAACCGTCATCCGGTACCGGTGCGCAAAGGCTCCGGGCTGCAGCTCTATCAGCCGATCGATCCGCTCGCCTCGCTCGAGGACACGGACAAGGTCAAGCTGCTCGAGCGGCTGGAACAACTCTGTCGCGCCCGCGATCCGCGCGTCGCGCAGGTCATGGCGGGCCTCGCGAGCGAATACGAGGTGGTGCTGGTGGCGCGCTCCGACGGCGTGCAGGCGGCGGACGTTCGCCCGCTCGTGCGCTTGTCGGTGCAGGTCATCGTCGAGCAGGACGGCCGGCGCGAGCAGGGCACGGCCGGAGGCGGCGGGCGTTGCGACTACGCGTACTTCACGCAAGAGCGGCTGCAGGAGTACGCGAAACACGCGGTGGACCAGGCGCTCGTCAATCTCGAATCGTGCCCGGCGCCCGCGGGCACGATGACCGTGGTGCTCGGCCCCGGCTGGCCGGGTGTTCTTTTGCACGAGGCGATCGGCCACGGCCTCGAGGGCGACTTCAACCGCAAAGGCTCGTCCGCGTTTTCTGGAAAAATCGGGAAAAAAGTCGCATCCCGCGGCGTCACCGTCGTCGACGACGGCACGCTGCCCGGCCGGCGCGGCTCGCTCAACATCGACGATGAGGGCAACCCGACGCAGTGCAACACGCTGATCGAAGACGGCGTGCTGCGCGGCTACATGCAGGACAGCCTTAACGCGCGCCTCATGGGCATGCCGGTCACCGGCAACGGCCGGCGCGAGTCCTACGCCCACGTCGTGATGCCGCGCATGACCAACACCTACATGCTGAACGGCGACAAGGACCCGAACGAGATCATCGCCTCGGTCAAGAAGGGGCTATACGCCGTCAACTTCGGCGGCGGCCAGGTGGACATCACCAACGGCAAATTCGTGTTCTCCGCCTCCGAGGCCTACATGATCGAGGACGGGAAGGTGACGTATCCGGTGAAAGGCGCGACGCTGATCGGCAACGGACCGGACGTGCTCACGCGCGTCTCGATGATCGGCAACGACCTTGCGCTGGATACCGGCGTCGGCACCTGCGGTAAGGAAGGCCAGAGCATTCCGGTGGGTGTGGGGCAGCCGACCTTGAGGATCGACGGGTTGACGGTCGGCGGGACGGGGTAGGGGCCTGCGCAGCGCGGTGCTCACTGTGCACCGCACTGCTCAAGCTTGTCAGAACTCCCCGGACTTATTTCAGACCCATGCAGCTCGCGTAGTAGCTGACGGTGCCCGACCAGTCGGAGAAGATACCCAGGATCCCCACCTGCCTGGCCAGCACGTCCAATGTGGTCAGTATGTCGCCGTCGTTGTGGAGCGCGTCCAGCGTGGTTTGATAGTAGAACGAGGGGCTGGGCGTGCCCTTGGTGGGCAGCACTTCCTCGACGATGCGTCCGGAACGCTCGAGGGTCCAGGTGATGATGTCGAGCCCGGCGGCCTTGGCATCCTTGGCGTACTGCGAGGGCACGATCTTGCCGTGGGCATCCACCGCCAGCAGCGCCCACATCGGCGGCGCAACGATCCTGATGCCCTGGTTGGCATAGCCCTTCAACTCCGCTGCGTTGGGCAGCTCGGCCGGGAAATTGGCGTCGTCCAGAAACACCGCCTGCCTGCCGAAATCCGGATCGTTCCTGATCCAGTACAGGATGTCGTCTTTGTTGAAGGACTGCGCCCACACTATTCCGGGAGAAATGCCGGCCGCCTTGTAGTCGTCGATCATCGCCTGGGCGTAGGCCGTCTGGCTGCCGAACACCGCTTCCACCTGCACTCTGGCGGCGCGGTTCGCGCCCTTCAGCTCCGGGGTGTGCTGGCTGCCCAGCTCCTTGAGCAGATCGATGCTTTCCTTGTGGGTCAGCAGCGTTGCGCCCGTGGAATACAGGTCGGTGCGCCAGTTGGCGGTACCCCCCAGAAATTCCTGCGCGGTCGTGGCATTGGGATTGGAGGCGTCCATCTTGCCCTTGAGGGACTTGAATTCATCCACGCTCAGGTCGCTGGTGCAGCACAGCGCCGTGGCCGCCTTGGTGCGCTTGCCGCCGGCATCGAATTGAGCCGGGGAAAACGGCTGGGAACACCTGTCCGCCAGCGGCGTCACCAGAATATTGGTGGTGGTATGCAGATCGCACTGGTCGTGGCGGCAAACCAGGTGGCGGTCCTTGGTGAAAGTCACATCGCATTCCTGGATGCCGGCGCCCATGCGTGAGCCCGCTTCATGGCTTTCCCTGGTGTGCTCCGGGAATTGCAAAGTGCCGCCGCCCCGGTGACCGATCGAAAAAGCCGTCTTGCGGAACGGACCCTCGCTGCACTGCTCCAGCTTGCGCTTGAGCGGGCCGGGGCTCATCTTGTCGATCAGATAATAGGGACGCGGCCCGACCTGGACAGCGCGGTCCTTGCCCGCATCGCGAGCGTCGTCGTTGGCGTAGGAAAAAACGGGTAGCAGGCAGCTCGTCAGAACGAACAGCACCGCGGCTTTTTTGCGTGTGAACATTTCGATCTCCGGTTAGGTGTGAAGAAAGGCTAGTGATCCGCCGGCAGCCCGACTGCTGCCGCGGGCGGCGCCCCGCTGCCATGCCATACTACCGGGGAAATGTGTCAAGAGGATGAACACCGCAAGACTTCCGCTGCACGCTCGGGCAAGCCGTATGTCACCAATAGACGATGGCCAGATCGCCGCTTATGGGTGCGAGACGATGGTCATTGCGCCGATCGGGGATCCACAAGCCATCCGCGCAGCCGACCGCATCCGCCATACCCCGCACGACGGATACGATCCTGTTCGTTGGATGGCAATCCTAGGGAGAACGTCAGCAATCGGGCCAGGCTGTGTGAAAACTCATCGCGAAAGCAACGAAGAAGAAGTCAGACCTCTCAGATTGCGCTGTATTCGATTTTCTTGATCAAGGTAAGGGGTCGAACACCCCCGGAAAAACTGATTTTCGGAGTTTTCACACAGCCTCGGTCGTAAGCGGACAAAAGGGTGGCGGATAATGCGCGTGTTCACACCCACGCTTGGGCCGCCGCCGAGAGCAATGCCCGAGGGAACCGCAAGCTAGGCTCGCGGCGGTCGGTCTCGAAACGCAGGTTACGCGGCGCCACCGGATTCTCAGGGTTTACCTGACGCGAATCGTAGTGCTTCCCTGCCACAAGAAAAGTGGACCGCCTCAACCGCGCGCCTCACCCCTTCCCCCAACCCCGCGCCCGCTCGAGCGCCCGCTTCCACTCTTCCATCCGCCGCTCCGCCTCCTCGCGCTTCATCTTCGGCTCGAAGCGTTTCGCGACTTTCCATTGTTTCGCGATTTCCTCGCGGCTGGTCCACACGCCGGTGGCCAGGCCCGCCAGATACGCCGCGCCGAGGGCGGTCGTCTCGAGCACGCGCGGACGCACGACGGGGATGCCGAGCAGGTCCGCCTGGAATTGCAGCAGCAGGTTGTTCGCCGCGGCGCCGCCGTCGACGCGCAGTTCCTTAGACGACTGCCCGGAGTCCTGTTCCATCGCGTGCAGCAGCTCCGCCGACTGGAAGGCGATCGATTCCAGAGCCGCGCGCGCGATGTGGCCGGCGTTCGATCCGCGCGTCAAGCCGACGATGGTGCCGCGCGCGTAGGGGTCCCAGTGGGGGGCGCCGAGCCCCGCGAATCCCGGAACGAAGACAACGCCGCCCGAGTCGCGCACGCTCGCCGCGAGCTTTTCCACTTCCACCGATTTCTTGATGATGCGCAGGCCGTCGCGCAGCCACTGCACCACCGCCCCGCCGATGAAGACGCTGCCTTCGAGCGCGAACTGCTTCATTCCCGCTTCCGCGGCGCAGGTGGTGACGAGGCCGCTTTTCGACTCCATCGCCTCGCTCCCGGTGTTGAGAAGGAGAAAGCACCCGGTGCCGTAGGTGTTCTTCGCCATCCCCGCCTCGTGGCAGGCCTGGCCGAAAAGCGCCGCCTGCTGGTCGCCGGCGATTCCCGCGAGGGGGACTTCGGCGCCGAGCATGGTCTTCGCGACCGAACCGTAGATGTGCGAGGAGGGCAGGACCTCGGGCAGCATCGCGCGCGGCACGCCGAAGATCTCGAGCAGCCCCTCGTCCCACTCGCCGCGGTGGATGTCGTAGAGCTGGGTGCGCGAGGCATTCGAGGGATCGGTGACATGGAGCTTGCCCGAAGTGAGCTTCCAGGCGAGCCAGGTGTCGATCGTGCCGAAGAGCATGTCGCCTTTTTCCGCGCGATCCTTGAGCCCCGGGACGTTCGCGAGCAGCCATTCGAGCTTGGTCGCGGAAAAATACGGGTCGATCACCAAGCCCGTCTTCGCCCGGATCGTCTCGGCCAGGCCCGCTTTCTTCAGCGCCTCGCAGCGCTCGGCGGTGCGCCGGTCCTGCCAGACGATGGCGCGGTGCGCGGGCTTGCCCGTGCGCCGGTCCCAGACGACCACCGTTTCTCTCTGGTTGGTGATGCCGATCGCGGTAAGGCGCGAGGGGGCGAGCTTCGCTTTCCGGAGCGCGGCTCGCGCGCAGGCGAGCTGCGAGCGGAAAATCTCCTCGGCATCGTGCTCGACCCAGCCGGGGCGGGGGAAGATCTGGCGGAATTCTTTCTGAGCCACGGCTCGCGCCCGCCCGTGCTCGTCGAACACGATGGCGCGCGAGCTGGTCGTGCCCTGGTCGAGGGCGAGTACGTAACGCATGGAAAATTCTAGCAGAGCGCCCCGGTTCGAAACTGCTCTTATAATCACTCTCCGCAAAGGGAGGACGCCATGATTCGAACCTCGAAGCTGTCTGCAGTTGTCCTGACAACGCTACTCGCAGCGGCGGTTCCGGCCGCAGCGCAACAAATCGAGAACGAGCTGGTCCTTATCACGCCGGTCGCGCGGACCTTGACCGATCCCGCGCTGGCGGAGTTCGCCAAGTACGCGAAGGAAAAGTGGAACATCAATGTGAAGACGAGCGCCTTGGCGGCCGGCACGCCGGTCGCCTACGGGCGCATCGTCGAGTGGAAGGGTCGGCCCGAGGCCGACATCTTCTGGGGCGGCGAAAGCGCGCTCTTCGACAAGCTCGCCGAGCAGAAGCTGCTGGCCAGGCTCGACCTGCCGAAAAGCGTCGTCGACTCGATCCCGGACAGCATCGGCAAGCCCAAGCCCATCCCGCTGAAGGACCCCAAGGGATATTGGATCGGTACGGTGCTCGAGCCCTACGGCCTGGTCTATCACCCGCGGCTGTATCAGCGGCTCGGCATCGAGCCGCCGAAGGACTGGGACGATCTGCTCGATCCGAAGCTCAAGGGCAATGTCGCGCAGTGCGCGCCGACGCGCTCATCCAGCAGCCACGCGACCTACGAGGTGATCCTCCAGCGCGACGGCGACGACAAGGGCTGGGCGTGGCTCAAGCGCTTGGCCGGCAACACCGGCCTCTTTACCGCGCGCAGCCGTGACGTGCCGTCGGTCGTGGCGAGGGGCGAGTTCGCGGCGGGGTTCGCGGTGCCGAGCTACATGGCGTTCGAGGACCGCCTGGCGGGGCACGACATCAAGTTCGTGGCCCCGAAAACCGCGTGGATCACACCCGAGCCGATCGGCATCCTCGCGGGCTCCAAGCGTCCCAAAGCGGCGCTCGCCTTCATCGAGTTCATGCTTTCGGAACGCGGTCAAAGGGTGGCCATGGAGCGGGGCGTGTTTCCGATCACGCCGAAGCACCGTGTTCAGGGCAAGCCCGGTTCCCAGGCGGAACTGGCGGTCGAGTTCACGGGCGGCATCCGCTCCTATTTCGACGTAGAAGTGACCAACATCTACGACGACGACAAGGCTCAAGGCCGCTACGAGCAGGTCAACTCGCAGTTCCGCAAGGAGATCGAGTCCGTCGCGGAAGAACTGAAGAGGAAGTAAGACCGCCGACCATCAGCCCGCGTCATGCGCATCGCGGTCGAGAATCTCACCAAGCGCTTCGGGGCGCTGGCGGCGGTCAGCCAGGTCAGCCTTTCCATCCGGGAGGGCGAGATGTTCACCCTCCTGGGTCCGTCGGGGTGCGGCAAGACCACGCTGCTCCGGCTCCTGGCTGGCTTCTACACCGCCGACGAGGGGGAGATACGGTTCGGCGATCGCGTGGTCAACGACGTGCCCCCGCATGAGCGCGGTATCGGCATGGTGTTCCAGAACTATGCGCTGTGGCCGCACATGACGGTGTTGGAGAACGTCTCCTACGGGCTGAGGCTGCGCAAGGTCTCCTCGTCCGACATGGCTGCGCGGGTCCAGGGGGTGCTGGCGAAAGTGGGCCTCACCGGCCTGGGGGATCGCTATCCCGGCCAGCTATCGGGTGGGCAGCAGCAGCGCGTGGCGCTGGCGCGCGCGCTCGTGCTCAATCCCCAAATGCTGCTTCTGGACGAACCGCTCTCCAACCTGGACGCCAAGATCCGCGTGCAGGTGCGTTCGGAAATCCGCAAGCTCCAGAAGGAACTGGGCATCACTGCGGTCTACGTGACCCACGACCAGGAAGAGGCGCTGGCCATGTCGGATCGCATCGCGGTCTTCAACCTCGGAAGAGTCTGTCAGGTTGGGCCGCCGAAGGCGCTGTACGAGCGGCCCGCCAGCCGGTTCGTGGCCGATTTCATCGGGATCAACAACCTCGTCCAAGGCGCGGTGCGCTCGGTCGAAGGTCCCACCCTGCAGGCGGAAACGGCGTTCGGCGTGCTGTCGGCGATTCACGGCGCAACGCTGCGGGTGGGGGACCGGTGCGTGATCTGCATGCGGCCGGAGAACATCGCGCTGAATGCCCAGTCCGGCGGGGAGAGAAATCGCTTCAAAGGCAAGATCGCCTTCAGTGCGTATCTCGGCAATACGCTGCGCTACGACGTCGATCTCGGCGGCGTCACCTTCAAGACCGACATCGGAGATCCGTGGCACCACGAGCAGATTCCGGTGGGCACGCCGGTCGAGCTGAGCTGCGTGATCGGCAGCACGCTGGCGATTCCGGCAGACTGATTGCGCGAGGGCCATGGCGCAGCAGACCGCCGCGATCGTCATCCGAGGGCCCCGCACCCCGACAAGCGCCATGATCGGTTTCGGCCTGATCTGGGCGTTTCTCATCCTCTTCGTTCTATACCCGCTCACGCGGATTTTCTACGATGCCTTCTCCAACGAGGCCGGCCGGCTCACTCTCGCGAACTTTCATGAGTTCTTCACGGACGGGTACTACTTGCGCTCGCTGTGGAACTCCCTGGTGCTGGGAGTCGCGACGGTCATCACGACCTCGGTGATCGGGATCGCAGTCGCGTTCCTCATCATCCGCTTCGAGTTTCCCTGCCGGAATCTCTTTTCCTATCTCACGATGCTGCCGATGATCCTGCCGCCGCTGGTCGGCGTGCTCGGCTTCGTCTTCATTCTCGGCCG
>JBGPYQ010000068.1:0-14821 GCA_041493345.1 Gammaproteobacteria bacterium | reverse complement strand
CGATCGAGGCGATGCTCGCGAGTGCTTCGCCGCGAAACCCCAGCGAGCGCACTTGCTCGAGGTCTGCGAGCGACGCTATCTTGCAGGTCGCGTGCCGCGCGAACGCAAGCACGAGGTCTTCCTGTCCGATGCCCGAGCCGTTGTCGACGACTCGGATCTGCTTGATGCCGCCTTCGTTGAGCGCGACGCCGACGTCCGTGGCCCCGGCGTCGAGGCTGTTCTCGAGCAATTCCTTCAGCACTGAGGCTGGCCGCTCGACGACCTCGCCCGCAGCGATCTGGCTAATCAGCGTCTCGGGCAGCGGGCGGATAGACGGCATGAGAGAGGACTGTGTTATTTGCACGGGATGACCGGCGCTTCTGCGTCCGTGCCGAGCCGGTGCAAGGTTCAATTATAGGGCGAACGCGATAGAATGCCGCGGTGGAAATTCTGCTCTACGGCTGGGACCTGCTGGTCCACCTTGACCGCCATCTCGCCACGCTGCTGCAGCAACACGGCGCCTGGATCTACCTGCTGCTGTTCGCGATCATCTTTTGCGAAACCGGACTGGTGGTGACGCCGTTTCTTCCCGGCGATTCACTGCTGTTCGTCGCGGGGGCGCTCGGCGCGACCGGCGGATTCGAAGTGCATCTGCTTGCGCTGCTGCTGGTGGCCGCCGCCGTGCTCGGCAATACCGTCAATTACGCGATCGGATGGTTTCTCGGGCCGAAGGTCTTCCACTGGGAGCAGTCGCGATTCTTCAACCGCAAGGCGCTCGACCGGGCGCACGCGTTCTACGAAAGGCACGGGGGCAAGACCATCGTCATCACGCGCTTCATTCCGATCTTGCGGACCTTTGCGCCTTTTGTGGCCGGCATTGCGCGCATGAACTATGTGCGCTTCACCGCCTACAACCTGGCCGGAGCGCTGGCGTGGGTGCTTTCGCTGCTCTATGCCGGTTACTGGTTCGGAAACGTGCCGATGGTCAAGCAGAACCTGACGCTGGTGATCCTCGGCATCATTGTCCTGTCAATGGTGCCGCTCGTCGTCGAGTACATTCGGCACAGGCTGTACAAAGCAGGATCCTGAACCGTACACATCCCCGCTCACGCGTATATCGTGTGCCCGGTGGCGCCACCGGGCATCGCGGGTGTGATCAGTTGAGTGAGCTGGCGGCGAGGGTGGGACGGGAGAGCGGCGGATTTTTGGCGACGTAGCGCTTGATGCCGCGCAAGATCGCGTGAGCGATTTTTTCCTGGTAAGCCTCGTCGGTCAGACGCCGCTCCTCGTCCGGATTGCTGATGAACGCCGTCTCGACGAGAATCGAGGGAATTTCCGGCGCCTTCAGGACGGCAAACCCCGCCTGCTCGACCTCGTCCCTGTGCAGGGGATTGACGCCACCCAGCTCTCCCAGCACCGCGCGGCCCAGCTTCAGGCTGTCGCTGATCTGCGCCGTCAGGCTCAGATCGGCGAGCGTCATGCGGACGTAGCGGTCCTCGACCTTGAGGTTCACGCCGCCAATCAGGTCGGAGTTATTTTCCCTCTGAGCGAGTATTTTCGCGGTCTTGCTGGTGGCGCCGCGCTCCGACAGGGCGAACACCGACGAGCCGCTTACCTTGGTCTTGGTATTGGCGTCGGCGTGGACCGAGACAAAAAGATCGGCCTTGATGCGGCGCGCCTTTTCGACGCGATTATCCAGCGGAATGAAGTAGTCACCGTCGCGGGTGAGTAGCGCGCGCATGTTGGGTTCGGCATCGACCAGGGTCTTAAGTTTGCGCGCGATCGTCAGGGTGACGTTCTTTTCATACGTGCCGCGGCGCCCCTTGGCTCCGGGATCCTCGCCGCCGTGCCCGGGGTCAATAACAATCGTGACGAGGCGGTTGACCACGGGCTTGGGCGGTTCCCTGGCGGACGGTTTGGCTTGCCTGTCGCCGGACGCAGCACCGGGCTTCTGTTCCGGGGGACGGATTTGCCCCAAGAGCTTGCCGAGTGACTCGTCGAGTTTCAGGTCGGGTTTTTGCAGCAGCGCCATGAGCGGGTCGACCGGTTCGGCCGGATAAATATCCAGCACCAGGCGATGCCCGTAATCGCCGACCGGCGCGAGCGTAAAGATCTGCGGTTTGACCCCGATCTTGAGATCCAGCACGACGCGCACCACGCCGGGCTTGAACTGTCCCGCCCGCAAATTGGCTATGTGGGGATCGATGGGCGGGACCTTGCCGGCGAGTTCCCGCTGGGCGCTTGGCAGATCGACGTCCTCGAGGTCGAGCACGAGCCTCCCCGGGTCTTTCAACATGAGCAGGTTGTGACGGATCGGCTCGCTCGATTCGATCGTGAGGCGCGTGTAGTCCTGGGCAGGCCAGACGCGGACGGCTCGTATCGGCTCCGCCGAGCGCGCGATGGCAACGAAGAACTGGGAAAGCAGCAGGACGACAAATCCGATGAGCGCGAGGCGCAGCAGCCGGTTCGCGCCGACGTTCAATTGTCTGCCAATCTCGTTACGCACCGCTGTCCCGATTCGCTGAGGGAGCGGATGCGCACGTCTCGCCCCTTATCGGCGTGCGTGAGCGTGAGTTCGATATCGGGCGGCGGAAGGGTGCCGCCCGCCTTTTCCGGCCATTCGACGACGCACACGCCGTCGCTGGCGAAGTATTCAGACAGTCCCGCATCGCTCCATTCCTTTGGATCGACGAACCGATAAAAATCAAAGTGGTACAAGTGTAATCTAGAAACCACATAAAGTTCAACTAGCGCGTACGTGGGGCTCTTGACCCGGCCCCGGAACCCGAGGGCTCTGAGCAGTCCCCGAACCAGGGTCGTTTTTCCGGTGCCGAGTTCGCCGCAAAGGTAGAGTCGCATTCCGGGCGCAAGGCATGGGGCAAGCCGCGCCCCCAGCCGCGCCGTCGCCGCCTCGTCCGGCAGGTGCGCGGTCCGGTGCGCGCGCTGGGGCGACTGGATATGATTCGAAGAATGAGTCACGTGAAGGCAGTGCGCCGGGGACGGCGAAAACGACCCGCCGATTTCGCCATGCTTGCCGCCGCCATCAGGGCATGGGGTCGCGAACTGGGGTTCCAGGCGGTCGGGATCGCCGATACCGATCTTTCGGCAGCGGAACCGCGCCTCGCTGCATGGCTAGAGCGCGGCTTCCATGGCGAGTTGGATTATATGCGAAAGCACGGCGCCAAAAGGACCCGGCCCGCGGCGCTCGTGCCCGGCACTTTGCGCGTTATTTCCGCGCGCATGGACTACCGGCCGGAGGCGGCGGGCAGCCAAACGATTCTGGAGGACGGGAGCAAGGCCTTCATTGCCCGTTACGCGCTCGGGCGCGACTACCACAAGGTCTTGCGGGGACGTCTGCAGCGACTCGCAGGCAAAATCGAAAACGAGATCGGCGATTTTGGCTACCGTGTATTCACCGACTCCGCGCCGGTGATGGAAGTTGAACTCGCGCGCAAAGCGGGTCTGGGCTGGCGCGGCAAGCATACGCTGCTGCTTTCGCGCGAGGCGGGCTCGTTTTTCTTTCTCGGCGAGATCTACACAAACCTCCCGTTGCCCGTGGACACACCGGTCGCCGAGCACTGCGGCAGCTGTGTCAAGTGCATCGACATCTGCCCAACGCGCGCGATTGTCGCTCCGTACCAGGTCGATGCGCGCCGCTGCATCTCCTATCTGACCATCGAGCTGAAGGGCAGCATCCCGGTCGAACTGCGGCCTCTCATCGGCAACCGCGTCTACGGCTGCGACGACTGCCAGCTGGTCTGTCCCTGGAACCGGTATGCCGAGGTTACGCCGGAGCCGGATTTCCGCGTGCGCAACGGCCTGGACTGCGCCGAACTGGCCGACCTTTTTGCCTGGAGCGAAAGCCGGTTCCGCAGCCGCATGGCGGGCAGCGCGATTCTGCGGATCGGCTACGAGCGCTGGCTGCGCAATCTCGCCGTAGGCCTGGGCAATGCGCCCACGGGCGAGCGCGTAATCGCCGCACTGCGCTTGCGCGCGGAGGATCCGTCGGAATTGGTGCGCGAGCACGTTGCCTGGGCGCTGGCGCGGCATGGAGTGAAATGAGTGGTTTTGCCCGCGGGCATACCCGCTTTCCCGTTGCCGCCTTGCAGCCCGGCTGGAGCTTGTTTGCTATAATGCTGCCGGTCGTCACCCGCCTTGTCCGCGAACTTCCCGCCATTGGTTGATGCTTCTCCGGCCCGGACCAGGGACGGAAGGAGATATTTCGTTTGCCAAGTTTTGCCGATCTGGGATTGCTGCCCGAGCTGCTGAAGGCGGTTGCGGAGCAGGGATATACCGAGCCGACGCCGATTCAGGCGCAGGCGATTCCTCTGGTCCTGCAGGGACGCGATGTCATGGGCGGTGCGCAGACCGGCACCGGCAAGACCGCCGGATTTGTGCTGCCTCTCCTGCAGCGCCTGGCGCCGCATGCGAACACGAGTGCGTCGCCGGCGCGGCATCCAGTGCGTGCGCTGATCCTCACCCCCACGCGGGAACTTGCGGCGCAGGTCGAGGAAAGCGTGCGCACCTACGGCAAATACGTCGCGCTGCGCAGCACCGTCGTGTTCGGCGGCATCGACATGAAGCCGCAGACCGCGGCGCTTCGCCAGGGCGTCGAATTCCTGGTGGCGACGCCGGGGCGGCTCCTCGACCACGTGCAGCAGAAGGCCGTGATTCTCCAGCGTGTCGAGGCATTCGTGCTCGACGAGGCCGACCGCATGCTCGACATGGGCTTTATTCCGGACGTGAAGCGCATCATGGCGTTGCTGCCGAAGCAGCGCCAGAACCTGTTGTTCTCCGCGACGCTTACCGGGGAAATCCGCACCCTCGCCGATTCGTTCCTGCATGATCCGGTGCTGGTGCAGGTCGCGCGGAACAACGCCGCGGCGGAATCGGTCACCCACCTGGTGCATCCGGTCAGGCGCGAGCGCAAGCGCGAGCTGCTTGGCTACGTGATCCAGTCCCGCGATCTGCGCCAGGTGCTCGTATTCACCTCGACACGCATCGGCGCAAACCGTCTCGCCTACCAGCTCAACCGCGACGGCATTCACACGACGGCGATCCATGGCGACAAGACCCAGCCCGAGCGGCTGCAGGCGCTCGCCGATTTCAAATCAGGAAAGGTCCGCGTGCTGGTGGCGACCGACGTCGCGGCGCGCGGACTCGACATCGAGGACCTGCCGCACGTGGTGAACTTCGAGCTGCCGGGCGTTCCCGAGGACTACGTTCACCGCATCGGCCGTACCGGCCGGGCCGGAGCGAGCGGCGAGGCCATTTCGCTGGTGTGCGCGGAGGAACACGAAAGGCTGGACGCGATCGAGAAGATGATCAAGGTGGACATCACCCGGAAAATCGTTCCGGGATTCGAGCCGGAGCTCAGCGTGGCCCCGTCAATCATGGGCGCGTCGCGCAGCCGCCGCGATCCGGGCGCGCGCGAGCGCCGGCCCGGCAATGGCGAGCGCGACCGGTTGACGCGCTCGAACCAGGGAACGAAGAGCATCGACCCGATCTTCAATTCGCCCTATATGCCATCGCAGGCGTCGCCGGCGCCATCGCGTGCGGCGCCGGTGCAACGCCCTGCGCGTCAGCTTGCCGCGCTACTCTGCGGTTCTCCGAAGAGCAAGTAAGTCTCGAATCTCCCGATTGATCTATGCGCTCTCCGTTCCGGGGGGCGCCTCCCGACGGAACGGGCTGCGCTCGTTCAGTTCGTCCGCGTAGAGTTCGACCCCGGCTGCCTCGCGCGCGAGAAACTTCTCCACCGCGTCCGCAAATTGCGGGTGCTTGAGCCAGTGCGCCGACCAGGTCTGGACCGGCATGAAGCCGCGCGCGAGCTTGTGCTCGCCCTGCGCGCCGCCCTCGAATATCTTAATTTTGCGCTCGATGCAGAACTCCAGCGCCTGGTAATAGCAGGTCTCGAAGTGAAGCAGCGGCACGTGCCCGACGGAGCCCCAATAGCGCCCGTACAACGTTGTCTGCGAGAAAATATTGAGCGCGCTCGCGACCGGCCTTCCGTCGAGTTCGGCGAGGACCAGGAGCACATTCCCGGGCATCGCTTCTCCCAGGCGCCGGAAGAAGGCGATATTCAGGTACGGCGTCGAATGATGCGCGCGATAGGTGCCGTTGTAGCAGCGCGCAAAAAAACTCCAGTGCTCATCGCGGATCTCTGAACCGACCAGCCGCCGGAATTGCACGCCCGTTTCCAGTACCTTGCGACGCTCCTGGCGTATTTTCTTGCGCTTGGCGGAGACCAGGTCCGAGAGAAACCCCTCGAAGCTCGCATAGTCGCGATTCTCCCAGTGGAACTGGACCGACCGGCGCAGCATCATGCCCGCCGCTTCCATCTCGCGCGCCTCGGGTTCCTGCGCAAACAGTACGTGCAGCGATGAGACTTTTCGCGCAAGCTGCAGGGCCGCGCGAACGAGAAGCGCGCGCGTGGCGCCGTCCCGCGCGAGCAGGCGCGGACCGGTGACCGGCGAGAACGGTATGGCGCCGAGCAGCTTGGGATAGTACTCGAGCCCATGGCGGTGATACGCTTCCGCCCAGGCCCAATCGAACACGTATTCGCCGTAGGAGTGCGACTTGAGGTATAGCGGCATCGCGCCTACGAGCGACGGTCCCTGCCAGAGCGTCAGGTATTGCGGCATCCAGCCGGTGCGCTCGCAGGCGCAGCCCGTCTGGTGCAGGGCGTGAAGAAATTCGTGGCGAAAAAAGGGGTGCCCGCCGGCGAGGGCGTTCCACGCATCCGGCTCGATGTTTCCGAGCGTATCGACGACCCTTACCGAGGGCGTGTCTTCCTTCATATCAACCTGCTCCCGGGTGACGCCGCATCTGCGCGATCCGGACTCGCAGCCGGGGACGAGGCATCGTGCTCATGGTGCGGGATTATAGAGGCCCGCGCGGCGCGTACGCATGGGTCCGGGTGCTAAACTTGCCGCCATGCCGAGTTCCGTCAAAATCGCGATCGCCCAGATCAATTGCATCGTCGGCGACCTCGCCGGCAATTCCGGGAAGATCCTGGAGTATTGCGATCGCGCGCGCGCGGCCGGCGCGGCCCTGTTACTTACCCCGGAGCTTGCGCTTTGCGGCTATCCGCCCGAGGATCTGCTGCTGCGCGATGGCTTTTACCGCGATTGCGAGAGCGCGCTCGACGATCTCGCGCGTAAGGTGACCGGAATCACGCTGGTAGTCGGTCATCCCCATCAGACGGAGTCCGGGCGCTACAACGCGGCATCGGTAGTCGAGAACGGGAGAATCATCGCCACCTACCACAAGCACACGCTCCCGAATTACACCGTGTTCGACGAGGAGCGCTACTTCAATCCCGGCGACAGCCCCTGCGTGTTCCGGGTCGGCGAGCTCAGCTTCGGCGTCAATATCTGCGAGGACACCTGGGGTTTGCAAGGGCCGCTCACCGCGCGGCCCCGGGCCGACAATGTGAGCGTCGGAATCAATATCTGCGCCGACGTGTGGGAGGCCAAGGCACCGCGGGCGGCGCGGGATGCCGGGGCGCAGGTGCTGCTAGTCCTGAATGCTTCGCCTTACCACATGCGCAAGCAGGATTCGCGCTACGACGTGATGCGCGAACGCGTTGCCGAGACCGGCATCGCGCTGATTTACGCCAACATGGTGGGTGGCCAGGACGAGCTTGTGTTTGACGGCGCCTCGTTCGCGCTCAATCGCAAGGGCGAGGTGGCGAGTCAGCTACCGCTTTTCGAGGAGGCCCTGGGGCTGGTGACGGTGTCAGGGGGCGACCCGCAGCCCGGCGCGGTGGAGAAGGAGGTGTCGCTCGAGGCCGAGGTTTACAAGGCGTTGTGCCTGGGCGTGCGCGATTACCTCGGCAAGAACCGGTTTCTCGGAGCGCTGCTCGGTCTCTCCGGGGGCGTCGATTCCGCTCTGACGTTGTGCATTGCTTGCGACGCGCTGGGGCCGGGACGCGTCAAGGCCGTGATGATGCCCTCCCAGTTCACCGCGGACATGAGCGTCCATGATTCGCGCGAGCTCGTGAAGAATCTCGGGGTCGCTTACGACGAGATTCCCATCCAGCCCGTGTTCGACGCGTTTCTCGCGTCGCTGGCCAAGGAGTTCGCGGGATTGCCGGCGGACGCTACCGAGGAAAACCTTCAAGCGCGAATCCGCGGCACCATCATGATGGCGCTGTCGAACAAGTCCGGCGCGATCGTGCTAACCACGGGCAACAAGTCCGAGATGGCGGTCGGCTATGCCACGCTCTATGGCGACATGGCCGGCGGGTTCGCCGTGATCAAGGATATTTCAAAGACCCTCGTGTACCGCCTCTGCCGCTACCGCAACGGCCTCGGCCGCGCGATTCCGGAACGCATACTCACCCGGGCTCCGTCGGCGGAGCTGCGCCCGAACCAGACCGACCAGGACAGCCTGCCCCCTTATGAGGCGCTCGATCCGATCGTCACCGCATATATGGAATACGACACCAGCCCCGCGCAGATTGTTGCGCAGGGGTCCGATGCGCAAGACGTGAAGCGTGTCGTCGAACTGATCCACCGCAACGAATACAAGCGCCGCCAGGCGCCCATCGGCATCCGCATCACGCAGCGCGGATTCGGCAAGGACTGGCGTTACCCCATTACTTCCCGCTACCGCGAAAGATACGAGTGATCGCTTGCCATGATCCGTGAAGCCGGGTTTCGACACCCCGTTTTGATTGCGGGGACTGGCGTTTGTTATACTTGCCGGGCTAGTAACAATGGTGAGAGGTCGGGATGAAAAAAATCGAAGCTGTGGTGAAGCCCTTCAAGCTCGACGAGGTGCGCGAAGCGCTCGCCGAGGTTGGAGTCACCGGTCTGACCGTGACGGAAGTAAAGGGATTCGGACGCCAGAAGGGACACACCGAGTTGTATCGGGGTGCGGAGTACGTGGTGGATTTCCTGCCGAAGGTCAAGATCGAGGTTGTCGTGACCGCCAAGATGGTCGAGAGCGCCATCGAAGCCATCATCAAGTCCGCGCGCACCGGCAAGATCGGCGACGGCAAGATTTTCGTGACGTCGGTGGAGCAGGTGGTACGCATCCGCACGAGCGAAACCGGCGAGGCGGCGATTTAGCGGCCCGGGACGCGGGCCCGGGTCCCCGATTTCAGCAGCACGAGCAGGGCTCCGCTGCCCCCCTGGTTCGCGGGAGCCTCGCAGAACGCGAGCACCTCATCGCGCCGGGCCAGCCACTGCCTGACTACTCCCTTCAGGACCGGTTCGCGGTTGGGCGAGCGCAGGCCCTTTCCGTGCACCACCCGCACGCAGCGCAGGCCACGCTTGAGACAGGAGGGGAGGAAGCCGGCGAGCAGCCCCCGCGCCTGCTCTCGATTCACGCCGTGCAGATCGAGATGGTCCTGCACTACCCAGTGCCCCCGCCGCATCTTGCGCAGCACGTCGCGGCCCAGGCCGTCACGAAGGAACTGGATCTCTTCCCCGGTGTCGAGTGACTGGTCCCACGGGATCGGACCGATCACGCTCTCGGCAAGCGTAGTGTGGGCATCGAGCAGAGACTGGACCGGCAGCGGCGGCGGCGACTGGGCTTGCAGCCGGGCGCGCGCGGAAACCTCAATGGGCGTGGTGCCGCGCGCTGCCTCGCGAAAAAGCGCAACCTCGTCCTCGGGCAGTTCGTTTTTCACGCGCTTGCGCAAGATCTTGTCCATCGGGAATATGCCGGAGGTTCGGCCGGCGCGATTCTCTGCGCGAGGGTCAAGGCAGGCCCTCGAGGAATTTCTCCGCGTCGAGCGCCGCCATGCATCCGCTTCCGGCGCTGGTCACCGCCTGACGGTAGATGTGATCCTGGACGTCGCCGGCGGCAAACACGCCTGAAACGCTGGTTGCGGTGGCGTTGCCTTCGGTGCCGCCCCGCGTGATGATGTATCCGCCCCGCATTTCCAGTTGTCCCTCGAAAATCGCGGTATTCGGTGTGTGCCCGATTGCGATAAAAAGTCCCTGCACATCGAGCTTTTCCTCGGTGCCCGTTTGCGCGTCCTTGATGCGCACGCCGCTCACCCCCTTGGCGTCGCCGAGGACTTCGTCCAGCACGTGGTTCCACCGCATTGTGACGTTTTTCTTGTCGAACAGTTTCTTCTGGAGAATCTTCTCGGCGCGGAACTTGTCCCGCCGATGGACCACCGTGACCTGGCGCGCGATATTCGAAAGGTAAAGCGCTTCCTCGACCGCGGTGTTGCCGCCGCCGACGACGGCGACGTCCTGGCCCTTGTAGAAGAATCCGTCGCAGGTTGCGCATGCGGACACACCCTTGCCCATGAACCTGCTCTCCGAGTCGAGCCCGAGGTAGCGGGCGGACGCTCCGGTGGCGATGATGAGCGCATCGCACGTGTACTCGCCTGCGTCGCCCTCCAGGCGTATCGGCTTTTCCCCGACGTGGGCGGTGTGGATCTGATCGAAAACAATCTCGGTCTCGAAACGCTCCGCGTGTTTCTGAAACCGATCCATCAGCTCCGGACCCTGAACTCCGGTTGCATCCGCAGGCCAGTTATCGACATCGGTTGTCGTCATCAGTTGCCCGCCGGGCGCGAGACCGGTGATGACCACGGGCTTGAGGTTTGCACGGGCGGCGTAGACCGCGGCCGTGTAGCCCGCCGGCCCCGATCCCAGGATCAGCAGGCGGCAATGCTTGTTTTTTCTGGGCATATTCCGATTGTCGGGACGAGAAATGCAGATTCAAAGGCTAGAGCAAATTATAACCCGACGAATCCGGCCCGCCGTGGTGCCGTTGAGGGGGCATCCCGCCGCGAGCCAATATTTTCAGGTCTGGTAAAATGGCTTTGTGACAGCCGGTCCCCTAGGCGGAAGACAGATGGCGGGCGCTGCGCAGGTATCAACCGTGCTGCTGCGCAATGTCCCGCTTTTTTCCATGCTGTCCGACCAGCAGCTTGCCATACTCACCTCCGTGGTGGGCCGCAAAAGCTTTTCCCGTGGCACCACGATCATCGCAGCCGGCGATCCGACCGAAAGCCTTTACATCATCATTTCCGGCCGGTTGAAGGTATTGATGAGCGACGACGATGGGGGTGAGGTGATCCTCGCGATTCTCGGCCCGAACGAGTATTTTGGCGAGATGGGCCTGCTCGACGATCATCCTCGCTCTGCGAGCGTGGTGGCGTCCGAGTCATGCGAGATTCTCATGCTTTCGAAGCGCGATTTCAAGAAATGCCTGTCCGAGAACTTCGACATGACCATGACGGTGGTGCGCGGGCTGGTCAAGCGGCTGCGCGAAGCGGACCAGAAGATCGGCAGCCTCGCGCTGATGGACGTCTATGGGAGAGTAGCGCGGTTGTTGCTTGAGATGTCGGAAATTGTTGACGGCCAGAAAGTAGTGACGAAAAAAATTGCAAAACAGGACATCGCGAAGATGATCGGAGCTTCACGCGAGATGGTGAGCCGTGTCATGAAGGACCTGCAGGCCGGCGGCTTCATCGAGGTTCGCGCCGGGTCGATCCTGTTGCGTGACAACATCGTGCCGGTGGTGGATTGAGGGCTCGTTGCCGGGCGAGATTCTTCCTGCCTTAGGCCCGGCGGGAAGGCTCAAGAAATTCCTGAACCGCCGGGCGCCCGGATTCTGGGAGTGTTGGCGGGCATCTGCTAAAATTCCCGCATCGGCAAGGCGTCCCCGCCTGCGGCCCCAGCGATTGTGGTCGGCGCAAAGGCCTTGGGTGCCTGAGCCATTGCTATCAGCGGTCTGACTTTATCAGAGGTTCCTTGAAAGAGAACCCAGCCCCCCTTCCAGGCAAGGTTGCCGCGTTGCTGCGCGAATCGAAATGGTTCGTTTTGGTCGCGGCCGCGCTTTATGTTGCCCTTGTCCTTGCCACGTTCAGCGGAGCTGACCCGGGCTGGTCGCATAGCGCCGCGGCCGCAGATATCCGCAACGCGGGCGGCAGGGTGGGCGCCTGGATTGCGGATCTCCTGTTGTATCTTTTCGGGGTCTCCGCCTGGTGGTGGGTTGTACTGCTGGTATACGCGGTGCTATGGAGTTACCGCCGGCTCGATGGCAGCTCGATAAGCGATCGACGCCCCTTTGTGATCGCGCTTGCAGGGTTCGCCGTGCTTCTTGTCGCCTCGAGCAGCATCGAGGCGCTGCGCCTGCACTCGATAAAAGCCGCGCTCTCGCTCGCACCCGGCGGAATGATCGGTGCGGTCGTCGGGAAGGTGCTGTCTGCCACCTTCGGTTTTACCGGCGCAAGCCTGATCCTGCTGACGCTGTGCGCCGTAGGCCTGTCGCTGTTCACGGGCCTTTCGTGGGTGGCGGTCATGGAGGCGTTCGGCGCCGCGCTCGAATGGCTCTACGCTCGCGTGCTCAACACCTCGAGCCGCTGGCGGGACCGGAAAGCGGGAGAGATCGCCGCCGAGAAGCGCGAGGCGGCAGTCGGGGAAAAGCGTGAGCTGCTGATCGAAGACCATGCGCCGCTGCGCATCGAACCGCCCCTGATGGAGATTCCGAAGTCCCCGCGCGTGCAAAAGGAAAGGCAGGAACCGCTGTTCAGGGAGCTGCCTGACACGCCCCTGCCCCCGATCAAGCTTCTTGACGAACCTGCGTCGGACCTCGAGGTGCTGTCGGCCGAAACTCTCGAATATACCTCGCGACTGATCGAAAAAAAGCTCGGCGATTTCGGGGTGCAGGTCAAGGTGCTGGCCGCTTACCCCGGACCGGTGATCACGCGCTACGAAGTCGAGCCCGCCGTGGGCGTGAAGGGCAGCCAGATCGTCAGTCTCGTCAAGGACCTTGCGCGCGCCTTGTCGGTCTACAGTATCCGCGTGGTCGAGACCATCCCCGGCAAGTCGTGCATGGGCCTGGAAATTCCCAATCCGCACCGGCAAGCCGTGCGCCTGGCCGAGATCATAAGCTCCCAGGCCTACCACGAGCTGCGCTCGCCGCTGACGCTTGCGCTGGGCAAGGACATCGCCGGCAACCCCGTAATCGCCGATCTCACCAGAATGCCGCACCTGTTGGTCGCCGGCACCACCGGTTCGGGCAAGTCGGTCGCGATCAACGCCATGATCCTGTCGTTCCTGTACAAGGCCGAGCCGCGCGAAGTAAGGCTCATCCTCGTTGATCCGAAGATGCTCGAGCTGTCGATGTACCAGGATATTCCGCATCTGCTCGCGCCGGTTGTGACCGACATGAGGCAGGCCGCCAATGCGCTCGCCTGGTGCGTGGGGGAGATGGAGCGGCGCTACCGGCTGATGTCCTGGATCGGGGTGCGCAATCTCTCCGGCTACAACCACAAGGTGGCCGACGCGGAGAAATCGGACAGTCCGCTGATGGACCCGAACACGCTTGATGCGGGCGAGTCGCAGCCCTTGGAGAAGCTCCCGTACATCGTCGTCATCATCGACGAGCTGGCCGATCTCATGATGGTCTCGGGCAAGAAGGTTGAGGAACTGGTCGCGCGCCTGGCGCAGAAGGCGCGCGCTTCGGGGATCCATCTGATTCTGGCGACGCAGCGTCCGTCAGTCGACGTCATCACGGGGCTCATCAAGGCCAACATCCCGACGCGCATTGCCTTCCAGGTCTCGAGCAAGGTGGATTCGCGCACCATTCTCGACCAGCAGGGCGCCGAATCGCTGATCGGACAGGGCGACATGTTGTTTCTGCCGCCCGGCACCGGCATGCCGCAGCGTGTGCACGGAGCCTACGTGGCCGACCATGAAGTGTTCAAAGTCGTCGAATATCTGAAATCGCTTGGTCGGCCCGAGTATGTGGACGGGCTGCTCGATGCCGACGAAGCGCTCGGCGGCGCCGAGCTCGGCATGGGCGAGCCGGGCGGCGAGGCCGATCCGCTCTACGACCAGGCTGTGGAGATCGTGCTGCGCACGAGGCGAGCGTCGATTTCTCTGGTCCAGCGCCACCTTCGCATAGGCTACAACCGCGCCGCGCGCCTCATCGAGCAGATGGAGCACGCGGGACTCGTCTCCGCAATGCAGACCAACGGCAATCGCGAAGTGTTGGTCCCCGCCAAGGCGGAATAGCCGCCCGAATGGTTCATCCCGGTCTACGTACGGGTGTCTGCGCGCTGATTCTCGCGGTGCCTCTCGCGGCATCGGCGTCGAGCCTCGAGCGCCTCGCCGAGTTCATCAATACCACGCTCACGGCGAGGAGCGAGTTCGAGCAGAAAATCTTCGACCGGGACCGCAAGCTCCTGCAGGAGTCGCGCGGGACCCTGGCATTCTCGCGGCCGGGAAAATTCCGCTGGACCTACGTGAAGCCGTATGCGCAACTCGTCGTCAGCGACGGCGCCAAGGTGTGGATCTACGACGAGGATCTAAGCCAGGTCACGGTCAGAAAGCTTGACCAGGCGCTGGGCTCGACGCCGGCGGCGCTGCTGGCCGGCAACAACGAGGTCATGCGCGCTTTCCGCCTTTCCGACCTGGGCACGAGGGACGGACTCGAATGGCTGGAGGCACTGCCGCGCAACAAAGAAAGCAACTTCGAGAAAGTGCGCATGGGTTTCGGCTTCTCCGGTCCGGAGGTCATGGAGCTCGTCGACGGCTTCGGCCAGACCACGGTGCTCAGGTTCACTTCGTTCCAGCGCAATCCCCGCCTGGATGCGTCGCTGTTTCGCTTCGTGCCGCCCAAGGGCGCGGACGTGATCGGCGAATGACCGATCTGTTCCCAGCTCCTGCTCCGGAGCCGCCGATGGCCGAAGCGATGCGGCCGACGTCGCTTGGCGATGTAGTGGGGCAACCGCACCTTCTCGGGCCGGGCAAGCCTCTGCGGCTCGCGTTCGAATCCGGCAAGCTGCATTCGATGATCCTGTGGGGGCCGCCCGGGGTCGGCAAGACCACGCTCGCCCGCCTCATGGCCAACGCTTTCGATGCGG
>JBGPYQ010000080.1:0-13774 GCA_041493345.1 Gammaproteobacteria bacterium | reverse complement strand
TACAAGGACAGGAAACCCGGAATCAACGGCGGCGGCTGCTTCGCCTATTTCAACGATTCGAAGCTGGGCATCACGCTCGACCTGAAGAATCCCCAAGGGCGGGCGCTGGCGCGCAGGCTGTGCCGGTGGGGTGACATCGTCATCGAGAACATGCGGCCCGGCGTGATCGATCGGCTGGGCCTGGGATTCGATACCTTGAAGGCCGATCATCCCGGGCTGATCATGCTTTCAACCTGCAACATGGGGCAGACCGGCCCGCGCGCCGACACGCCGGGGTTCGGGTCACAACTCACCGCGCTTGCCGGCGTTTGCGGCCTCACCGGGGAGCGCGGCGGCCCCCCGACCGTGCTGTACGGGCCCTATATCGACTTCATCGCCTCCACCCTCGGCGCGGTGGCCGTGCTCGCGGCGCTGGAACAGCGGCGGCGCACCGGAGCGGGGGCCCACATCGACATCTCGCAGTACGAAGCCGGCCTTCTCTTCCTCGCCGGGCCGCTGCTCGAATACCACCTCACGGGCCGTATCGCCGAGCGCGTGGGAAACGACGATCCGGACGCGGCGCCGCACGGCGCCTACCGCTGCGAGTCGGACGGCTGGATCGCCCTCTCCTGCTGGTCCGACGAAGAATTCGCGGCGCTCGCTGCGACGATCGGCCGGCCCGAATGGTCGCGTGACGCCCGCTTCAGCACTCTCGCCGGCCGCAGGAGCGCCGCCGCGGCAATCGACGCGGGCATCGGCGCATGGACGCGCGAGCGCGGAGCCGCGGCCGCAACCGCACTGCTGCAGGGCGCCGGCGTGCATGCTCACCCCGTCAATACCATAGCCGACCTGTTTACCGATCCACAACTCATCGCACGTCGACACTGGCGCCGGCGCCGTCACCCCGTGATCGGCGACCACGCGTATTGCGGACCGGCATTCGAGCTCTCTGAAACGCCCGGTGAGGTGACGTCGGCCGCCCCGCTGCTCGGCGCCGATAACGACAAGGTGTTCCGCGAGATTCTCGGGCTCTCGGACGCGGATTACGCCGCGATGCGCGAAGCCGGCGCCTTCGCCTGATTCGGAGCGGCTCTGCTATCGACGAGGCCGCGCTCAAGGAGGAAATCCGGGCGTTTCTGCACGCCCACCACGTCGTGTCGCTTGCGACCGTTGCCGACGGCGCGGCGCACGCGGCATCGGTGATGTTCGCGGTGGACGCCTTCTCGTTCTACTGGACGTCGGATCCCGGCACGCGCCACTCGCTTGCGATCGAGCGCAATTCCCGCGTCGCGGCGACCGTCGCGCCGGACTACGAAGATTTTCGCGCGATCCGCGGACTGCAGATCGCCGGCCGGGCATGCCGGCTCGGCGAAGCGGCCGAAGCGGCGCATGCCCGCGAATTGCTGCGCCGGCGATTTCCGTTCCTGCGGGAGCTGGATGGAATGCCGGCCGCGCTGCGCGCGGCGCTCGACAAAGGCGCTTACTACCGCCTCGATCCCGATACCATCACCTTGATCGACAACACCAGGGGATTCGGCAACAGACACACGCTTCGGATTCCCTGACGCGTCGGGGCCGGCAAGTCAGTCCACGCGCAGCGTCACGAGTCTTTCCAGCAGCGCGCGGTCGTTCCTGAGCCCGGCGCTCGGCCCGAAGTGCACTACCCGTCCGTGCTCGAGTACGACCGCGGTCTCCGACAATCGCAATGCCGCCTCGACGTGCTGCTCGACGAGCAAGGCGGCCAGGCCTTCGGCCGTCATCAAGCCGATGGCGTGCTCGAGCTCCGCGACGAGGTTCGGCGCCAGCCCCTCGAAGGGCTCGTCGAGCAGAAGCAGTTTCGGATTGAGCATCAGCGCGCGCCCGATTGCGAGCATCTGCTGCTCGCCGCCGGATAGCTGGCCGCCGAGGTTGCGCCGGCGCTCGGCGAGCTGCGGGAAAAGCTCGTACACGCGCGCAAGCGTCCACGGGCCGGAACGGGCGATCACGGTAAGATTCTCGGCCACAGAAAGCGACGCGAAAATGTCCCGTTCCTGCGGGACCCAGCCCATGCCGGCCAGCGCCCGGCGGTACGGCCGCCAGCCGGTGACGTCTTCGCCGTCGAAGCGGATCGTTCCCCGGTGTATGCGCGTGAGCCCCATCAATGTCGTGATCAACGTGGTCTTGCCTACACCGTTGCGCCCCAGCAACGCGAGGCTTGCACGCGGCGCGAGCCTCAGCGATACGTCCTCCAGGACGACCGAATTCCCATAACCCGCCACGAGACCATCCACGGCGAGCAGCGGGCCGCTCACGGCGTTTTCCCCAGATAGACCTGCTTCACGTTCGCATCGCGCGCGATCTCCTGCGGCGTGCCCTCGGTCAGGACGGCGCCCGAGACCAGCACGGTGATGCGCTGCGCAAAGCGGAACACCAGATCCATGTCGTGCTCGATGAACAAGACCGTCATGCCTCCGGGAAGGTCCGCGATAGCGCGGAACAGCGCCTGGCTTTCACCGCGGGGCACGCCGGCCGCCGGTTCATCGAGCAGCAGGATGCTCGGCTTGCATGCGAGCGCGAGCGCGATCTCGACCAGCCGCTGCTGGCCGTAGGCGATCTCGCGCACCGCCTCGCCCTCGATATGGCGGAGGTTAAGGGTCGTCAGGATTTCTCGCGCCAGGGCGATCTCCGTGGAGCAGGCGTCCAGGTGCCGCCACGCTTTCGTGGCCACGCCGCGTTGCTCGCAGATCGGAAGCAGCACCGATTGCAGCACGGTCAGCTCGGGAAACAGCCTGTTGACCTGAAAGGTGCGCGCGAGGCCGCGCTTGACGCGCTGGTCCGGCCGCAGGCGCGTGATGCGCTCTTCGCCCAAAAACACGTCGCCTTCGCTAGGGCGCAGCACCCCCGTGAGCAGATTGATCAGCGTGGTCTTGCCGGCGCCGTTCGGGCCGATGATGGCGTGCCGTTCCCCCTGCATCAAGTTGAGGGAGACGGCGTTCACGGCTCGAAGCCCGCCGAAGTGCTTGGAAAGCCCGGAGGTGCGCAGCGCGACGCTCATGACTTCACTGCCGCCTTCCGGCGGTTCCAGGCGCCGGCCAGGCGCAGGCAGGCGCCGAGAACGCCGTCGCGCCCGAACATCACGATGGCGATCAGAAAAGCGCCCAGCCAGAATTGCCAGTAGACGGCATTGATGTCCGAAAGATAGTGGTGGGCGAGCATGAACACCGCCGCGCCGACGAGCCCGCCGTAGAGCATTCCGGTGCCGCCGACGATCAGCATCACCATGACTTCCGCCGAGCGGTTGAAGGAGAACACCTCGGTGCCGACGAATTGGGTCGTCTGCGCGAGCAGCGCGCCGGCAACGCCGGCGTAGACGGCGGCGAGCGTATAGGCGGCGATCACGCGGCGGTGGACCGGGTAGCCGAGCACGAGCATGCGCCCGGGATTGTCGCGAATGCCGCGCAGGCTCAGCCCGAACGGCGAGTGCACGAGGCGCCGCATCACGAGAAAGAGGACGAAGGTCACCGCCAGGCTGTAGCCGTAGGCGGTCCGTCCGTACATGTCGAAGCGGAATACGCCGAGCACCGGGCTCATCTCCATGCCGATCAGGCCGTCGTTGCCTCCGGTGATGTCGGCAAGCCGGTTCGCCAGCTCGTACAGCAGCAGGCCGATCCCGGTCGTCACCATAAGCCGCGTCAAATCCTTTCCGCGCACGACAAGAAAGCTCGTCAGGAATCCCGTCACGCCGGCGCAGAACGCCGCAAAAAGCAATCCCGAAAAAGGCTCGCCCCACCCGTGCCTGGACAGCACGCCCGCGGCATAGGCGCCGACGCCAAAATAGGCCGCGTGGCCGAGGGAGACAATCCCGGCGTAGCCCAGCACGAGGTCGTAGGAAAGCGCGAACAGGCCGGCGATCAGTATCTGGCTCCACAGGGCAAGATAGGCCGGCCACAGCCAGAATCCCGCGGCAAGCACCAGCCAGAAGACGATCTCCGCTGCGCGTATCTGGAAAGCGGACGGACGCGGGAGAGCGGCGCTCATTGCCTGCTCACCAGACCCTGCGGACGGACGACAAGCAGGATCACCATCATGGCGTAGATGATGAAGGCACCGATCTGGGGTACGTAGTACTTCCCGGCGACGTCGATCACGCCCAGGAGCAGAGCGGCGTAGAGCGGGCCCTTGAGGCTGCTCGTACCGCCCACCGCGACGACCAGCAGGAAGTACACGATGAACTTCAGCGGGAACACCGGATCGAGGCCGAGAACCTGGACGCCGAGCGCTCCCCCCAGTCCGGCCAGCCCGCAACCGACCGCGAACGTGATCTGAAACACCAGGCCGACGCGGATTCCGAGCCCCTCGGCGGCGCGGGGCTTGTCGACCGCCGCCCGGACCGAAGCGCCGAAGCGCGTCCGCTCCAGCGCCAGCGTCAGCGCGACGGTGAGAGCGACGCCGACCGCGAGCAGAAAGCCGCGGTAGATGTTGAGATCGACGCCGAGCACGCTCACCTGCCCGGACAGGAATTTTGGAACCTGCAAGGGCTGCTGCAGCGGCCCGAAAAAGTAAGTCGCGGCGGCGATGGCCATGAAGGTCAGACCGATGGTGGCGAGCACCTGATCGAGATGGCTGCGGCGGTAGAGATAGCGGTAAAGAACCCGCTCGAGCACCAATCCGGCCATCGCCGAAACAACGAACGCCATTGGCAGCACGACGAAGTAAGGCAGATCCCAGCGCTGCAATATGACCACGCACACGTAGCCGCCGAGCATGCCGAAAGCGCCGTGCGCGAGGTTGATGAAGTTCATCAAGCCGAGCGTCACCGAAAGACCCACGCTGATCAGGAACAGCAGCATCCCGTAGGCGAGCCCGTCGAACAGCACGCCCAGCAGACTGGTGATCATCGATACTCTGAGCTATCGAAGAGGCTGTCCGACGCGCCCGCGCGATGCCACCCGTTCTTTCCGGCGCGGCGCGGCGGCCTACCTGGTCGGATCCTTCACGTTCAGGAACTGGTCGAATTCGACGTTGTAGAGCTTGCCGTCCTTCAGCCTCTCGACGCGGCGAACGTAGATCGTCTCGATCGGATCGCGCGTCACGGGATCGATCACAACCGGCCCGCGCGGGCTGTCGATCTTCAATCCCTTGAGGACTTCCATCGCTTTGTCGCCGTCGATCCGGCCGCCCAGGCGCCTCGTCACCTCGTAGATTGCCGCCATGCCGTCCCAGGCGCCCACCGCCATGAAATTGGCCCGTTGAGTCGTGCCGGCGACTTCGGCGTAGGCTTTGAGGAACGTCCGGTTCTGCGCGCTGTCGTGGGCAACCGAATAGTGCTGCGTCGTGACCACGCCCAGAGGGGCGTCGCCCATCGCTTCGATAACTCCGTCCTCGGTGACGTCGCCCGTGGCGATGAGCTTGATGCCGGCCTTGTCGAGTTCGCGCTCGGCGAATCCCTTCATGAAGCCCACCGCCTGCTCGCCCGCCGGCAGGAAGACGAACACCGCCTGGGGCCGCGCGTCCTTGATCCGCTGCAGGAACGGCGCGAACTCGGGGTTGCGCATGGGCGTGCGCACGTCGCCGACGATCTGGCCGCCGGCGGCGGTGAACGTTTTCTTGAACTGCGTCTCGGCATCGATTCCCGGCCCGTAGTCGGCGACCAGAGTGTACGCCTTGGTGATTCCGTTCCTGATCGCCCAGGTGGCGAGCGGTGCGGTGACCTGCGGCAGCGTAAATGACACGCGGGCGATATAGGGCGAACGCGTGGTGATGATCGAAGTCGCCGCGTTCATGATGATCATGGGCTTCTTGGCCTCGGTCGCGAGGGACGCGACCGCAAGCGCGCTGGGCGTGAGCCCGAAGCCCGCCAGGAAGTCGACCTTGTCGTTGGTGACGAGCTCCTGCGCGACCCGCTTGGCGACATCCGGCACCCCGGTCGTGTCTTTTACGATCAACTGGACTTTGCGGCCGGCGACCGTGTCCCCGTGCACCTTCATGTAGGCACGCGCGCCGTTCATCATCTGCATGCCGAAATCCGCAAACCCTCCGCTCATCTCCAGGACCATTCCGATCTTGAGCGGTTCCTGGGCCGCGGCCGGGACGGCGGCCAGGAAGGCGGCCGCCGCTACAAACCCTGTCATCATTCGCATGAACATGTTCGTTCTCTCTTTCTCATCCACGTTAAGTAAGGAGCTGTCCTACTCCACGAGGCAGCCTATTTGCCGGGATCCTTGACGTTATCGAACCGGTCGAATTCCACGTTGTAGAGCTTGCCGTCCTTCAGCCTCTCGACGCGGCGAACGTAGATCGTCTGGATCACGTCGCGCGTTACAGGGTCGATCGTGATCGGTCCGCGCGGGCTGTCGATATTCAATCCTTTCAGGACCTCCATCGCCCGATCGCCGTCGATCTTGCCGTTCATCCGCCTGATGACTTCGTAGATCGCGGTCATCCCGTCCCAGGCGCCGACCGCCATGAAATTCGGCCGGTTACCCGGGCCGGCGATTTCGGCGTAGGCCTTGAGGAACGCCCGGTTCTGCGGGCTGTCGTGCGCGACCGAGTATTGATGCGTCGTCACCACGCCCAGGGGAGCGTCTCCCATGGTCTCGATCAGGCTGTCCTCGGTGACGTCGCCGGTGGCGATCAACCGGATGCCGGCTTTGTCGAGCTCGCGCTCGGCGAAGCCCTTCATGATCGCCACCGGCTGCGCGCCCTGGGGCAGGAAAATGAACACCGCCTGGGGCCGCGCGTCCTTGATCCGCTGCAGGAACGGCGCGAACTCGGGGTTGTTCGGTGGCGTGCGCACCTCGCCGACGATCTGGCCGCCGGCTGCCGTGAAGGTCTTTTTGAACTGCGTCTCGGCGTCGATTCCCGGACCGTAGTCCGAGACCAGAGTGTAGACCTGCCTGATCCCGTTCCTGATGGCCCAGGTGGCGAGCGGCGCGGTGACTTGAGGAAGGGTCATGGATACGCGGGCGATGTAGGGAGAACGCGTCGTGATGATCGAAGTCGCCGCGTTCATGACGATCATCGGTTTTTTCGCCTCGGTGGCGAGCGACGCGACCGAGAGCGCGTTGGGCGTCAGTCCGAAGCCCGCGAGAAAATCGACCTTGTCGTTGGTAATGAGCTCCTGCGCCTGCCTTCTTGCCAGGTCCGGGGCCATTCCGGTCGTGTCCTTCACCACGAGCTCGACTTTGCGGCCGGCGACCGTGTCGCCGTTGGCCTTAACGTAGGCGCGAGCGCCGTTCATGATCTGCCGGCCGATATCCGCGAACGGACCGCTCATCTCCACCACCATTCCAACCTTGATCGGCTCCTGGGCCGCGGCCGCGAAAGCCGCCAGGCAGGCGGCCCCCGTCACGAGCAAGTTGAATGTGCGCTTCATCATGGCTGTCTCCTTGTGCGTTTCCAGTGCAGAGATTCCTACTCCACCGCCGCTTCCAGGGTTTTGGAACCGATGATCAGTTTCAGCACCTCGCTCGCCCCTTCGTAGATGCGCAGCGCGCGGATTTCGCGGTAGAGCCGTTCGACCGTCATTCCGCGCACCACGCCCAGTCCTCCGAAGATCTGCACCGCCGCGTCGATCACCTGCTGCGCCGATTCGGTGGCGAACAGTTTCGCCATCGAAGCCTCGCGCGTGACGCGCCCGCCCAGGACATCCTTGCTCCAGGCGGCACGGTAGATCAGCAACGCCGAGGCATCAATCGACGTTGCCATATCGCCGAGCTTCGCCTGGGTCAGTTGAAACTCGCCCAGCGCGCGGCCGAACATGCGCCGTTTGAGAGCGCGCGCCGTCGCCTCGTCCATCGCGCGCCGTGCAAAGCCGAGTGCTGCGGCGCCGACCGTGGAGCGAAATGCATCCAGCGTGGCCATCGCGATCTTGAACCCTTCGCCGGGCCGGCCCAGGAGACGGTCTGCGGGAACGCGGCAACCGGTCAGGCGCAGCGTTGCCAGCGGGTGGGGAGCGATGACTTCGATGCGCTCGGAAGCATCCAGGCCGTGAGTGTCCGCATCGACGATGAAAGCGGACAGGCCCTTCGCGCCCGGCGCTTCACCGGATCGCGCGAAGACAACGTAATAGCTGGCGAGGCCGCCGTTGGAAATCCAGGTTTTGATCCCGTCGAGGCGCCAGGAATCGCCGTCGCGCGCGGCGGCGGTCGTGATTGCGGCGACATCGGAGCCGGCGTCGGGCTCCGAAAGCGCAAATGCGGCGATCGCCGACCCCGCCACGACTCGTGGGAGGATGGAGCGTTTCTGGTCCTCGCTGCCGTAAAGAGTGACCGGCACGCTGCCCAGACCTTGCATCGCCAGGGCAAAGTCGGCAAGCCCGGAGGCCCGGCCGAGAATTTCGCGCGCAAGGCACAAGCTCCGCACGTCGAGGTTCTCGCGCAGGCCGCCATAGGCGCCTGGAACGCACACCCGCAGCAATCCCGCCTTTCCCAATTCCGCCACCAGCCGGGAGACACACGCATAGACGGCATCCGGGCTGTCCTCCGCGCCGACGAGCAACCGCGGCAGCGCTTCCGCCGCCCAGCGCTCCACCTCGCGCGCGAAATCGCGATGGCCGTCGTCGAAAAACGGCCAGGCAAGGTAGCTCGTATCGGCCATCAGTTGCCCTCGAATACGGGTTTCTGCTTGGCGACGAAAGCGTGATACGCGCGTTCGAAATCCTTGGTCTTCATGCAAATCGCCTGGGCCTGCGCCTCGGCCTCGATGCATTCATTGAGCCCGTGGCTCCATTCCTGGAACAGCATGGTCTTGGTCATCGCGTGGCCAAACGTGGGCCCGTCGCCCAGGCTGACGGCCATTGCCGTGGCTTCCTCCAGCACATGCTCCGGATCCACCAGCCGGTTGTAGAAGCCGAAGCGCTCGGCCTCCTCGCCGCCGACAACGCGCCCCGTATACAGGAGATCGGCTGCGCGCGACAAGCCGATCAGGCGCGGCAGCAAGGTGCACGCGCCCATGTCCGCGCCGGCCAGACCGACGCGCACGAACAGGAAGGCGAGCTTGCTGCGGGCGGTGCCGAAACGCAGGTCGGAAGCGCAGGCCAACATGGCGCCGGCTCCAGTGCACACGCCGTCGATGGCGGCGATGATCGGCTGCGGGCAGGCGCGCATGGCCTTGACCAGATCGCCGGTCATCCGGGTGAACCGGATCAATTCCGGCATATCCATCTTCACCAGTTTGCCGATGATGTCGTGAACGTCGCCGCCGGAGCAGAAATTGCCGCCGGCGCCGGTGATGACCACCGAATTGATATCCGTGGCGTAAACCATCTCGCGGAACAGATCGCGCAATTCGCCGTAGGACTCGGTCGTGAGCGGATTCTTGCGCTCCGGCCGGTTCAGGGTGACGGTGGCGACCTTGCCGGACACCGAGTAGGCAAAATGAGCAGCCTTGTACTTGGCGAGTTGTATTGTCTTCATGATCGAATTCCTCGTAGGGCCGGCGGCGCATCAGCCGGCCATGGTGAGTCCGCCGCTGACGCTCAGCACCTGGCCGGTGATGTAGTCGGTTTGCGGGCCGGCGAAAAACGCGATCGCGGCGGCCACCTCCGCGGGCCGGCCGAAGCGGCGCATCGGGATCGCCTTGATGAAGGCGTCGCGGTATTTTTCGGGGACCGCGGCCAGAAGCGGCGTGTCGGTCGGGCCCGGGCAGACACAGTTGACGGTGACGTTGAAGCGGGCCCCTTCGCGGGCCAGAGCCTTGGTGAAACCGATGAGCCCCGCCTTGGCGCCGGAATACACGGTCTCGCCGAGGCTGCCGACCCGGCCGGCGTCGCTCGAAACGTTGACGACCCTGCCGGATTTCCGTTCGAACATCTGCGGTATCAGCGCTTTCGTGAGCCGCATCGGGCCGACGAAATTCAGATTGATGACTTTTTCCCAGAAGGCGTCGTCGCTCTCGACGAAGGGCGTCGTCTTGCCCCAGCCGGCGCCGTTGACCAGGATGTCCACGCGCCCGAAGCGCTGCAAGGTCGTAGCGGCGAAATTCTTTATGGAATCACGGTCGGTGAGATCGAGGTGAACGTATTCCGCTTTCCCGCCCTTCTTGCGGATGCCGGCGGCAACGGCCTCGCCGTTCTCGCGCGCGATATCGCCGATGCACACGGTGGCTCCGCCCTCGGCCAGCGCCTCGGCGGTCGCCTGGCCGATGCCCGAGGCGCCGCCGGTGACGACGGCAATCTTGTCGTTCAGATTCATGGTGTCTCCTTGGAATGGCTCTGCGTAGCGCTTCGATTCAGGAATTCGGAAACCCTGCGGCGGGTTTCGGGATGGTCGTACAGGCGCCGGCTCGCGGCAAGCTCTTCGGCGAATCCATCGCGGGCCGGATCGCCTTGTGCAGCGATGCAGCGCTTGGCCGCGGCCACGGCCGCTTTGGGCAGAACGGCAATTTTCTCCGCCAAATCCCGGGTCCAGTCGGCCAGCCTCTCTCGCGGCTGCGCCCATTGGACGAGTCCCAGCCGTTCCGCCTCGGCTCCATCGATGACCTCGGCGCCGAGAATCAGACGGTTGGCAACGCCGCGCCCGCACAGACGCGTCAATCTCTGCGTGCCGCCGGCGCCGGGCAGGAGGCCCAGCCCCACCTCGGGCAAACCGAGCCTGGCCTCGGCTGCCGCAACGCGAATGTCGCAGGCGAGCGCCAATTCCATTCCGCCACCCAAGGCCGCACCGCCGATCTCGGCGAGAGCGACGACGGGCGAGGCTTCGATGCGCTCGAAGAGGCGCTGCATTCGAGTCACAAGCTTAAGCATGGCGTCCGGTCCGTCGGCGGTGGCGAAGCACGACCGCATCAGGGCAAGGTCGGCGCCGGCGCAAAAGGCCTTCTGGTCGCTGCGGATATGCAGCACCGTCAGATCGTCATCGTCGGCGATCTGATCGAGCACTGCGTCGAGGCGCGCAACCAGCGTGCCGTCAAGCGCATTCACCGGCGGGTGCGATAGCGTGACAACGGCGACGCGGCCGGCTCGCTCAACCGTAAGCATTTCAGCGGCCGGGCTCAAAGCCGCCGATTTCGTGATAGACAACTGCACGGTCCTCCTCGAAAGCTCTGACCTGCGGAACCTGCCCGGGCAAGCCGAGCTCCTTCCAGCGAGCGGCAATCCGGTCGTAGGTTTCCTTGCGCAGCGTGGTCCGCTTGGAGAACACCGGCAGGTAGCGGTGTTCCTTGCAGGCGTTGATCAGCGCCTTCGAGCCGTAGGGCCGCTTTTCCGGAGGGTTCTGCGTCGGATCGAACCAGGTGCTCCAGGTGTTGCGCAGAATATCGATGTCATCGACCGGATTGCAGCGACTGGCCATGGCCCAGATGACTTCGTTCATGTCGGTCGGGTCGATGTCCTCGTCGACGGCAATGATCCATTTCGTGTAGTAGGCGCCGCCCGGAACCTGGGCCGCGAGAGCGAGAACTTGCGCGGCGTGACCGGCGTAGCGCTGCTCGAGGCTGATCACCGTCATTCCAAAGCCGCCGGCGGCCGCCGGATGCGAATAGACTCCGCGGATCCCCGGGATGCCCAGCTTGTCGAGGTCATCCCAGATCTTGGCGGACCGGATGATGGAGAAGAATCCGCTCTGCTCGCACGACGGGTAGTCGGCCATCAGGGCGTTGGTCAGGATGGGATTGGAGCGGTGGTGCACAGCAGTCACTTCGACCAGCGGAGCGCCCGCTTCCGGCCTGCCGTAATAGCCCGGAAACTCCCCGAAGGGTCCCTCCGCTTTCACCGAATTCGGCCGGATGATTCCCTCGATCACGAGCTCCGCGTTCGCCGGCAACAGCAAATCGGTCGTCGTACCGCGCACGACGGGTATGGCTTCGCCCTTTATGCCGCCGGCGAACTCGTACTCGGAAACGTTCTTGGGGAAGGTCTGCGAGCCCACCAGCATGAACAGGGGATCGATCCCCCAGGCGGCCGCAACGTAAATGGGCTCGCCTTTCTGCCAGGCGCGCGTGATGTGCAGGCGGGCATCCTTGCCCGGCGAAAGATAGAGGCCGACCTCGGACTTGCCCTGAAGCATCATCCGGTAGGTGCCGATATTCAGATAGCCGCTGTCCGGGTCGCGGGTGATCACCGCATCGGCGGTGCCCGCATAACGCCCGCCGTCGAGGGGCCAATGCCTTGGAATCGGCAACAGGTCCAGGTCGATCCCGGTCCCCGACAGGGTGTGTTCGTAAATCGGAGCCCGATCGCGCGAGACCTCCCGCGGAGGAATCCGCCGCTTGAGCTTGTCCTTCACGCGGCGAATGAGTTCAACCACAGGCGTATCCGGCGGCTCCTCCAGCGTGAGCGCGATGCGCTTCAAGCTCGGCCCCAGGATGTTCCAGAGCAGCCGCGCGCCGATCGGACTCTTCTCGAAGCCGCTCGCGCATTCGAAGAGGATGGCGGGAGACGGCTGCTGTTTCGCGACGAGATAACTGACGGCGCTCATTTCCTCGTCGCGGCTCACCGGTTGCGCGATGCGGATCAATTCGCCCAATTTCTCGACGCGCGCGAGCCACTCGCGCAGATCCTGGACAGGCGCCTGCTGCGCGCCCTCCCGCGATTGCGGCTTCCCCGGATGTTTAGCCGATCCGAGGCTCTCGGGCGGCGTGTCGATCAGAATGTGTCCCATCGGAGACGTGTCGGGGTCCTTATGCAAAGGCGTCGGCGAGATGAAGGTCCTTGAGCTTGCGCCGCTGCAGCTTGCCCGTGGCCGTGAACGGCATTTCATCGATCCACTTCACCAGCCTCGGCCGCTTGATCTTCGGCAGCGTGGCGATCCCGGCCTCGATTCGCTCCCGCGCTTCAGTCTCTTTTCCGGGCACCGCAACCGCGAACAACGCGATCGACCCCAGCCCGTCGCGGCTCGTATCGCCCACCGCCGCGAGCTGCTGAACGCTGCCGGCGGTGCACGCTATCAACGACTGCTCGACGTCGAGCACGCTCACCCATTGCCCGGAGATCTTCAGCATGTCGTCGTCGCGTCCGCAGAACTCCCAACTGCCCGAGCCTGAGCGCCGGAACAGGTCGCCCGGGGAAAACCACCCGGCGTCGAAGCTGTCGGTCTCTGCCTGCGGGCGCTGCCAGTAACCGAGGGCGACCGATCGGTGACGCAGCCAGACGCGCTGCGGCGTCTTGCCGATGTCCGGGCTTCCCGGGGCCACGCGCAGCTCGACCTCCGGCGAGAGCGACAGCAGCTTGCTGTCGTCGTTGCAGTAGAGGACCAACGCGATTGTTTCGGAGGCGCCGTAGCCGGACACGGGGGCGATCCCCGTCGCCTCCTTCCACAGCCGGCGCACGTTGGGAGGCAGGGCCTCGCCTGCCGAGACGAAATGCCGGACTCCCCCGAGACGCCAGGTGATCCCGGCCTGGAGCATTTTCAGATACAGGGTCGGCACCGAGAACATCACGCTCGGTTGGTGCCGCTCGACGATGTCGGCGACGCGCTCTGCGGTGGGCCACTCGGCGTCGAGGATCACCGTCCCGCCGAGCCGCAGTCCGGCGAAGAGGGAATTGCCGAGCGCGTAGGCGAAGAACATCTTGGAAGATGCGTAGACGCGCGCCCGCGCATCCAGCCCGAGAACGGAACTGGCGAAGCTCCCGGTCTCGATCACGGCGCGCTGCGCGTGCACCACGCCCTTGGGCACGCCCGTGGTGCCCGAGGTGTAGATCCAGAAGGCCGGGGATTCCTCGGGGCGCTGCTCCGCGGCAATCGCGGCAGCGCTCCCCCAGAGCGAATGCGCCTCGTCGTGGGTGACGATGCGCAGCGCCTCGGATTCCCCGCGCAGCTGCCGCCGCAGCATCGCGGCCCCGGCGGAGTCGCAGAAGACGAAGCGCGCGCCGCAGTCGGAG
>JBGPYQ010000201.1:0-6683 GCA_041493345.1 Gammaproteobacteria bacterium | reverse complement strand
TGGCAGCATGGCTCGCAGCAAACGACTTCGCACGCCGTTTCGCGGCGGCACTCGTTTTGGCACGGCGTTTCGTCATCGACGTGTAACGGGCCTTATGTTCATGCTTGCTTCACCCCGGGAGATGACCGCGATCCGAGCGGGTCTTGAGCGGAATTAGCGGGATTAGCGGTCAATCGCCGATTTCACGCGCCCGATCAGCCTCGCGTTCATGCTCGCCACCGTGCTGATACTTGTCGTGATGATCGCACCCGCGGTGCGCGGGAAGCGCGGGCAGGCCTGACGGGAAGCGCGCCGGCGCTATTCCGGCTTGATGCCCGCTTCCTTCACGACCTTCGCCCATTTCACGGTCTCCGACGCGATGAACCGTCCGAACTCTTCCGGACTCATCTGCGCCGCTTCCCCGCCTTCGGTCTCGAAGCGCTTCTTCGTCTCGGCCGAGGCGAGGATCACCGAGAGCTCCTCACTTCCTGCTTCTTTATCGTTCATTCCGGAACTTCTTCCGCGCCCGCTCCCGGTGCCTCGGCTCGGCGAACGGGAATCAAGACTTCCTATCGTTATTGAATTTCCTATCGTTCGGCAGCCCAATCTTCACCCACCTCCTCTTCGGGGTCTCTCGGCCTGATGGTCTGGACGGGCTTTTCTTGCGCGACGAGAAGCTGCGCGCGCACTCATTCCCCTGGGACGTTAGCTGATCGCGCACGTTGATCGCCTGACGCCGCATCCGTTGGCCACGCTGCCGTTCAGATCACCGAATCGTCAGGCGGGCGAATCTGCGGTCCCTAAAGCCGGGGCTGCTCCTCAAGTGTGCTTACCGCCCCATTCGCGCATGGCTTTCAAGATCGGTCCCAGGCTCCTTCCCTTGTCGGTGAGAACGTACTTGAGCCTCGCCGGACGGTCGTTGTAGAGCTGCCTGCGCACAAGGCCGTTATCTTCGAGGGCCTTCAGACGTGCGGAGAGGGTGTTGGGCGCGATTCCCGGCAATGACGTCTGAAAGTCCTGAAAGCGCCGCGGCCCTATTAGCAGCAAGTCCCGCAGCAGAAGAACGGTCCATCGCTCGCCGATCAGATCCAGCGTCCTCGCAACAGGACATTCGTTGATTTCGTAGGTCTTTCCCATTCGTGCAGCTTACCCTATTGACTTCTTCTTTGCAAGTAACTACACTTACGCAAGTTACTTGCATAATGCAAGTAACCATATCAGACAAGGAGGTTCACCATGAATCGTATCTTCCGTTTCCTCGTAGTCATTGCCCTTTGTGCCGGGCTGCCTGCAACGGTAGCGCAAGCGGCCGCTTCGACAGACGCGCAGCGCCCGGAGCTTGCGTACCTGAAGCAGGTGAACCAGTGGCGTCCGCCTTCTGATCCGCAACTGATCTTCCTCCTGATGGCCCAGTTCGCCAACGCAGGCCGCCATGCCGAAGGCATAGCCTATTTCAACGGCGTGCTCAAGCGCTTCGACGCCGAGCTGGACGCGACACGCACAAGGCCCTGTACCTCACGGCGGTGGCGTCGCTGCGAGCGGGCCACGCGAACGATGTCTTTCTGCTCAGCAGGATCGGCTGGGTGCGTGACACGCTAAAGCTGCTTGACGAGGCCAAGCGCCTAAGCGGGGGCGAGGTGTTCGTCACGCGCTGGATGTCGGGCCTGGTCCGGGCACAGGTACCAGGTTTCTTTGGCGAGCGCGACGCCGCGATGCAGGATCTGGTCTGGTGCGTCGCGCATGCCGACAAGGCCCCTCACGCGGGATGGTTGCGCGAAGTGTACTTTCACCTGGCTGCCCTGCACCGCCAACGAGGAGAAGATGCTGCCGCGCGGCGTTATCAGGCGCTCAGTGGCTTCAGTGGTTTCACGAGCGAGAACAAGGCCGCCACGTTCACCACTCCGTTCTCGGAAGACGCTGTCGCCGGGCACACGTTCTCGCCACGCAGCATCCGCGAAGTCGTGCCGGGCACGGTGTACGTTCTGTACGGCTTCGAATTCACAGAGTACTACTTCGTCGTCTCCGCGGACCGGCGCGAATTGATCGCGGTCGACGCCGGCACCCGGGCCGACGCAGCGCGCGCGGCCCACGAAGCGTTGCGCGCCCGCGTTCCATCACTTCCCCCGCTGACCACCGTGCTTGTCACCCACGCGCACTGGGACCATGTGGGCGGACAGCGGTACTTTAGAAGCCTCAACCCGTCGCCGCGATTCATTGGTCGCAGCAACTACAAGGACGAGCTTGCCCACGATGCCATGGCGAACCCCGCCTTATTGCAGCGGTTCTTCGGCAAGGAATTCCAGCTGCCTGATGTCCTGAACTACAGACCCGATGTTGCAATCGATCGGCCCACCGAACTGATCGTCGGTGGAACGCGCTTCGAGCTGCTGCCCACGCGCGGCGGGGAGACCGACGATGCCCTTCTGATTCACATGCCGGAGCAGGGCGTGCTCTTCGTCGGCGACATCCTGATGCCGTACTTGGGCGCGCCGTTTGTGGAGGAAGGAAGCGTCGACGGATTGCTGGCCGCCATCGATCAGGTCGATGCACTCAAGCCGCGTCATCTGTTGCACGGCCACGAACCACTCACACGCATCTTCGCGTCGACCGCTATGTTGGACGATCTGGGTGTGCAACTCGTCTGGCTGCGGGGCGAGGTTCTGCGTGCGATGCAAGACGGAAAAGAGCGTGGCGCCATCCACGCGGCCAATCTGATGCCGCCGACACTCGAGCGAAGCGATTCCAGCGTTCACCTCGCGTACCTGGTCTTCCGAGAGAACATGATCAATCGCTTGTTCGACCAGAACAGTGGCTATTGGCAGAACGGCTTGCATGGGCTCGATGCGCTAACGGACGCCGACCGCGGTGAAGCGCTGGTGGACTACCTCGGCGTTTCGGACACGCAGCTCGCTTCCGCAACTGAGCGCATGGTCGCCGACGGCAAGCACGAACTCGCGACCGCGGTGCTGCGATGGGCGCAACCGCGTTTTGCAAACAGCGCACGGCTGGGCGCGGTGCGCAAGCTGGCCTATCTCAGGCTGATGGAAAAGTACCAGGAGTTCAACCCCTTCAAGTTCATCGTGTACGCCGGGGAGATTGGCCAATCTACCGCACCAATCGACGCATCACCAGTTGAAGTCAATGCACAACTCCCTTAACCCCTCTTCGAAATTCTCAGATTGGATACGGGAATTCCAACGGTGTGCTTAAGCCGTAGCGAACGGAATTCCTGCGCCAATAACCGCAACTTAACTTAACGGAGATATACCATGAAAACCAGTACCGTTTTACTTTCCATTTTTTTGGCGTCAACCACGGGCGCTGCGCTTGCCGATAATGATCCGCATGGGCAGGCCGTGCGCATGATCACGTCAGGGAGCGATATCTCAACTCCGCGTGTCGGATCTGCGGTTCCCAAGCAGATTCTCATCGCGGGAGAAGGAGATGCGCAAGCCAAGGCGGCAGCCTTGCTCGACCATTCGCAACCGAATGGCACAAGGAAAGTCGGTGGCCCGGTCTGGGTGCTAACGCAAGTTCCGCAAGACGGCCACGCCAGCGCGCGCAACCTGCTCGCCCGCCCAATTGGGGAAGCATCGAACGGCTTTGACTTGGCAGAACCGCAACTCGCAGGTAAGTAAAACTTGCGGTGAATGACTCGGGGAAAAGCGCGAGCGCCTTTCCCCGAGTTCATAACCCGAGACGGCGCGGAACTGGTTAGCAGCGTGCGCGAGGGCTACGACCCGTTCGTCAACGTGGTTACACAAGTCGTGGAGTTATACGCGAGGGCAAGGCGGCGGAGGAACGCGAGCTCCAACTCACCAGGAAATCCTCTCGCCGATCGCATTGAGCGCAGGATGAACGAGCGCGCGTCTCCGTGTTATGGACTTCGGGGCATCCTTCATCCCATGCACGCGCGGTAGCACGGACGATCCCTCCGACGGCTCGGCATTTCGAGCACGTCTGGCGGATCGAGTCCGCGAGGATCATCGCCAAGCTCGGGCGGATGGTGCGCGACGTCGGCCTTGCCGAGGAGATCGCGCAGGACGCCCTGGTCGTAGCACTTGAGCGGTGGCCCGAGTCGGGCGTGCCGGACAACCCGGGTGCCTGGCTGATGGCCGCCGCGAAGCATCGCGCTATTGACCGGTTGCGTCAGAAAAAGCTGCATCAGAGCAAGGAAGAGGAACTCAGCCGCGAGCTTGATGCCCAGCTTGAGGCGGCTGCGCTGGATCTGGAGGCCGCTATGGACAATGACATTGGCGACGACCTGCTGCGCCTCGTGTTCATCGCCTGCCATCCGGTTCTTTCCACCGAGGCACGTGTGGCGCTGACGCTGCGCTTGCTCGGCGGCCTGACGACCGAGGAGATCGCGCGTGCATTCCTCGTCCCGGAGCCGACCATCGCCCAGCGGATCGTCCGCGCCAAGCGGACGCTCGCCGAGACGCATGTCCCCTTCGAGGCCCCGCGCGCGGACGAACTCGCCGCCCGTCTGGCGTCGGTGCTCGAGGTCATCTACCTCGTGTTCAACGAGGGCTACTCTGCCACCGCTGGGGACGACTGGATGCGCCCTGCACTCTGCGAGGAAGCGCTGCGTCTCGGGCGCATACTGGCCGAGCTCGTGCCGAAGCAGCCCGAGGTGCACGGCCTGGTTGCGCTGATGGAAATCCAGGCGTCGCGCGCGGGCGCACGAGTCGGCCCGTCGGGAGAGCCCATCCTGTTCGCCACCGTGCTGATACTTGTCGTGATGATCGCACCCGCGGTGCGCGGGAAGCGCGGGCAGGCCTGACGGGATGCACGCCGGCGCTATTCCGGCTTGATGCCCGCTTCCTTCACGACCTTCGCCCATTTGACGGTCTCCGACGCGATGAAACGGCCGAACTCCTCCGGGCTCATCTGCGCGGCTTCCCCGCCTTCGGTCTCGAAGCGCTTTTTCGTTTCAGCGGAAGCGAGGATCACCGAGAGTTCCTTGTGCAGCCGCTCGATGACCGGGCGCGGCGTGCCCGCCGGCGCAACGAGGCCCCACCAGTTGGTCGCCTCGTAGCCGGGCACGCCCGACTCGGAGATCGTCGGCACATCGGGAAGGACGGGGACGCGCGCCGCGCTGCCGACGCCCAGCGGCTTGAGGCGGCCCGAACGGATGTGGGGCAGCGTCTGGATGAGCGAGCCGATCGCGATCTGGGTGTTGCCCGCGATCACGTCCATCATCGCCGGGCCGCCGCCTTTGAACGGAATGTGCACGATGTCCAGGCCCGACTGCAGCTTGAAGAGCGAGCTCGCCAGATGCTGGAAGCTGCCGACGCCGGCCGAGGCGTAGTTCAGCTGCCCGGGCTTTGCCCTGGCGAGCGCGAGGAGCTCCTGCACCGAGTTGACGGGCAGGCTCGCGGTGACCGCGAGCACCACCGGCCCCGTGCCGAGCAAGGCCACCGGCGCAAAGGCGGTGGCCGGATCGTACGGCAGCTTGTACATGGAGGCGCCGAAGGCGTAGGCGACCGAGATCAGGAGCAGCGTGTGGCCGTCGGGCGCCGATCTCGCCGCCGCCTCCGTGCCGATGATCCCGCCCGCGCCGCCCTGGTTGTCGGCGACGACTTGCCTGCCCAGCCGCTCGGAGAGCTGGAAGGCGATCATGCGCCCGACGACGTCGTTGCTGCCCCCGGGCGGGAATGGAATGATGAGCCGCACCGGCTTGCTCGGATACGCCTGCCCCTTCGACGGGCTCAGGGCAGGCTCTGAGCTTGTCGAATGGGATTGGGCCGCCGCCGCTCCCGCAAAGAGCGCGAGCAGAAGCCCGAGGATTGCGGATCGCAGTGTTTTCAGATACGGCATTTCAGTGTCCTCCTAACGGCAGATCCTTTCGCGGAGTTTACTCTCGAGCGCAGCGAAGGGCTCAGGATGGCGATCGCAGAGTCAACTCGATCAGCGTCGTCGTCTCGATGTTCTCGCCGAACCACGCCTTGAGCGCCGCCTTGCGTTTTTCCAGATATTGCGTGCGCCCGTCCTTCTGCGTCATCGGCAGGTCGTGTCCCGGCACGAGCACGCTGTCCGGCCGTCGGCGCCAGAATTCCCAGATCATCTCGATGGAGGCAGTGCTGAGCGTGGCGTCGTAAGTCACGTCGGCTTTGTGCGAGAGCAGTTCCGCACGGTTCTTCGCCGCGTCGCCGGTGAAGATCGCGTCGCAGTCCTTTCCCTTGAGGACGAAGACGAGGTGGCCCGGCGTGTGGCCCGGCGCGACGTGGGCAGTCAGTCCCGGCATGAGCTCTTCTCCGTCCGCGGCCTTGTGCAAGGTCGGCCAGCTTTGCAATTCCCGCACGTAGAGCTCCGGCACCGGCCCCTCGCCCCAGGGTTCCTTCAAGGACCACGCGAGCTCCTGCGCGCCGATGACGATGCGCGCGTGACGGAACAGGATCCAGTTCAGCGAATGGTCGTAATGCGAATGCGTGAGCAGCACGTCGGTCACGTCGGCCGGCTTCAGGCCGCGCCTTGCGAGCTGCTCGATCAGCCCGCGCCGCATGCTGAAGGCTCCGACGTCGACGAGCGTGACCCGCCCATGGCCGCGCACGAGCACGATCGTGCTCCAGCCGAGGCCTCCATGGCACACCATCCTGCCGGAAAAACCCTGGAGGAGGCCGGCGAACACGTCGCCGGCAACTTACATCCCGGCTACCAACTTCACTCGCCCCGAATACCGGTTTCATTGAACAGCCTCCCCC
>JBGPYQ010000218.1:0-5820 GCA_041493345.1 Gammaproteobacteria bacterium | reverse complement strand
GGTCAGGACTCGGCCATCGGCCAGCCCGAGACGTCGAATTCCTCGGGGACGATCACGTGAACGAAGCCGCGCGTGCCGCGCAGCGAGCGGGTGATGTGGCCCTTGCCCTGCATGTCTTCGGCGAAGATCAGGTCTCCCGGCCGGCAGATAGTGCGTTTGCCGTCGCTCGCCTCGAGCTCGAGGATGCCCGAGGTGAGGAAAATCAACTGGCGCCGGGGAGCGCTGTGAAAATCCTGGACGTGGCCTTCGGGCGTCTCGCGAAAAAACATGGACTCGCACTTGTAGGTTTCCGACATGGGCCGCGCCGCCCCGCTCATCGGGACCTGGCGGATCTCGATCGCCGATTCCCCCGAGTCCCTGGTGAATATCCTGACTACGCGCATGCGTCCTCCCTGGCTCAAGGATTGTGGCCGGTTGCAACAGCCGCGATGGCTTCTGCCGCTTCCGGAGATGGGTTGCCGCGCCAGACCACGTGCAGATCGGGTCTCACCAGCAGCGCGTCGCAGCCATAGATGTCGCGCGCCGGCTCGTCCCCGATATCGAGCACCTCAAGCGGTGCGCCCCGTGCACGCAACGCTCGCGCGAGGTTCGAGGTATCCACCGGTGTCCCGCCGAATTTCCCACCAAAATGCAGCAGCGTATAGCCCGGACCCAGACGATCATGCAGGGCGGTGCCGTCGTTCAGCCAAACGTGCGGTAGACGCGCGCCCGGCCAGGTCGTCGCGACATAACGAGGATTGTCCGGATCGGGGCCCTCGCCGGGCTCGTTCCAAACCACGGGCGAGTCCACGTACCGATAGCCCGCCTCGATTCCCAGAATCTCGGTGACCTTGCGCTGCTCGAGGTCGAAACGCTTCGCCATTTCGGCGCGGATTGCCGCGCCTTCGGGCGTGTTCTGCCGGACGCCGGGGTGATAGGCCGCGCGCCAGCTGAGCCGTCCGCTCATCGCAGCGGCGGAGGCTTTCACGTTGCGCAAACCGATCGGCCGGCGCTCCCTCCGGTAGGAAGCGAGCAGACGCGGGCCGCCCCATCCCGCCAATGTGGCCGCCAGCTTCCACGAAAGGTCGATGGCGTCTCCTACTCCGGTGTTCATGCCCAGGCCCCCGGTCGGGATAACCAGATGCGCGGCGTCTCCGGCGATAAAAACGCGGCCTTCGCCGTAACGCTCCGCACAGAGCAGATGCTGCGTCCATTCGTTGACGGACAGCAGCTTGAACTCGATCGGCATCGCGAGCGAGCGCTTGAAGATCTCCGCCATTTCGACGTCGCTGGACGCGGCCGCATGCAGAGTCCAGTGCCGGGCGCTGTCCTGGAGGATGATGAACGGGAACAGAGGTCCCTCGGCAATGTGGTAGTGCCGGCCCTTACCCATCGGGATGCGCTCGTACAAGTCCTCGCAAAGGAAAAGCGCCTGCCTGAGCTTGCGGATGTTGCCTTCGCCCTGCAACGGGATGCCGAGCTGCTTGCGGACGGTGCTGGAGCCCCCGTCGCATCCGACCAGATACGCAGCGCGAATCGTTTCGTTCGCTCCGGTGCTCGTCCTGACGGTGGCGGAAACCGAACCGGCATCCTGCGTGAACGTCGTCAATTCGCAGCCAAAGCGCACGCTCACGCCCGGCAGCGTCTCTACGATCGATCTCAGCAGGGGTTCGAGCGTGTATTGCGAGATCAGCTGATACGGCTCGAGCGGCCGTCCGTCATTGTGCGCGGCGATCTCGGCTTTGGCCTCGGCCACGGAAGGATACGGCAACCGGACGATCGAAGGATCGGCCATCGATGTCGCCAGAAAGACGTCCATCGGCGCGCCGCGCGGCAAGCCGGCATCGCGGACTTTTTCGGCGATCCCCAAGCGACGGTATATCTCCATCGTCCGGGCGTTGCAGCGCTCCATCTTGGGAAGCTGAATCGAGGTCTCGTTGCGCTCGATCAGCATGCAAGCTACGCCCCGCCGGCCCAGGTCAAGGGCGAGCGTGAGCCCGACCGGCCCCGCTCCGACGACGAGAACCTGAGTCTCCACCGCGGGATTCTCGCCCAATTCTCCGGGTTATTCCACGGCCATGTTTGGCGGCAGACCGCCGCCTGTCGTCGCGTGGTAGATGATCGCCTGATAAGATTCCACCCCAGGAGGAAACCCATGCCAACGCGACGCGATATTCTGCTCGGAGCCATTGCGGCCGGAGTCATCATGCACACCCGTACGGTCCTTGCCAAAGCGGCCCAGCCGGCCACGCCGGTGAATTTCGACATGCCGGCCGGCGCATGCGATTGCCATACCCACATTCACGGCGACCCGGAGAAATTTCCGTTCTTCTCGGGCCGCGTCTATACGCCGGAGATGGCGCTGCCCGAGGAGATGGCGGCGCTGCACAAGGCGCTGCACATGCAGCGCGTGGTGATCGTCACGCCGAGCGTCTACGGCACCGATAACTCGGCCACGCTCTACGGCATGAAGGCGCGCGGGGCGGATGCGCGCGGGGTCGCCGTCATCGACGACAAGACGCCGGAGAGCGAGCTCGACGCCATGGGCCGGGCCGGCGTGCGCGGTATCCGGCTCAATCTCGCCACCGGCGGCACCGAAGACCCAGCCGTCGGCCGCCGGCGGTTCCAGACGGCCGCCGAGCGCATGAAGAGCCGCAACTGGCACGTCCAGATGTTCACGAACCTGGCGATGATCTCCGCGATCAAGGACCTGGTCGCCGCCTCGCCCGTGCCGGTCGTGTTCGACCATTTCGGCGGTGCGCGCGCGGAGCTCGGTCCGCAGCAGCCCGGCTTCGCCGAGCTGGTTCAACTGGTCCGGTCGGGAAAGGCCTACGTCAAGATCTCGGTCACGGCCGGCCCGCGACCGGACTACGCCGGCTTCGTGCCGCTCGCCAAAGCGCTGATTGCCGCGAACCCCGAGCGCATCGTCTGGGGGACGAACTGGCCGCATCCGAATTCAGGCTCCGGACGCAAGGCGGCCGACCTGACGCCGCTGTTCCAGGTCGACGACGGCCTTGTGTTGAACCAGCTGCCGGTGTGGGCGCCTGATCCGGGGACCCGCAAGAAGATCCTGGTGGACAATCCGGCGAAGCTTTACGCGTTTTGAGCGGCGGCGAGTCGCCGTGATGCACTGCCCGGCGATATTGCGGCCCGGATCACCCTAGTATATATTGGCACGGCTCGCGCGATTGGAGTTCCTGCCCCAAACGAATCTCCGCGCCGAATCCGCGATTCCTTGCACGCGAGCCCCGACGTGTCGTCGGCGCGGTTTACTCCATACACAAAGCGGCCGTTCGGGTGCACGTGGACAGTGCCCGCGGCCTGACGCAAGCGGATATTGCCGGGTTCGGCCAGGGCCTCCTTCCTGAACACCGACGCGGCCGACCCGCCACCGAGGGCGAGGCGTGGGCAAGGCACGTGACTGACAATCTCCTCGGAACCCCGCGTGGTTGCTCGCCCACCCGCGCATGAATCGGCGAGCACCCTGGTGGGTCTCTGCCCACTTGCGCGCGGGCGGGCACGAAGCACTGAATACGGGGTTTACACCGGCATGGTTCGACTGCAGAATGACCGCACGAGTTGTGATTCCGCATGACTCACTTCGGAGGGGGAAACCAAGATGTGCAAACTGTGCGATGAAGGAATACCGCAGGACCATTCCGGTTCACAATTCGGACGGCGCGATTTCCTGAAGGCCTCGACGGCGACCGCGGTTGGCGCGGCGGCGCTGAATTTATTCACCCCGCGCCCTGCTGCGGCGCAGAACGACGATGAGGCTCCCAGGGACAGCGGCCGGCGGGACCGGCGCTACGTCATCCGCGGCGGCGCCGTGATGTCGATGGACCCGAACGTCGGCGATTTTCCCAAGGCCGACGTGCTGGTAGAGGGCAAGATGATCAAGGAGATCGGGCCGAACCTGCACGCGGGCGGCGCGGCCGAGATCGACGCGCGCGGCCGCATCGTCATGCCAGGCTTCATCGATACGCACCACCACCAGTTCGAGACGGCGCTGCGCAGCTTCCTCGCCGACGGGATACTGATCAACGACGGGTCGAACACGCCGAGCGGGAACACTACCTACTACGAATTCATTCTTCAGAAGTTCGCTCCGGTCTACCGGCCGCAGGACGTCTATATCAACGAGCTGTTCGGTGGCTTGAGCCAGCTCGACGACGGCGTCACCACGGTGCACGACATCTCGCAGATCCATCACTCGCCCGAGCACTCCGACGCCGCGATCGAGGCGCTATTCAAGACGGGGCGCCGCGCCGCCTTCGGCTATTTCGAGGGCGCTTTCACGACCAACTCGCATTATGCGTATCCGGACGACGCGCGCCGCATCAAGAAGACGTGGTTCTCCTCGAGCGACCAGCTCGTCCACATGATCATGGGCGGCGAGGTCTACCTCCCGGGCTACGAGAAGGCCTGGAAGATCGGGCGCGACGAGCTCCATCTCCAGATTGCGGCGCATATCCTGTCCCCGTTCGGAATACGCCCGACCCTCGACTTGCTCGCCCAAGGCAAGGGCGGCGACAGCGGTAAACTGGGGCTCGGGTCCGACAACCTGTTCATCCACATGACCGGGATGTCCGACGATGGCTGGAAGGGGGTCCACGACGCCGGCGCGCAAGTCTCGCTCGCCGTCCCGATCGAAATGAACATGCGCCACGGGATCCCGCCCATCCTCAAGATGCAAAGCCTGAAGATGGAGCCGTCCCTGAGCACGGACGTGGAGTGCACGATGACTGCGGACTTCTTCACCCAGATGCGCGTGATGATGAACATGCAGCGCATGGTCGTGAACCAGATGATCCTCGAGCAAGGAACATTCATATACCCCGGCCAGTGGCCGACGCCGGCCGCCGGCACGCCGGCCCTGCTCACGACGCGCGACGTGCTGCGCTACGCCACCATGAACGGCGCGAAGCACCTGCGGCTGGATGACAAGGTCGGTTCGCTCACGCCGGGCAAGGAAGCCGACATCATCATCCTCGACGCCGAAGCGATCAACGTGGCGCCGCTCAACCAGGTGCCGGGGGCAGTGGTATCGCTGATGGACCGCACCAACGTCGAGACCGTGATCGTCGCGGGCAAGGTGCGCAAGTGGAAAGGAAAGCTGCTCGACGTCGATCTTCCGCAACTGCGCCGGCAGCTTGAGGCCTCGCGCGACCACATCTTCGCCGCGGCGGGCATCACGCAGGACCTGTTCAGCAGCCAATAAAACCTGTTTCAGAAGCGAGGCTCCGCGTCGCGGCTTGCGGCGACGCGGAGCCTGTTTTTTTCCGGATCGACCGGCCTCGAGCACAGGGCGCGTGCGTTCGAGGCATACTACGTCTTCCTGACGCTGCACCTCGATCGCAAACCTGCAAACCCGAACACGGAGTTCAAACAACATGGCAAGCGCTCTTTTCGCCCCGATAACGCTTCGGGGCCTCGCCCTGAAGAACCGCATCGTCGTCTCGCCGATGTGCCAGTACAACTCGGACAACGGCACGGCCAACGACTGGCACCTGATGCACCTCGGCCAGTTTTCGCTCGGTGCGGGCGCGCTGGTGATGACCGAGTCGACGCACGTGAGTGCCGAAGGCCGCATTTCGCTGAAGTGCGCCGGCATGTACTCCGACGAGAACGAAGCAGCGATGAAGCGCGTCATCGACTTTTGCAGGAAATACGGGGTGGCGGCGCACGGCCTGCAGCTCGGGCATGCAGGGCGCAAGGGCTCGACCCTGCCGCCCGCGCTCGGCGGCAAGCCGCTCAAGGCCGAAGAAGGCGCCTGGCAGACGATCGCCCCCTCGGCGCTGCCGTACGCGCCCGACTGGCACGTGCCGCGCGAAATGACCC
>JBGPYQ010000253.1:0-4266 GCA_041493345.1 Gammaproteobacteria bacterium | reverse complement strand
GCCGTCCGGCGCGGCCTTGGCGACCATGTCTGCGGCGATGATGCCGCCTGCGCCGGCGCGGTTCTCGACGACGATGGTCTGGCCGAGGTACTCGCCGAGCTTCCTCTGCATGACGCGGGCCACGGTATCGGTCCCGCCGCCGGGCGCGAAGCCGACCACGACGGTGACCGGCCGGCTCGGGTAGGTCTGCGCCGCCGCGTTCGCCGCCATGGCGAGCGCTGCGGCAAGCGCAACGATCAGTCTCATGTTCCTTCTCCTCTTCTCACGTACCGCGCCGTTTGTCGGGCGCTTATTTTCCCTGGAACACCGGCTTGCGCTTCTCCATGAAGGCTCTGCGGCCTTCGACGTAGTCCTGGCTGTCGAAGCACTGCTTGACCAGTGCCGCGCACGCCTGCGCGTCGAACGCGGGGCTCGACTTCGTCAGCTCGCGCACGATGCGCTTGCTCGCGCGGATGGTGAGCGGGGCGTTCTCCGAGATCATGGCGCAGTGCTCGAGCACCAGCCCCTCCAGCCCGGCGACGGGCGCGACGCGATGCACGAAGCCCATGGCCCTGGCTTCGTCCGCGCTGAACTGCCGCCCGGTGAGCAGCACTTCGCGCGCGTTTGCCGGCCCGATCGTGTCCACGAGGTTCTTCAGCGACGAGGCGCGGTACCCCAGGCCGAGCTTGGCGGCGGGAATGCCGAGTCTCGCGTCATCCGCCGCAAGCCGCAGGTCGCAACTGAGCGCAATGTTGACGCCCGCCCCCAGGCAGTAGCCGCGGATCATGGCGATGGTGACTTTGTCGCAGCTCTGGAAGCGCTCCTGCACCCGGCCGGCGATCTCCTCGTAATACTGGATGCCCTCGGCGCTCGAGCGCTGCTTCTCGTACTGAGAGACATCGGCGCCGGAGACAAAGGCCTTGTCGCCTTCGCCCCTGAGCACGATGACGCGGATTTCCGGGTCCTGCTCGAAGCGGTCGAACACCTTCGGGATCGCTTCCCACATGTCTATGGAAATTGCGTTGCGCTTCGCCGGATTGTTGAAAACGAGCCAGCCGACGGAGCCTTGTTTCTGTGCGATGATGCGCTCGGTCAGCGTGCCGGCGGGAAACGCGGGTGTCCGGGGGGTCGACTGCAGTTCTTCCCTCGTCATGATGTCAATGGTCTCGGAGAAAGACGGATTGTAAGCGGGCGGGGCGGGCTGTGCCCGGTCGCCCTGCGAGCGGGGGCACGGCGCCCGATGCCCTGCGCCCCCTGGCGGGAGGCAAGCGGGAACGCTCAGTACGGCCTCGCGCCGAACAGGGTGGGGTGCAGGAACATCAGCACGAAATAGATCGCAAGCCCGGCCAGGACCTTGGGCCAGCCGATCTCCTCGAACCTGAACTGATTCCTGCCGGCGATGATCGTCGCAAAGGGAAGGTTGGAGGTCGCGGAGGCGAAGCGCTTCCAGTCGACGCCGAACGTCCTGTCTTTGCGCGCGTCGATCAGCACCGTTCCGGAGACCCCGAGCAGCAGGAGTCCGCCGAAGAAGATCAGCGACGCGGTGTCTCCGCGCACGAGCACATGCATCGCCGCCCAGAGCGAGATTCCCCACAGGACCGGATGGCGCGTGACGCGCAGGATCCCGCGCGGCTCCTGTGCCGTTTTCAGCAGCGACTCCTGGCGCACGGCGCTCGGGTTGCGCGTGAGCAGCCCGCAGGCGATCATCACGAGCGATACCGGCATCAGGACCACCGCCCACGCCTTGAATTCCTCCCCGTCCCACAGCCGCTCGACCGGCGCTTTCGCGTAGGCCCAGCTCATCCAGACAAGCGTCATGATCGAGACCGCCACGTAGGCGCCGAGATAGGCGTTGTCCCCGATCAACCGGGCGAGCACGCCCCGCAGCGGCGTGCTGGGGACGTAATGCGTGGCGAGAAAAACGACGGTGGCAAGCGCAAGATAGGCGATCGGATCCAATTGATTCTCCTCAAGTCCCTCCTGCCGGGCAGCGCTCAGGCGCGTGCAAGCGCGGCCTTGACGCGCTCGGGCGTGAGCGGCACGCGCCGCAGGCGCACGCCGGTCGCGTCGAAGAACGCGTTTGCGACCGCCGCGGGGATCACGCGGATGGAGGGCTCGCCGGCGCCGGTGGGCGCGATCTCCGGGTGGTTGATCAGCACGACCTCGATCGCCTCGGGTGCGTCCGCGATCTCCAGGATCGGATAGCTCATCCAGTCGATGCTGGTCACCTTCTCGCGATCGAAACGCACCTCCTCGAAGAGCGTGCGCGACAGCCCTTGCACGACGTTGCCTTCGATGGTGTAGCGGATCCCCTCGGGGTTGATGATGAGACCGCAGTCGTGCGCAACGGTGAATTTCTTCCCCCATATGCGCCCGCTCTTGCGCTCGACCTCGATCTCCGCGACCACCGCCACGATGGTGCCGTTGCGCTGTGCGTAAGCGATGCCGCGGCCTGAGAGCACCTCGCCCGAGCGGGCGGCGCGCGGGGCCGGCCGCGGCTGCCAGCCGGCTTTTTCTGCGGCGGCCTTGATTACGGCCGCATCGCGCGGCGCGGTGACGTATTTCAGCCGGAACGCGACCGGGTCCTCGCCGACGGCCGCCGCGACCTCGTCGATGAACTGCTCGCTGCCGAACTGGATCTGCGGTCCGACCGGATCGCGCAGGTGCGCGCTCCGAAGCGGCGAGCAGGAGTCAAGCAGCGGCGGAATCGTTTCCCAAGCAAGCAACTTGTTGTCGAAGCCGTAGGATTCCGCGGGCACGCCGAAGCCTTCGCTGGGCTTGGGCGGCAGGCCGATCGACATCCCGGCGAGGCTGTCGCGCGGGTCGGACTCGTTGGTCTGGATGTTGATGCGCGAGAAGCCCTTGGAGATGAACTCGTAACCGATCACCTTGCCTGAGGCGTCGAGCGCGGCGCGGCCGCGGTGCACGGAGGCCGGGCCCTTCGGATCCCAGGCGATCCCGTCGCTGCGCATGCCCTGCACGCGCACCGGGCGCCCGGTGAGCTTGGAGAGCAGCGCCGCATCGAGCGCCGCGTCGCCGGCGTCGTTACGCCCGTAGGAGCCGGGCCCCGGCACCCAGATGGCGCGCACCTTTTCCGGAGGCACGTCGAGCAGCCGCGCCACCCCGGTCTGGACGAAGTGCGGCTTTTGCGAGCCGGTCCAGACGGTGACACCCTCCGCGCGCACGTCGGCAATCGAGCAGGCGGGCCCCATGCTCGCGTGCGACTGGAACGGCCACTCGTACTCGGCTTCAACGACGCGAGCGGCGGTCTTGAACACGCCGTCCACGTCGCCTTTCTTCACCGAGTCTTCGCGCTTTACCACGGGCGCCTTGCGGATGTGGTCGTACAGCTCCGCCATCGGCGGGAAGGGATCCTTTTTGGTCTCGTTCCACGAGATCTTGAGCATGCGCGAGGCGCGCACCGCGTTCCACTCGTGATCGGCCACCACCGCGACGAAATCCTTTTCACGGACCACGCGCGCGCCTTTCACTGCGCGGATCGAGCCTTCATCGACTCCGCCCACGGTGCAGGCGGCGCGCGAGCACCGGATCACCCGGGCGTGAAGCATCTTGGGGAGAGAAATATCGGTCACGTACTTGTCGGTGCGGTAGACCTTGCCCGGCAGATCGCGGCGCGTGAAGGATTTCCCGACGACCCGATATTCGGAAGGCGACTTCGGTTTTGCCTGGACCTTGATGTCCATGGGATTGCCGATCTGCTTGTTCCACTCGACCTGGTGGTGGAAGTGGCGGCCGCCGATCAGCTCGGCATAACTCGCTTTCTTCGCGGGATCGGAAACGGCACTGACCACGCCGTCGTCGACACGCAACTGCTCCACCGGCACGCCGAGTTTCTGCGAAGCGGATTGCACCAGCAGCCGGCGTGCTTCGGCCGCCGCGCTGCGCAGCGGCCTCGCGCCCGTCTGGATGCCGGTGCTGCCGGAGGCTCCCCCCTGGTTGCAGGTGAGCGCCGTGTCGCCCATGACGACGTCGACCTTTTCGACGGCGACATCGAGCTCGTCGGCGACGATCTGCGCGATCGCGATGTCGAGCGACTGGCCCATGTCCATCTTGCCGAAGAAGGCGGTGACGCGGCCGTCGGGCGAGATCGCCACCCAGGAATCGAGCTCGGTCGGGACAAGCGGCGGTTTGCCGCCGGCCGAAGCCGCGGCGGTTTGCGCGAGCGCCTCGCCGATGAAGGCGGGTCCGGCCGCGGACACGATGAGCGCCCCGGAAGCCTTCAGGAATTCGCGGCGGGAAAGCGGCATGTTTCCAGTCTGAAATGCG
>JBGPYQ010000113.1:0-10169 GCA_041493345.1 Gammaproteobacteria bacterium | reverse complement strand
CTTGCTCGATCGGCGGCAACGTCGCGGAAAATTCGGGCGGCGTGCACTGCCTGAAATACGGCCTCACTTTGCACAACGTGCTGCGAGTGCGCTCGGTCACGATCGAGGGCGAAGTGGTCGAGTTCGGCAACGAAGCGCTCGACGCGCCCGGCCTTGACCTGCTCGCGCTGATGATCGGATCCGAAGGAATGCTCGCGGTGGCCACCGAAATCACGGTGAGGCTGCTGCCGGAGCCGGAGCTCGCCCAGTGCGTCATGGCCGCCTTCGACGACGTTTCGAAGGCCGGCGACGCGGTCGCGGCGATCATAGGCGCGGGCATCATCCCGGCGGGCCTGGAGATGATGGACAAGCCCATGATCGGAGCGGTCGAGCCGTTCGCGAACGCGGGCTATCCGCTCGACGCCGAAGCCATCCTGCTTTGCGAATCGGACGGCACGCCCGGCGAAGTCGCCGAGGAAGTCGCCCGCATGAAAGCATTGCTGAACGAATGCGGGGCGACCGGGCTGCGCGTGTCGGCAAGCGAACAAGAGCGGCTGCGTTTCTGGGCCGGGAGAAAGGCCGCTTTCCCGGCGATCGGACGCATCTCGCCCGATTACTACTGCATGGACGGCACCATACCGAGAAAGCGCCTTGCGGAAGTGCTGATCGGCATTGCGGCGATGGAGAAGAAGTACGGCCTGCGCTGCGCCAACGTCTTTCACGCCGGCGATGGCAACCTGCATCCGCTCATCATGTTCGACGCGAACGACCCCGACCAGCTGCGCCGCACCGAGGAGTTCGGCGGCGAGATCCTGGAGCTGTGCGTGGCGTTGGGAGGCACGATAACCGGCGAGCACGGCGTGGGCGTGGAAAAGATCAGGCAGATGTGCGTCCAGTTCGCCCCGGGCGAGCTGGAGGCATTCCACGGCATCAAGCGCGCATTCGATCCTGAAGGCCTGCTCAATCCCGGCAAGGCGGTGCCTACGCTGCGCCGCTGCGCCGAGTTCGGCAAGATGCACGTGCGCGGCGGACGGCTGCCGCATCCGGAATTGCCCAGATTCTAGGAGCGCGCGTGCGCCGATTAGTTTTACTGCCGTCGAACATTCGCGGCTGCTGCATGAAACGGCATGGCTGAGCGCCCGGCGCGCGCGCTAATTCTTGCCGTCGCGGGCATGGCCGCCATGCTCGACGGGCTCCCCGCGCTCGCCATCGTCGACGAGATCCAGGTCTACACCGACGATCTCGACGCGCGCGGCGAAAGCGCTCTGGAGCTCCACGTCAACACCACACCGCGCGGCAGGAACACGCCCGATTACGACGGCGACCTCCCGCCCTACCACAGCACGCGAATCACGCCTGAATTTTCCCGGGGCCTGGGCAACAATTTGGAGGCGGGCCTGTATTTTCCGAGTGCGGTCGACGCGCACGGCAATTTTTACCTCGCGGGGATCAAGCTGCGGCTGAAGTGGCTCCCCGTGCGCGGCGGCGAACGGGAGGGCGGCTGGTATTTCGGCGCCAATAGCGAGATTTCCGATCTTTCGCGGAAGTATTCCGGATCGCGCGCGAGCACCGAGCTGCGCGTGATCGGCGGGTACCGCGCGAAGGAATGGCTGATCGGGATGAATCCGATTTTCGACTGGGGACTGTCACCGGGTCATCGCGGCAGCCCCGAGGTCACGCGGGCGTGGAAGGCGGTGCACAAGGTTGCGCAGGGATTCTGGCTGGGCGGTGAGTACTACGACGGAATCGGCACGCTGGGCGAGCGTCTTCCGCGGGACCGGCAGGAACGCACCTTGTATCTGGTCGCGGACATCGAGCGCAAGTCGTGGTCGGTAAACATCGGCATCGGTCACGGGCTTACGCCTGCGACCGACAATTGGACCGTGAAGGCGATTTTCGGGTTTTCCTTCAGCTGAGGGCGGCCAGAATCGGAACGACGGAATGAATTCAGTCCTCGAGCGGTTGTGCGAAGCGGTGCGCGAGTCGTTCCAGGCGAAGCGCGCGCTTCGCTTTCGTGGTGGCGGCACCAAGGACTTCTACGGGCAGGCGCTCGAAGGCGAAATCCTCGATACGCGCGGGCACGCCGGCATCGTGGCCTACGAGCCCACGGAACTGGTCATCACTGCCCGCTGTGGGACGCCGCTTGCGGAGCTGGAATCGGCGGTGCGCGAGCGCGGCCAGATGCTTGCATTTGAGCCGCCGCACTTCGGCGCCGATGCCACATTGGGAGGCATGGTGGCGGCGGGGCTATCGGGTCCGCGCCGTCAGGCGGCGGGAGCGGTGCGCGATTTCGTGCTCGGCGTGAAAATAATGGACGGGCGCGGGGAGGTGCTCACGTTCGGCGGGCAGGTGATGAAAAACGTGGCGGGCTACGACGTGTCGCGTCTCATGGCCGGCTCGCTCGGGACGCTCGGCCTGATCCTGGAAGTTTCGCTCAAGGTGTTGCCGGCGCCCGTGGCCGAGGCCACCCTCAAGCTCGAGCTTCCCGAGGACAAGGCGATCGAAATGCTCAACAAATGGGGCGGCAAACCGCTGCCGGTCAGCGCAACGGCGTTCACGGCGGAGGAGCTCGGGGTGCGCCTGTCCGGGGCCGCCGCCGCGGTCAAGGCCGCGTGCGAAAAAATCGGCGGCGAGCGCATCGACGACCCGCAAGCGCGGCGCTTCTGGATTGGCATCCGCGAGCACACCGATGTGTTTTTCGGCGCTGAAACGCCGCTGTGGCGGCTCTCGGTACCGTCGACGACAGCGCCGCTGAAGATGGGCGGAGAGCCATTGATCGAATGGGGCGGCGCGCTGCGCTGGCTCGGCTCGAATGCGGACGCGCGCATCATCCGCGAAGCCGCGCAGCGCGCCGGCGGCCATGCGACGCTGTTTCGCGGCGGCGACAAATCGGCGGGCGTGTTCCAGCCGCTCGCATCGCCGCTGATGCATATCCACCGCGAGCTGAAGCGGGAATTCGATCCGCACGGCATCTTCAATCCCGGCCGCATGTATCCGGATTTTTAAGAACCCTTCAGTGGGATTTTGATCTGACAATGCAAACCAATCTCGCCGATTTCATACGCGACACGCCGGAAGGACGCGAGGCCGACGCTATCCTGCGCAAGTGCGTGCACTGCGGCTTCTGCACGGCCACCTGTCCGACCTATCAATTGCTCGGCGACGAGAACGACGGCCCGCGCGGCCGCATCTATCTGATGAAGCAGATGCTCGAGGGACAGGCGGTCACGGAAAAAACGCGCCTGCATCTCGACCGTTGCCTGACATGCCGCGCTTGCGAGACCACCTGCCCCTCGGGCGTGCGCTACGGGCGCCTGCTCGATATTGGGCGAGCGCTTGTCGAGGAGAGAGTGGCGCGTCCGGCGTGGGAGCGCATCCAGCGCCGCGCTCTTGCCGCGGTCCTGTCGCGGCATGCGCTATTCGCGCCGCTATTGAAGTTCGGCCAGCTCACCCGGCGATTCCTTCCGGCACGGCTTGCCGACAAGGTGCCGGCCTCGACGCCCGCCGCCGGTGCCTGGCCCGGGCTGCGCCATTCGCGCAGGATGCTGGTGCTTGCCGGCTGCGTTCAGCGCTCGCTAGCGCCCGATATCAATGCCGCCGCGGCGCGGGTGCTCGACCGCATCGGAATCTCGCTCATCCAGGTGCCGGGCGCCGGCTGCTGCGGCGCGCTGCGTTATCACCTTACTTTCCAGAACGATGGGCTAGCCGACATGCGCGCGCTGATCGATGCCTGGTGGCCGCATGTCGAAAACGCCGACAACGATGCCGCTCGCGATATGAACGGGGACGCCGCTCGCGGCGTCGAAACCATCGTGATGACCGCGAGCGGCTGCGGCGTCATGGTGAAGGAGTACGCGCATCTCTTCGAGCGCGATCCAGCGTACGCCGCCAAGGCCGAGAAGATCAGCGCGATGACGCGCGACATCAGCGAAGTGCTAGCCGCCGAATTTGACCGCCTGCCGGCGTTCCAGAAAAAAGGCGCCCGCCTCGCGTTTCATCCGCCCTGCACGCTACAGCACGGGCAGGGCATCCGGGGCGTTACCGAGCAGTTGCTCGCGAGAGCGGGTTTCGAGCTGACGCCGGTGCCGGATGCGCACTTGTGCTGCGGTTCTGCGGGCACTTACTCAATCCTGCAGCCGGAGTTGTCCGGGCAACTGAAGCGCAACAAGCTCTCGGCGCTCGCCTCGGGCGGGCCGGAGCTGATCGTTACCGCCAACATCGGATGCCTTGTGCACCTGCAAAGCGGTACCGGAATGCCGGTCAAGCACTGGATCAGCGCGCTCGAAGAGCGGCTGAATTGACGGCACGTCCCGCAAAATCACTGCGGCCAGAGTTTCAATGCTGCCCCGATAATGGCGCCGATCACCAGCGCGCCGCTCGCCAGCATCGAGATTCTGAATCCCAGGCCGCGTTTCTCCGCTGCAGCATAGTAGCCCCTGGCGTACAAAATGCGGCCGGCGATCCAGACCAGCCCGATCCCGGATGCCCATGGGGGCGAGACGTACCACGAGAACATCCACAGCCCGGGCAGGAACATGATTAGATTCTCGAGCGTGTTCTGCTGCACCCGGAATGCGCGCTCGAATTCCGGGTGACCGGTAACGGCCGGTGCGGAGATCCTGTATTTTTCGCGCGCGTTGCCGGCCTTCCAGGAAAAGACGAAATAGAGCATCAGCGCGAGACAGGTTACGATGGCGGTGAGCGGATGCGGCATGAGGGTTCTCCCCGGAAATGAGATGCAGCGCAGGCATTGTATATCTCCCGCCCTGCGCAAGCGGGATAGTCGAAGGAGCATTGATTGGCGCGGCTGATAGACAACATTCCCGAGCGTCCGCCTAACCGCGACATCCGCCAGCTTGCGCGGGTGCTGCGCTTTCTCTGGCCGTACCGTGCACGCATGGCGCTCGCCGGCGTCGCGCTCGTGGTCGCGGCGGGCTGCGTGCTGGTGCTCGGGCAAGGCCTCAAGCGCGTCATCGACGCCGGCTTCTCGGGCAACAACGCGGCGTCCCTGGACACGGCGCTCTTTGTGCTGCTCGCCATCGTTTGCGTGCTCGCCGCGGCGACGTATATGCGCTTTTACTCGGTGTCCTGGATCGGCGAGCGCGTCTCGGCCGACATCCGCCGCGCGGTGTTCGGGCATCTGCTGGAACAGTCTCCCGGATTTTTCGAGACCATGCGCACCGGCGAGGCGATCTCGCGCCTCACCAACGACACCTCGCTGCTGGAAGTCGTGATCGGCTCCTCGGCTTCGTTCGCGTTGCGCAATACCCTGATCATGATCGGCGCATTGGTGATGCTGGTGATCACCAGTCCCAAGCTCACGGCGCTGGTGGTGCTCGGCGTGCCGCTGGTGATCGCGCCGATCCTGCTGTTCGGCCGGCGCGTGCGAAAGCTCTCGCGCGCCAGCCAGGACCGGGTCGCCGACGTGAGCGCCTATATCGACGAGGCCTTGCACGAAATCCGCACGGTGCAGTCCTACGGCCACGAGGACAAAGACCGCGAACGCTTCGGCGAACGCGTGGAGCAGACTTTCGCCACTGCGGTGAGGCGCATCGGCCAGCGGGCGCTCCTCGTCGCGCTGGTGATGCTGCTCGCCTTCGGCGCGGTGGGCATCATCCTCTGGATAGGCGGGCACGACGTGCTCGCCGGGCGCCTGAGCGCGGGCGAGCTCTCGGCGTTCGTGTTCTACGCGGTGCTGGTCGCGGGCGCCGTGGGCGCGGTGTCGGAAGTGATCGGCGACCTGCAGCGCGCCGCGGGCGCGACCGAGCGCCTGATGGAGTTGCTCGCGACCGAGCCGACCATACGTGCGCCGGCCAAACCGCGAGCGCTACCCGAGCCTGCGCGCGGAGAAGTGCGCTTCGAGCGGGTCACATTCCACTATCCGTCGCGGCCGGACGCTGCCGCGCTCTCGGATTTTTCTCTTGCCGTTTCGCGCGGCGAGAAGGTCGCGCTCGTCGGGCCTTCCGGCGCCGGCAAATCCACGGTGTTCCAGCTGCTGCTGCGCTACTACGATCCGGACGGCGGCGCGATCACGCTCGACGGCGTCGAACTGAGGAACGCCGATCCCAAGGCGGTGCGCAAGCGCATCGCGCTGGTGCCGCAGGACCCGGTGATCTTCGCCGCGAGCGTCGCCGAGAACGTGCGCTACGGCCGGCCCGAGGCGAGCGACCCGGAAGTCCTCGCCGCGTGCGAAGCGGCCTACGCGACCGAATTCATCGAGCGTTTGCCCGAAGGCATGAACAGTTTTCTCGGAGAGCGCGGCGTGCGCCTCTCCGGCGGCCAGCGCCAGCGTCTCTCGATCGCCCGCGCGCTGCTCGCCGACCGCGCGGTGCTGCTGCTCGACGAGGCGACGAGTTCCCTGGATGCCGAAAGTGAAAACTATGTGCAGAAGGCCCTCGAGCATCTGATGCAGGGCCGCACCACGCTGGTCGTCGCGCATCGCCTCGCCACGGTGAAGAACGCCGATCGCATCGTCGTCATGGACCAGGGCCGCGCCATCGCGACCGGCACGCACGCGGAACTCGTGCGCGAGCAGGGGCTGTACGCGAAACTCGCGGCGCTGCAGTTCCTCGGCGAAATCTCGCCGGCCACGGTGCAATGAAAATCTTGATTGCGCTGCTGCTCGTCGCGCTCCCCGCGCAGGCCGACACGCTGCGTATCGGCTCCAAGCGCTTTACCGAGTCCTACATCCTCGGCGAGGTGCTGCGCCAGGCGGTCGAAGGCAAGACCCCGGTCGAGCACAGGCCTGGACTGGGCAACACGGGAATTGTTTTCGCGGCCCTCAAATCCGGCTCGATCGACGTCTATCCCGAATACACCGGCACGATCGCGAGGGAGATCCTCAAGCTCGAAGACAACCCGGATCTCGATCAGCTCAATCGCGCCCTTGCGCCGCAGGGCCTCGGCGTTGCAGTCCGTCTCGGCTTCAACAATACCTACGCGCTCGCGATGCGCGACGACCGCGCGCAGACGCTCGGCATCCGCACGCTCTCGGATTTCGCGAAGCACCCGGGGCTGAAGCTCGGCCTGTCTCAGGAATTCATCGGCCGCGAGGACGGCTGGCCGGGGCTGAAAGCGGCGTACCGCCTGCCGTACGCGACGCCGTCGGGGCTCGACCACGGGCTGGCTTACGAGGCGATCGTCACGAGCAAGATCGATGTCATGGACATCTACTCGACCGACGCCAAGATCGAGCGCTTCGGCCTGCGCGTGCTCGAAGACGACCGCCATTTCTTTCCCCGCTACGATGCGGTGCTGCTCTACCGTCTCGAACTGCCGCAGCGGTTTCCCGAAGCCTGGCGCGCGCTGCAGGGACTCGAAGGGCGCATCGACGAGCGCCGCATGATCCGCATGAACAATGCCGCGGAGCTGCAAGGGCGTAGTTTCGCCGAGGCGGCGGCGCTCATCGACACTGAAGGCGGTTCGCAGCGCGCCGCGCGGCGGAATTTTCTCGGCGCGCTGTTTGGCCCGGATTTCTGGCGCCTCACCGGCGAACATCTGCTGCTCGTGTTCGTTTCGCTTGCCGCTAGCATCGCGCTCGGCGTGCCTTTGGGCGTCGCGGCGGCGAAGCTGCCGCGCGCGGCCCAGCTCATTCTCGGAGCGGTCGGCGTGATCCAGACGATTCCGTCGCTTGCGCTCTTCGCGTTCTTGATCGCACTGACGGGCACGATCGGCACGTGGCCGGCGCTGATCGCGCTGTTCCTGTACGCGCTGCTGCCGATCGTGCGCAACACCTGCACGGGCCTGACCGGGATCAGCCGCGGCATGCGGCAGGCGGCGCTGGCGCTCGGCCTCGCGCCTCGCGACCGCTTGTGGCTGGTAGAAGTGCCGCTCGCGCTGCCCGCTATCCTCGCCGGCATCAAGACTTCGGCCGTCATAAACGTTGGCACTGCTACCATCGCGGCGTTCATCGGCGCGGGCGGCTACGGCGAGCGCATCGCCTCGGGCCTCGCCCTGAACGACAATGTCACGCTGCTTGCCGGTGCGATACCCGCGGCAGCGCTCGCGTTGATCGTGCAAGGCGCGTTCGAACTGGGCGAGCGCCGCTTTGGGTGGATGGCACGCGCAACCCTGCGAAGTTAAGCTTGTACTCATAGGCAGCAGCCGCCGCGTCGTTGTATCATCCGGGCTCGTTTCTGGCCCTCACCCCTTGTTCGAGCCGGCCCCTAATACGATAAGAGGTAACACCTTGGCAAAACCAAACTACCAGTTCGAGAAACGCCAGCGGGATCTGAAAAAGAAACGCAAGCAGGAAGAAAAACGGCAGCGCAAGCTCGCCGCGAAAAATATGGCGGAGGGCGGCAGTCCTCAAGCTCCTGCGGATCAGCCCGATTCGACAAAACCCGACGGCGCCGGCGAGACGCCGGAAGCGTGAACTGAACATGGCAAGTGCAGGGCGCCGGAACGCCCGATCGTGATCGACCGGTACACGGAGTCATCCGGCCGGGCGCGGCCCACGCGGGGCGAACTTCGATATTCGGAGTGTCCGCTCCATTCGGGGAGCCGCAAGGACGCCAAAAATCAGCCTGACGGTTTGAGCGTGACCCTCACAAGGTAATCGGGCTAACATACTGCCGACACAGCAACCTCCGGAGGCGGGTCAGGCTGGCCCCGAGATTCCGATGTTCGCTTGATAAATCCGTCAGACGTCGCAAAAGGGTTCAGCCAGAATCGGGCGGCACTTGTCGTGCTTGCCCTGGGATTGGTCATCTCGTTCGTCGCTTGGCGCGTTACCGAGCATTGGATCGGCGGCGATACCGCCGTCCAGTTTCAACGGGAAACGACGCGGGCAACCGAGGCGATAGACCGCCGCATCCAGGACAACTTCAACATTCTGATCGGCTTGAAGGGCCTGTTCAACGCCAGCGATCGCGACTCCCGCGAAGAATTCCACGTCTACCTGTCCGGATTCAATCTCGAGCGGCGCTATTCCGGGGTGCGGGTGGTGACTTACATCCAGCGGGTGACGCGGGCGCAGAAGGCCGCTTTCGAGCGGGAGGTCCGGCGCGACGCCAGCATCGACCCGCGCGGCTACCCGGATTTCGCGATCAAGCCGCCGCGCGAGCGCGACGAGTACGCCGTGGTCAAGTACATGCAGCCGATGGCGGGCAACGAGGCGGCCTTCGGCCTGGATCTTCTTGCCGAACCCGCGCGCCGCGCCGAAATCGTGCGCATTCGCGACAGCGGCGAAATCGTGGCCTCCCTTCCCTTCGCCGCAGCGGTCGATCCCAATCAGATCTCGATAACCGTGCGCGCGGCGATCTATCGCAGGGGCATGCCGGTACGGACGGTGGCGCAGCGGCGGGAGGCCTTCCAGGGCGTGGTAGCGCTGTTAATTCACGTCAATGAGCTGGTACGCAGCCTGTTCGAAACGCAGCTTGGCAGCCAATTCGAGCTCGCGATCCAAGATCTGGGGCTGGCGGCACCGGATCGACCGGAGGCCCCTTCAAAGAAAAACCTGCTGTTCGACAGCCTCGGGCCGTCCGGCGTGAAGCTGGAGAACGCGGAGGACAGGCTGAACCGGGTGGCGATGCTCGATGTCGGCGGACGCAACTGGCAGCTGAGCTTCAGCTCGCCCAGCCGCGCACACGGGGTCGAGCGGGTCTTGCCGACCGTGGTGTTCCTGGGCGGCATCGTCACCAGTCTGCTGTTGTTTTGGGTGATCTGGACACTTTCGGTGTCGCGTGCACGCGCGCTCGCGCTCGCCGAGCACGCGACCGCCGCGAGCGCGGCAGAGATGCTGCGGGAGCAACTGAGCTTCATCCAGCAGCTGATCGAGGCCGTCCCGCAGCCGATCTTCTTCAAGGACGCCGAGGGGCATTACCTCGGGGTCAACGCGGCATGGGAAAAATTCTTCGGCATCCCGCGCAAGCAGTTCATCGGCAAATCCGTGTTCGAGCTCTATCCCGATGATCAGGCGCTGGCGATGAGACATCATGCCCGGGACCAGGAGCTGTTCGGCCGCCCTGGCAGCCAGTCCTACGAGGCGGCGATCGCCGCCGCCGACGGCAATGTGCACCACACCATCTATAACAAAGCGACCTTCAACAAGCCGGACGGCAGCGTCGCCGGGCTGATCGGCACCATCACCGACGTGAGCGGGCTGAAGGAGGCGGAAGCGGCGCTGCGCAAGAGCGAGGAACGGTTCCGCGACCTGACCGAGCTTTCTTCGGATTGGTACTGGGAGCAAG
>JBGPYQ010000046.1:0-18201 GCA_041493345.1 Gammaproteobacteria bacterium | reverse complement strand
CGCCGCGCGATCCGCCTTCAGGATCTCTTCGTGCCGGAGCGCTTTTCGGCGAAGCTTGAACCGTTACTCGACTACCACAATTTCGTGCTCACGAAATACCTGGGCGCGAAGCCGGTGGAATTTGCGAAAACGCGCGATGAAGCGCTTGCGCTCGCGCCGCGGCTGAAGCCGCTTGTGACCGATGTGTCGCGGGCGCTCCATGAGGCGGCGAGGGCCGGAAAGAACCTGCTGTTCGAGGGAGCGCAAGGCGCGCTCCTTGACGTCGATCACGGCACCTACCCGTACGTCACCTCAAGCAACTGTGTCGCGGGGGCCGCGGCGGCGGGCGCAGGCGTCGGCCCCCAGATGCTGCATTACGTGCTCGGAATCACCAAGGCGTATACGACGCGGGTCGGCTCCGGACCGTTTCCGACCGAGCTTGACAACGAAACGGGAGAATTGCTGCGCTCGCGCGGCCAGGAATTCGGCGCCACCACCGGGCGGCCGCGGCGCTGCGGCTGGTTCGACGCAGCGGCGCTCAAGCGCTCGATCCAGATCAACGGCGTGTCGGGCCTGTGCATCACCAAACTCGATGTGCTCGACGGCATGGAAGAGGTGCGGCTTTGCACCGGCTACAGGATCGGTGGGATGTTGGTCGATCTGCTGCCTGCGGGCGCCGAGGACGCGGCGCGCTGCGAGCCGGTGTACGAAAATCTGCCCGGCTGGCGGGAAAGCACGGTGGGCGTGCGCGAATATGGCGGGCTGCCCGCCAGGGCGCGCGCCTACCTGGAGCGCCTCCAGGCCGTGTGCGGCGTGCCGGTGGACATGATCTCGACCGGCGCGGAGCGCGAAGAAACCATCGTTCTGCGTCATCCGTTTCACTGACCCGCGGCGTGCTTGACACGAAAAATGAGCGTATCCAATAATGAGCATGTTCTTTTTTTTCGGGCCCTCGGCGCATGAGGGAAGGGGAATGTTGCAAGGCGTCGTCCCATATCCGCCGGAATTCGCGAAACGCTTCCGCGAAAAGGGCTATTGGCGGGACAAGTCTCTTGCCGAAGAGTTTGCCGCGGCATTCAGGTCGTACGCCGAGCGCATTGCCTTCATAGACCGCGGCCTGCGCGTCACCTACGCGGAAGTCGATCAGGTCTCCGAGCGCCTGGCGCTGAATCTGCTCGACGCCGGGCTGAATCCCCTCGACCGCGTCGTCGTGCAGCTTCCCAACGTGATCGAGTTCGTCTATCTGTATTTCGCGTTGCAGAAGATCGGCTGCATTCCGGTCGCGGCGCTGGTTACCCATCGCTTCCTGGAGGTCAGCCAGTTCGCAAAGCTTTCGGGCGCCGCCGCCTGCGTCACCCCGGACCGCTACGGCGATTTCGATTTCACCGACATGGTGGCGCGCGTGCGCAGGGAATCGCCCTGCGTAAGGCTGGGAATCGTGCTGGGCGAGGCCCCGGCGGGTTTTCTCTCGCTGTCCCGGCTGATCTCGGGGCCCGCCGCGAGGCCGGCGCGGAATCTGCGCAAAATCAGGATAGTCCCGACCGATCCGGCGGTATTCCAGCTCTCCGGCGGCACGACCGGCGTGCCCAAGCTCATACCGCGCACCCACAATGACTACGCCTACAACTCGAAGACTGCCGCGAAGGTGTGCGGGGTCACGGGCGACTCGGTGCTGCTGCTGGCTTTGCCCATCGCGCATAACCTGCCGCTTGCCTGCCCGGGTCTTCAGGGCTACATGTTCGAAGGCGCGAAGGTGGTGCTCTCGGCCAGCACCCGGGCCGGTAATCTGTTCCGGCTCATTCAGGAGCACAGGGTCACTCACCTCAAGGTGGTGCCGGCGCTGCTCATCCGGCTGATCAACGATCCGTCCATCGGCCAGTACGATCTCTCGTCCCTGCGGGTGATCCAGAGCGGCGGCCAGCGCATGCAGCCGCAGGTGCGGCTTCGCACCAGGCAGCTCATCCCGAGCGCGACCGTGCAGGAGAATTTCGGAATGTCCGAGGGCCTGCTGATGTTCGTGCGGCTGGACGATCCGGAGGAGGTGCGGCTGGAGACCTGTGGCCGGCCGATCTGCCCGGACGACGAGGTGAAGCTGGTCGACGACGATGGCGGTGAGGTGGCGCCGGGGGAGGTGGGTGAGCTGACCTGCCGCGGCCCCTATACGCTGCGCGGCTATTTCGGCGTGCCTGAATACAACGCGCGCCAATTTACGCCCGACGGCTTCTTCCGCTCGGGGGACCTCATGCGGCTGCATCCGTCGGGTAATTACGTCGTCGAAGGCAGGAAGAAGGACCTGATCAACCGCGGCGGCGAGAAGATCAGCGCCGAGGAGATCGAGAATCTGGTTCTGTCGCATCCGGCGGTGCAGAACATCGCCTGTGTTGCCATGCCCGACCCGGGCATGGGCGAGAAGATGTGCGCATGCGTGATCCTAAAAAAAGGACGGTCCCTCAAGCTCGGGGATCTGGTCGCATTCCTCATGGAAAAGGAGATCGCGAAGTTCAAGCTGCCCGAGCGGCTGGAGATCCTCCCGGACTTCCCCGAGTCCACATTCGGCAAGGTGTCAAAGAGAGCGCTGGTCGAAATGGTGACGAGAAAACTCGAGCAGGAGCGCGCCGCCTGAGCGCGGCCCGGAATGTCCTCGTGCGAATCATAGATCTTCACTGCTACCCCGGGACGCAGCCCTGGATCGACTGTCAGGGGCCCTACGTCGAGGCGCTCGCGAAATACTGGAACCGCAAATGGAGCGCGAAATCCGAAGACGAAGTGATCAAGGAATTCACCGCTGCCGGGGTTGAGGCGGTGCTGGTCGCGCTCGACCTCGAGACGACGATCGCCACGCCCCCGTGCACGAACGAGTATGTGCACGCGATGTGGAAGCGCCATCCGAAGCGCATCATCCAGGCCTGGGGCGCCTTGGAGCCCGCGAAAGGGGAGGTTGCGATCGACCAGGCGAAGAAAGCGGTGCGCGAGCTTGGCATGATCGGTTTTCATTTTCACCCGATCATGCAGCACTTTGCGGTCAACGATCGTCGATATTATCCCCTGTTCGAGGTGATCAACGAGCTCGAGGCGGCAGTGATGGTCGACGTCGGCACCACCGGCATGGGGGCGGGCCTGCCAGGCGGCATGGGCGCGAGAATCCGGCATGCGCATCCCTCTTCGATCGACGATCTTGCGGCGGATTTTCCGAAGCTGCAAATCATCATGGCCCATCCCGGCTGGCCCTGGGTGGACGAGGCGACCGCGGTGGCGCTGCACAAGGGCAATGTCTACTGGGAGATGTCGGGCTGGGCGCCGAAATATTTCCCGGCGCAGCTCAAGGTGGACATGCGTTCCAGGCTGCAGGACAAGATCATGTTCGGCAGCGATTACCCGAGCCTGCCTTATGCGCGCATCCTCAAGGAATGGCAGGAGCTCGACTACTCCGACGTCGTAATGGAGAAAATCTTCCACGGCAACGCCGAGCGCGTTCTCGGCTTGTAGTGTATTTTTCAATCATGATCCTTTTCCCATGACGACGCTCAGGCAAAAACCCACCGCTCTGGTCACCGGCGCGGCGAGCGGCATCGGCCGCAGCGCGGCGCTGGCGCTGGCACGCGCCGGCTACGACGTCGCCATCAACTACAGCCGCAGCGAAGCCGCGGCGGCGGCCGTGGCGGCGCAAGCCGGGAAGGCCGGAGCAAAAAGCCTGCTTTGCCGCTGCGACGTAGCCGACGATCCCGGCGTGCGCGTCATGCTGCAGGCAGTCGAGGACGAGTTCGGACGCCTCGATGTGCTCATCAACAACGCCGGCATCACGACCGAAATAAAGCCCGGAGACTTTGACGCCATGACGGCGCAGGAGTGGGACCGGGTATTTGCGGTCAATGTCCGCGGCGTGTTCCAGGTCACGCGCGCGGCGGTGCCGCTGCTGCGGGCTTCCAAGGGGTGCATTGTCAACACCGCCAGCATTGTCGGCCTGCGGCCCGGCCCGCAGCCGCTGCCCTATGCGGCCAGCAAGGCCGCGGTAATCAACCTGACCAAGACCCTGGCATACCATCTCGGACCGGACATCCGGGTCAACGCGGTGGCGCCCGGCTGGATGGAAGGCGAATGGATGCGGCGCATGCTCAAGGACAAGTACGAGGAATTGATGGGGCGGCGCGCGAAGCTCACGCCCCTCAGGCGCTGCGCCACCGCCGACGATGTTGCGCAGACCATGATGTCGCTCGTGCAGTCGAACCGGTTCGTCACCGGCGAGGTGATCGTGGTGGACGGGGGCTTCTCAAGCTCGACGTGACGGATGCCTGCGCGGTTCCGGACGACTATAATAGGGGCAAGCATCCGAGGACCGATCGGCCCGGATCGAAACCGCTGAAAAAGCGGCAAAACCAGGAAATCGGGGAGAATTGGGTTATGAACAAGCCTGCGACAATAGTGATGTTCCAGAGCGGGGTGCTGACAGTTCAGGAACTTGAGCTGGCCCGGGTGATCGTCACCACGCTCAACCTGGACCTCCAGGCCGAGGAAATCGATCCGGGCGCCCGGCTCTTCGGCGAAGGACTCGGGCTGGACTCGATTGATATCCTGGAAATCGCCCTGGCCATTTCCAAAACCTACGGCATCAAGCTGCGCTCGGACGACGAGAACAATCGGACCATCTTCAGTTCCCTGCGCAGCCTCAACCAGCATGTCCAGCAGCATCGGAAAAAATAGATGGCGAGATCCGGGGGCTGGGCATGGGCCGCGCTGATCGTGCTGGGGTGGGCAACATGCGATTGGCTGGTGCATGCTTCGCTGAGTGAAAACCGGGCGGGGCCGGTGCGGCTGGTGCTGCTGTCGCTTCCGCCCCTGGCCGCGGGGTTCTGGATCCTGGCGCGTTCCGCCAACAAGTCCCTGTGGCTCTTGGCCCTGCTGGCGGCGGTCGCGGCCATGGTGATGCTCGAGTATCAGGACCGATCGGGCCTCGCGGTGGCGTACGGCGCGCCGCACGCCACCGCCTATGTCCTTCTGGCGTGGCTCTTCGGACGCACGCTTCGGCGCGGCAGGGAGCCGCTCATCACGCGGCTCGCACGCCGGGTCCACGGGACGCTTCCGCCGCGATTGGAGGCGTACACGCGCAACGTCACGATTGCCTGGACCGTGTTTTTCTCCGGCCAGGTCGCGATCTCGGCAATTCTGTTCGAATTTGCCCGACTCGATACCTGGTCGCTGTTCGTCAACGTTCTCAATATTCCGCTGCTCGCGCTCATGTTCGCAGGCGAATACGTTTATCGGGTGACACGCTATCGAGATTATCCGCATGCATCCGTTGCAAGGTCGATGCGCGCGTTCGCCGAGGATTCCTCTTTCTCCCGCAGCGCCAGACCGCGCTAGCCTTCCCTCATGGGCGAGCTTCCACTGATTTTCAGGTACGGAGACGGTGCGGTGTTCGCGTACCGGAGGGGGCGGCCCATCCCGGTCGAGGAATTTCTGCGGGATGTGTCGCAACTGGTCACGCTGCTTCCGCGCGCTCGCCATGTCCTCAATCTGTGCACGGACCGCTACCGTTTTTCCGTGGGATTCGCCGCGGCCCTGTTGCGGGGGCAAATCACGCTTTTGCCGCCGAATTTCACTCCCGATCTCATCGAGCGCTTGAAAGATAGTTACGCCGATGTTTACTGCCTGACGGACGGGATCGCCGGTCCATCGGGACTCGAAACGTTCGACTATCCCAGACCGGCAGAAGAACAGCCGGCTCCACAGGCCGTGCCCATGATTCCGCAGGCGCGGGTGGCCGCGATCGTGTTTACATCGGGTTCGACGGGGGAGCCGGTGCCGAACCGGAAGTCCTGGGGCGGACTGGTCAGGAGCGCCCGGGCCGAGGCAGACCGGCTGGGCACGGCCGCGAATCCCGGAACTGCGGTGTTGGGTACCGTGCCCCCGCAACACATGTACGGCCTGGAATCCACGGTGCTCATGGCCATTCAGGGCGGTCTGATCATGGATTCAGGGCGGCCGTTCTTTCCCGCGGATATCTGCGCCGCGCTTGAGGCGCTCCCGCGTCCGCGCATTCTGGTGACGACGCCGGTGCATTTGCGCGTGCTGCTCGAGGAGACGGATTGTCTGCCGACCGTGGATTTTCTGCTCTGCGCAACCTCACCGCTGGCCCCACAGCTGGCGGCCGAAGCGGAGGCCGGCTTTGCAGCGGCGCTGCACGAGATTTACGGCTGCACCGAGGCCGGGCAGGTGGCGACCCGGCGCACTGTGGAGACTCTCCAGTGGCGCACGTATCCGGGCATCAGCTTGCGCCAGGACGACCGGGGAACCTGGGTAAGAGGCGGGCACGTGGATACGGAAGTCCTGCTGGCCGATGTGATCGAACTGTGCGGCCCGGAGGGTTTTCTGCTCCACGGAAGAACGGCAGACCTGGTCAACATCGCGGGAAAGCGGACCTCGCTCGCCAATCTCAACTATCACCTGAACTCCATCCAGGGCGTCCGCGACGGCACGTTTGTCATGCCCCAAGAGCAGCACGGCAATGTACCCCGATTGATTGCCTTTGCGGTGGCACCGGGGCTGAGCAGCGAGGCGATCATGGCGGCCCTGCGCTCGCGCATCGATGCCGCGTTTCTTCCGCGGCCGTTGTGCCTGGTGGATTCCCTGCCGCGCAACGATGCCGGCAAGCTTCCGCGCGTGGAGCTGGACAACCTGGTGACCCGGCTTGCGGCGAAAGTGGGGTAGCGTTGACGACCGTTGAGCAACGCTTTCCATCTGATCATCCTGCCGCGCAAGGACACTTTCCCGGAAATCCGATTATTCCCGGGGCGCTGCTGTTGAGCGAGACGCTCAGGGCCGCGGAGCGGAGCCTTGGCGTGAGCCTGTCGTCTTGCCGGATCCGGTCCGCGAAATTCCTCTCCCCGGCAAGGCCGGGCGACCGCGTCGTGATGGAATTCTCGCGCTCCGGCGAGAATGGAATCAGATTCACCTGTACGGTGGGCGGGAAGGCAGTGCTCTCAGGCGAAGCAGCATTCGATGCCGTGTCGAGAGCGGGATAGACCTCGTCAGGGCGGCGCCTTGAAACCCAGCCCATGACCGTGAACGCGCGCAGCTTTTCCGCGCCGCCGATGTTTTCAGCGGCGGTGCTCGCGGTCGGCCTGTCGATTGCGTCGGGCGCCGGCGCGCAGACCGATGCCGGCCCCATGTGGGGAGTCGAGCAGCTCATGCAGACGCTGCGGCAAGTGAAATCGGCCAGAGGCAGGTTCACCGAGCGCAAGTACATGGCCATTCTGAGCACGCCACTGGAGCTCTCCGGCACACTGGTCTATGCCGCGCCCGGACACCTGGAGAAGCACACCGTCCGGCCCAATCCCGAAAGCCTTGTTCTGGATCGGGATGAATTGACGATCGAGAGCAAGGACGGCAGCCGTACCCTTGCTCTGCGGGACTATCCCGTGCTTTGGGCTTTCGTGGAGAGCATCCGCTCAACGCTGGCGGGCGACCTGCAAACCCTGAATCGCTTCTATCGGGTCGGCCTGCGCGGAGGACAATCCCAATGGCGTCTCGTGCTTACGCCGAGCGAGCCGAAAATGCAAGGCGTGGTACGGGAAATCCAGCTTGGCGGAAGCGGGGACTGGGTCAACGTGATTGAGGTCCTTGAAACCAGCGGGGATCGCTCGGTCATGACGATATCCCGGGATGATTCGTGAGGTTTTGGCCGCGCAGCGCAGTCTGCATCTGGCTTGCAGGCGTCGTGGCCGCTATTGCAGTCATCAGCCGGACCGAATTTACGGCCGACTTGTCGGCCTTCCTGCCCCGATCGCCCTCTCCGGCGCAGCAGATCCTCGTGGAGCAGCTGCGGGACGGCGTCGTGTCGCGACTTATCCTCATCGGAATCGAGGTAGGCGCGACGGAACGCCTGGCGCAGGCGAGCCAGCGGCTGGCGGCGTCATTGCGCGCGCAGGACAACTTCGTTTCCGTAAATAACGGCGAAGAGTCCGGGTTCGAGACGGATCGGGAATACCTCTGGGAAAATCGGTACTTGCTCAGCCCAGCCATGACGCCGGAGCACTTCACCGCGCGGGGGCTGCGCCACAGCCTCGAGGAAGATCTTCGATTGCTCGCCACTCCAGCGGGAATGTTACTGCGGAGAACACTTCCCTCCGATCCCGGCGGGGAGCTGATGCGGCTCCTCGAGCAACTGGAAGGACAAACGAGACCCTCGATACGGCATGGCGTGTGGTTTTCCGGCGATGGCGCTCGCGCGCTGCTGCTTGCCCAGACCCGCGCGGCCGGTTACGACATCGACGCGCAGGAGAGGACGCTCGCTCGGATTCGCGGCGCGTTTGCGGAAGCGGCAGGGGGCGGCGAGGCTAAACTGCTGTTGACGGGGCCGGGCGTTTTTTCAGTGACCATCCGCGAGCGCATACGGAACGACGCCTGGAAATTCTCCCTCGTCGCGACGGTCCTCATCGGAGCCATGCTCTGGGCGCTCTATCGCTCGCCGCGCGCGGTGGGGCTCGGCCTCCTTCCGGTGGCGAGCGGGGCGCTCGCGGGAATTGCCGCGGTGAGCCTGGGCTTCGGCTCGGTACACGGAATCACCCTCGGCTTCGGCGTCACGCTGATCGGCGAGGGCGTGGATTATGCGATCTACCTTTTTACCCAAATCGCTCCGGGCACGGCGCCGCGCACGACCTTCGACCGGATATGGCCCACCTTGCGCCTGGGCGTGTTGACCTCCCTCTGCGGCTTCAGCGCCATGCTGTTCTCGGGCTTCAATGGCCTCGCGCAACTCGGACTTTTCTCGATGGCCGGCCTCGTCGCCGCCGCCGCTGTTACCCGCTGGGTATTGCCCGAATTGCTGCCGCCGGGATTTGCCGTCCCGGCAGTAACCGCCTTTGCCCCGGGAGTGATGAGCCTGGTGGGGCGCGCGCCGCTGCTTCGCGTTCCGCTGCTGGTGATGGTCGCGCTTGCCTGCGTTCTTCTGATGGCGCAGCGTGAGCCGATCTGGAGCGACGATCTCTCGAGCCTCAGTCCTGTTTCCCCCGATGAGCAGCGCCTCGATCAGCGGCTGCGCACGGATATCGGCGCCCCGGACGTGCGCCATCTTGTGATTGTCCGGGCGAAAGACGAGGAAACCGCGCTTCAGGGCAGCGAGCGCGTCGCCGCCGCCTTGCGGCGGGCCGTGCGGCAGGGATGGCTGGAAGGATTCGATTCGCCGGCCGGCTTCCTGCCCAGCCAGGCGACGCAGCGCGCGCGGCAGGCGGCCTTGCCCGAGCCGGGGGCATTGCGCAAGAATCTGCACGAGGCATTGCGTGGCCTGCCTTTTCGCGCTCGGGCGTTCGAGCCATTTCTCGAGGAAGCAGCGGCCGCAAGGAGCATGCCGCCGGTGGATCGAGGCAGCCTGCAGGGAACCAGTCTGGCTCTGAAACTGGATTCCCTGCTGTCTAAAAGACAGGATGGGGTTGTCGCGATGCTGCCCTTGCGGGGCGTATCCAACTCCGGCGCAATCAGCGGTGAAATCGGAAAGGTGCCCGGCCTCGAGTTCACCGTCCTGGATCTGAAACGCGAATCAGATGACTTGTACCGTAGCTATCGACGCGAGGCACTGACTTACTCCCTGATGGGCGCCGCCGCGATTATCGTGTTGCTGTTCGCGAGCCTGCGCGCGCCGCGGCGGGTTTTCGAGGTCCTCGCCCCCCTCGCGGCGGCGGTCGTCGTCACCCTGGGTATGCTGGTCCTGGGCGGTCACCGGCTGTCCATATTCCATCTGGTGGGTCTGCTGCTGGTGGTCGCGGTGGGATCGAATTACTCGCTGTTTTTTGAACGGCAGGCATTGTCGGATCGGGATCGCGAGCGCACGATCGTGTCGCTGCTGTTCGCGAACGTGTCCACGGTGATAGGCTTCGGGCTGCTCGCGCTTTCGAAAGTGCCGGTACTGAATGCCATCGGCTCGACCGTGGGAGCGGGGGCGATACTTACGCTCGTCTTTTCGGCGATCCTGATCGGGCACAGAAAGGGCCCGGCGGGCCGCCTGCCCTGAGAAAAGAATGCTCTTGCGCTCGCCGTGATTTCCGATGACCATTCGGATTGCCCGGTGCGGGCGGAGGCGTCGCGCCCCCAGCGCCTGGCGAGGGAATAATCCGAACCGGATAACGGACCTCACATCGGAAGGGAGACGATGTCGAACACTTACTCGGCCATCGGCAGCAGAGCGGGCCGCCGCTGGCGCCCGGCTCCGGTGGTGCTCTTCTCCATTCTTTTGCACGTCGCGGCCGCCATTGCGCTTGCCGCGCATCCGCAGGAGTGGCCCTGGGTGGCGGGCACGCTGGTCGCCAACCATCTGCTGCTGGTTGCGGCGGTGTTCTGGCCCCGCGGTGCGATATTGGGAGCCAATCTGGTCCGGTTGCCGGATGAGGCCGCCGGGCGGCATGAGGTCTGCCTCACCTTTGACGATGGCCCGGATCCCGAGCTGACGCCGCGGGTGCTGGACCTGCTCGAGCGCTACGGGGCGAAGGCGAGCTTCTTTTGCATGGGCGAAAAGGTATCGGCCCACCCGGAGATCGTAAGGGAGATCGTGCGCCGCGGGCACAGCGTCGAGAACCACAGCAACTGTCATCCCCGCGCGTTTGCTTTTTATGGAATAGCGCGCCTGAGGCGTGAAGTGGATGCAGCGCAGGACATCATTTCCGAAGTGACGGGCCGGGCGCCGGCCTTCTTTCGCGCGCCGGCGGGATTCCGAAACCCGTTGCTCGACATCGTATTGCAGTCTCGAGGCCTGCGTTACGTGTCCTGGACGCGGCGCGGCTACGACACGGTGACCCGGGATCCTGCTCGAGTGCTGCGGCGCCTGACCGGCAAGCTCGCGCCCGGCGACCTTCTGCTGCTGCACGATACCGAGCCGGCCGTGATTGAAGTTCTGCCGCTTCTGCTGGATCAACTGGTGGCGAGGGGCCTCAGATCGGTTTCGCTGCCCTGCGCCTGCGGTGATGGACCCACAGCTTAGGCCGCTGCACGACGCCACGATCCGTCTCTTTGCAGCATCGGGCCAGTACGCCAGGCATTTCGCGGGTGGCAAGCTGCGCCACGATCCGGTTTTTTTCTCGATTCTCAGCCGCGGCCTTTTCCCGGATCGCGGAACGCTGCTCGACCTGGGTTGCGGGCAAGGCCTGTTGCTCGCGCTTCTGGTGGCCGCAAAGGAGCAGTATCAGACCGGCCGCTGGCCGCAAGGCTGGCCGCCGCCGCCTTTGAACCTTTTGATGCGAGGCGTGGAGCTGCACAAGGGGCAAGTGGAAACCGCACGCCTGGCCTTGAGGGGCAGGGCCCAGTTGGAGCAGTCCGATATCCGCGACCTCGAGCTTCCGCAATGCTCGGCCATCGCCATGCTGGACGTACTGCATTACCTGGGCGAGAAGGCACAGGACCGGTTGCTCGCGAGAGCGGCGGCGGCCCTGGACCCCGGCGGCTTGCTCTTGCTGCGGGAAGCCGATGCCGGGGCCGGCCTGGCATTCCTGCTGACGTGCGGGTGCGAGCGCCTGGCCGCAGCGATGCGCGGGCGGATCCGGCAGGAGTTCTTCTTCCGCAGTACTTCCGGCTGGGTCAGACTGATGGAACGGCTCGGCCTGAGCGTCGGCGTCGAGCCGATGGACCGCGGCACGCCGTTCGCCAATGTTTTGCTCGTGGCAAGACGCGGTGCCTGACCGGCGGCGTGCTATGGGTGGAGCCGGCTTTTTGCTAGACTCTGCGGCGACCGGATAGGCTCGCCGTCAGATTGCAACCTCTCGTCATCAGCCGTTTTTCCATCTTGAACAGCCTCGGCCGTGGCCGGGCGGCGGTTCTCCGCGCCCTGCGCGAGAAGCGGTCCGGATTGGCGCCCTGCGATTTCGAGACCGTCACGCTCGATACCTGCATCGGCAGGGTTGCGGAATTGGATGAGATTCGCGTCCGGCCCGATCTGGGCGCCTACGACTGCCGCAACAATCGCCTGGCGCAGTCGGGCCTCGAGAGCGACGGATTCAGCGAAGCGGTTGCGGCGGCGCGCGAGAAATACGGCGCGGAGCGGATCGGCGTCTTCATGGGTACAAGCACCTCCGGCATCCTGGAGACTGAGCTCGCCTATCGTCGCCGCGATCCGCGAACGGGCGCGTTCCTGGCGGTTTTTCGCTATGCGGAAACCCAGAATACCTATTCGCTCGCGGATTTCGTGCGGCGCTATCTCGGGCTGAAGGGCGCGTCATTCGTCGTGTCTTCGGCTTGCTCCTCTTCGGCCAAGGTATTCGGCAGCGCGGCGCGCATGATGGCCTCGGGCCTGTGCGACGCCGCGGTCGTGGGCGGCGTGGACAGCTTGTGCCTGACGACGCTCTACGGATTTCATTCGCTGGGCCTGACTTCCCCCGTGCCCTGCCGGCCCTATGACGCGGACCGCGACGGGATCTCCATTGGAGAAGGCGCGGGTTTCGCTCTCCTTGAAAAACCGGCGCCTCGTCCCGGAGCCGGCGCAATCCTGCTTCTCGGGGTCGGGGAAAGCGCCGATGCTTACCATATGTCCACTCCGCATCCCGAGGGCCTGGGGGCGAAGCTCGCCATGCAGCGCGCCCTGGCTTGCGCCGGACTCACGCCGGCTGGAATCGACTACATCAACCTGCACGGTACGGCTACCCGCAGCAACGATGCCAGCGAAGACCGGGCCGTGCACGAGTTGTTCGGCGCGCAAACGCCGTGCAGCTCGACCAAGGGCGCGACCGGGCACCTGCTGGGCGCGGCCGGAATCACGGAGGCGGTGGTGTGCATGCTGGCTTTGCAGGATGGCATGCTGCCCGGCAGCGCAAATACGCGAAACATCGACCCCGGGCTGAAATGCGATTACCTGGTCGAGAACCGCAAAGCCGGTCCGAGCCGGGTGCTAAGCAATTCCTTCGGATTCGGCGGGAGCAACTGCAGCCTGGTGCTGGGGGTCGCAGGCTGATGATGCGCGTCCATGTCGAAGGATTGGGCTTGCTGGGGCCCGGTCTGGGCGGCTGGACGGCGAGCCGTCCCGTGCTGGCGGGCCTGGAGGCATACCGGAACGGCGCGACCGTCGTTGCGGCGAACGACATGCTGCCACCCGCGGAGCGGCGCCGCACGGGCGTCCCGGTCAATCTCGCGCTCGCGGTGGGAAGGGAGGCATTCATCAACGCCGGGCGCGACGCGGGGGCCACTGCGACCGTGTTCACGACTTCGTGCGGCGACGGCGAAACCCTGCACCACCTCTGCGAAACTCTGGCTTCGCCGGAACGCGACGTGTCGCCCACGCGCTTTCACAATTCCGTACATAATGCTGCGGCCGGATACTGGAGCATCGCAACCCGGTCCCGCGAGCCCTCGACCAGCCTGTGTTGCTACGACGCCAGTTTTGCGGCCGGTCTTTTGGAGGCGGCGTCCCAGGCCGTCGTCGACGGCAAATCCGTGGCGCTGATTGCCTACGATCAACCCTATGTGGAACCGATCCGGTCGGCGCGTCCGATAAGCGGGATATTCGGAGTCGCCCTGATCATGACTCCGGACGCCACCCGCAGTAGTTTTTCAGTGCTTGAACTGGAGTTTGTCGCCCGCAGCGAAGAGGCGACCCGGATGCCCGATCCCGGTCTGGAAGCCGCGCGAGCGGGCAATCCGGCGGCGCGCAGCCTGCCGCTGCTCGCGGCCCTGGCGCGCGGCGGCAGCGAAAAGCTCATTCTTGAATATATCCCCGAAACGCATCTGCGCATCGCGGTGTCGCCGTGCCGATGACCAAGGCGGATATCGCGGGCATGATTCCCCACGCCGGCGCGATGTGTTTGCTCGACGGCGTCTCCTATTGGGATGAGAACAGGATCCGATGCTTCAGCCGCACCCATCGCGACGGCGACAATCCCTTGCGCGTGGACGGACAGCTCCGGGCCCTGTGCGGGATCGAATACGCGGCGCAGGCGATGGCGCTGCACGGCGGGTTGGCCGGCCATCTGGAGCGCAGGCCGCGCGCCGGTTACATGACGAGCCTCAGGGACGTGGTTTGCCGCGAAAATCTTCTGGACGGCCTCGAAGGCGATCTTGTCGTGGACGCAGAGCGGCTGATGGGCGATGAAGGCAACGTGATCTACCGGTTTGCGGTGCGTGTAGGTGAAGTCGAGGTCCTGAACGGGCGAGCGGCGGTCATGCTGGACGCGGACCGGGCGAAGGTATGAAACGGGCGCTCGTCACCGGCGGCAGCGGCGGCATCGGCGCGGCCCTGTGCCGCCGGCTGGCGGCAGACGGGCATCATGTATACGTACATGCGAACAGCCGTCTGCTGCGGGCGGAGCAGCTCGTGGCGGAGATCGTCGCCGGCGGCGGCTCGGCGTCCGCGGCGGCCTTCGACGTTACCGACCGCGGCCAGACCGCGGAGGTGCTGGAGACAATACTGGCCGATGGCCCCGTTCAGATCGTGGTCAACAACGCGGGCATTCACGACGACGCCGTCATGCCGGGAATGACCGCCGGGCAATGGTCGCGCGTGATCGATGTCAGCCTGAACGGGTTCTTCAACGTGACTCAGCCGTTGCTGATGCCGATGATCGCAACGAAGTGGGGCCGGATCGTCAATGTGTCATCGGTAGCCGCGATCGCGGGCAACCGCGGCCAGGCCAATTACGCCGCCGCAAAGGCGGGCCTTCACGGAGCGACCCGATCCCTGGCGCTGGAGCTCGCCAGCCGCGGAATCACGGTGAACGCGGTCGCGCCCGGAATCATTGCCACGTCCATGACAGAAGGCGCGTTTACAAAAGAAATGATCGACAGGCTGGTCCCCATGAAACGCGCCGGCACGCCTGGGGAAGTGGCCGATCTGGTGGGGTTTCTGGCCTCCGACGCGGCCAACTACATTTCCGGCCAAATCATCTCGATCAACGGGGCGATGATCTGAGCTTCGGGTGGCTGCGGATGCGCAAGCCTAGTCCGTCGTTTCAACCCTGGTTTTTGATTCGCCGAGAATCCACGCTACGGCGAAGCCCGCCGCGAAGTTTTGCCTGGTTTTGACCAGCGGGCTGTCTTCGAAAGCGGCGCCGGTCAAGGTATCCCATTTGGCGAAGCCGCCGACCCAGAAGGTCGGATAGCGCTTGCTGAGCGCGACAATGAACTGAGTTCCGGCATAGCCTCCACCGGGACTGTAAGTCGGCCGGTTGGCCGTTGCGAAAGCCGGATCGACGGCATAGAAGTATTGGTTGTAACGTCGGTCGGAATATATCGGTCCCCCCAGGAGGCCGAGGTTCCATCCCTCTTGTCCCAGGACGTCGCGGATGTCGAGGTTCATGTTCGGCTGGAATATCCAGCCGACGTGCCTGAAACGGGAAAAATCCGAAGCAATGACCGTGCGCAAGGGAAGTCGCAGGTCCAGTTTTATCTTTCTGTCATCGGAGCGAAGCAGGAAGAAGTTCAGCGAGGGGCCGATTTCCAGCGTGGCATCCAGATCCGGCATGCCGCGCCTTGCTTCATTGTCCCCGCTCTTGACGGGTACTGTGCCGTTGAAGCTGACCTCCAACTCGGCCCGGTCCGTCTTGAAGAACAAACCGCGCGTCCTGCGCTCGTCCACCTGAAGAAAATCGCCGCGATAGACGAAGTACGGAAAGGGCAGCACCCAGGTCCGCCTCTCGTTCGAGCCGCGGTACTGGGGGAAGCTGATCGCCGACGGTCCGGTGCCCGCTTCCCACAAGGGCTTCTGCTGCGCGAGGACCGCCGTCGCGTAAAGACAGGCAAGCGCCAGGCCGGAACATGCCAGTGCCACGCGTCGCGGCAGGGGAAATTCAGCAATCACGCTTTTATGTGCTATCTTGAACGGCGGGCGGGGAAGGAGCCCGCAGATTGAATTTTTGTTTCGCCGGATCTCTGGTGCCGAGGAAGGGACTCGAACCCCCACAGTGTTGCCACCGCTAGGACCTGAACCTAGTGCGTCTACCAATTCCGCCACCTCGGCGAACGGGCCGTGCCGTTCCGGTCCCCCGCCCGAGCGCGCGATTCTATAGGAACCCGTGATTTTGTCAATGAAGAAACCCCGTACGCCCGGCGTCAAGGACCCGCATCGCGAGCGCGAAGCGGAGCGCTACGAAAGTCCGATCGCGAGCCGCGAGTTCATTCTGCAGACGCTCGCTGAAGCCGGCGTGCCGCTCTTGGACAAGGAGCTTCTGCGCCGCACCGGCATCAAGCCGCGCGAGCGCGAAGGGTTCGAGCGCCGAATCGCCGCGATGGAGCGCGACGGCCAGATCCTGCGCAACCGCAAGGGCGCGATCCTCGCCGCGAGCAAGCTCGACCTCGTTGCCGGGCGCGTCGAAGGTCACCCCGACGGCTACGGCTTTGTCGTCCCGGAGAACGGATCGGACATTTATCTCGGCCCGCACGAGATGAAAAAAGTTCTTCACGGCGACCGCGTCATGGTGCGCGAGTCCGGAAGCGACCGCCGCGGGCGCCGGGAAGGGACGATCGTCGAAGTGGTCGAGCGCGCGAACAGCCGCATTGTCGGCCGGCTGCGCCGGGAGCAGCAGTTTCTTTTCGTGCGAGCGGCCGAGCGGCGCATCAGCCAGGAGATCCTGATCGCCGCGGAGGACGCGGGCGCCGCGCAGCCGGGGCAGGTGGTCATCGCCGAGCTCACCGCGCAGCCCGACGGGCACACGCAGCCGATCGGGCGCATCGTCGAAGTGCTGGGCAATGCCACCGACCCGGGAATCGAGATCGAGATCGCGCTGAGGAAGCACGCCCTGCCTTTCGAATTTTCGCCGCAGGCCGAGGCGCTCGCTGCGAAATTTTCCGACGTCCCGCGCCCGGGCGACCTCGCCGGCCGCGAGGACCTGCGCACGCTGCCGCTTGTCACCATCGACGGCGAGACGGCGAGGGATTTCGACGACGCAGTGTATTGCGAAGAGTCGGCGCCCTTGTCAAAGGGCGCGGGGCGGAGCCCCGGGGGATTTCGCCTGGTCGTCGCCATCGCCGACGTCAGCCACTATGTGCGCAACGGCGATGCGCTCGATGCCGAGGCGCGCGAGCGCGGAAACTCGGTGTATTTTCCGCGCCGGGTGATCCCGATGCTGCCCGAGCGCCTTTCAAACGGGCTGTGCTCGCTCAACCCGGACGTGGATCGCCTGTGCATGGTTTGCGACCTGTCCGTCGCGCCCGACGGCAAGATCGGGCCCTACCGCTTCTATCGGGCGGTGATGCGTTCGCGCGCCCGGCTCACCTATACCGCCGTCGCCGCCGCGCTGGCCAATCCGCAGGGCGAACCGGCGCGCAGGCTGAAGACGCTGCTGCCGCAGTTGCAGCTCCTGTACCGGCTCTTCAAGGCGCTGCTGCGCGCGCGCGAGCAGCGCGGAGCGATCGACTTCGAGACGGTGGAGACCGAGTTCATCTTCGATGAAAAGGGATCGGTCAGGCGCATCGACCGGGTCGAGCGCAACGACGCCCACCGCATCATCGAGGAGTGCATGCTCGCGGCGAATGTCTGCGCCTCGGATTTTCTCTCCGTGCGCAAGCATTCCGCCCTGTACCGCGTGCACGAAGGGCCGACGCCGGAGAAGCTGAAAAGCCTGCGCGCATTTCTCGGGGAGTTCGGCCTGCAGCTGCCCGGAGGAGAGAAGCCCAGGGCGAAGGAATACGCGCGGCTGCTCGAGAGCATACGCAAGCGCCCCGACGTCCAGATGCTCCAGACGGTGCTGCTGAGGTCGCTCCAGCAGGCGCAGTACAGTCCGAACAATGTCGGCCACTTCGGTCTCGCCTACGAGCACTACACGCACTTCACCTCCCCGATACGGCGCTATCCCGACCTGCTCGTGCACCGCGCGATCAAGGCGGTGCTCGACGGCACTCGCCACAATCCCGGCAACTGGGCGGAGCTCGGCGCGCATTGCTCGCAGACCGAGCGGCGCGCCGACGATGCCACGCGCGAGGTGTCGGCCTGGCTCAAGTGCCACTACATGCGCGACCGCGTTGGCGAGGAATTCGAGGGATCGGTCACCGCCGTGACGGGTTTCGGCATTTTCGTCGCGCTGGACCACGTCTATGTCGAAGGGCTGGTCCATATCTCGGAGCTCGGTCAGGATTACTTCCACTTCGACGCGGCCCGGCACCAACTCCTCGGCGACCGGACGAAAAAGCGCTTTCGCCTCGCCGACCGGGTAAAAGTGAAAATCGTGCGTGTCGATCTGGAGACCAGCCGCATCGATTTCGTGCTGGCATGAAACCCGCGCACGCGATCTTCGGTTTTCACGCGGTGCTTGCGAGGCTGCG
>JBGPYQ010000151.1:0-8081 GCA_041493345.1 Gammaproteobacteria bacterium | reverse complement strand
GTCTGCAGCTTGATATGGTCCTGCGAGTAACGGTCGATGGATTTCCACGTCAAGTCCTGCGACGCCGCTTCCACCGCGTTCTCGATGATCGCCTTCATCTTGGCCGGCAGCGCGTCGAACTTGGTCTTGTTGAACGTGATCTCGAACTGCTCCCCGCTCTGGTGGTAGCTCTGCAGCATGTACACCTTGGACACGTCCGGGAAACCCAGCAGTCGGTCGGAGGTGGCGTTGTTGAATTCCGCCGCATCCAGCAGTCCGCGGTCCATCGCCGGCACGATCTCGCCGCCGGGCAGCGCATTCACCGCCGCGCCCATGCCGGTGAACAGGTCGATCGAAATGCCCACGGTGCGATATTTTATGCCCTTGAAGTCGTCCGGCTTGGTGATCGGCTTCTTGAACCAGCCGAGCGGCTGCGTCCACATCGGACCGTACGGGAAGGACACCACGTTGGCGCCGATGGACTGGTAAATCTTCTGCAGCAACTCCTTGCCGCCGCCGTACTTGTGCCACGAGAGCACCTGTTGGCCATCCATGGCGAAGCAGGGACTCGATCCCCACAGCGCCAGCGCGTTCTGCTTGCCGTAGTGATAGACGAGAACGCCGTGACCGCCGTCGAGCGTGCCTTTCGACACCGCGTCGAGCAGGCCGAAAGCCGGCACCACCGAACCCGCCGGCAGCACTTCGATCTTGAGATCGCCGCCGGTCATGTCGTTGACCTTCTTGGCGAAGTCGAGCGCGTACTCGTGGAAGATGTCCTTGGTCGGCCAGGTCGATTGCCAGCGCATGCTGATCGGGCCGGCCTGGCCCTTGGCGATCATGGGGAAGCCCAGCGTGGCTGCGCCTGCGGTCGCCGCGGCAGCGCCGGCCAGAAACTTGCGCCGCGAGCCAGCCTCGGGCTTATTAATTTGGTCCTTGCTCATCTCGTTCTCCTTTGGAATAGGGCGGTGGGTTGGAATTCCTGGCGTCTTTTTCTTTTTTGGGACCGGGGCTAAACGTGGTAAACGACTCTCGGGGCCGTTTTGTTCCGGTCTTGGCCCCTGAGTTCTGCGACGCCAAAGCCCGCGAATCGTATTCCTATACGGCCCTGAAATCAAGCAGCGCCACGGGTGCGTACCGAATTGTGAAACCGCAGGGTAAGGTTACGCCGGCGGCGTCAGTGTCGCTGCTAAAGGCGGTGCGGCGGGGGGCACGCCGCCCTTGTGAGGCGGATTGGGGTGCCACCCCATGACAAAGAGCAGGACAAAAAAACCGGCCACATAGGCGAGCGTCACGTGCCAGCCGTGGTAAAGCCAGCGCCCTACCGATTTCGCTTCGGGATACATGTTGGACAACGCAACGCCGGCCGATGAACCGAACCAGATCATCGAGCCGCCGAAGCCGACGCCATAGGCGAGATAACCCCAGTAATAGCCGCCCTGCTTCAGAGCGAGCGCGGTAAGCGGGATGTTGTCGAACACGGCCGACACGAATCCGAGTCCCATCGCGGTATGCCACGACGCGGCGGGCAGTTTCTCCACCGGCATCATCGTGGCGGACAGCACCAACGACAGCAGGAAAATGCTGCCCTTGAAGCTCTCCGGCAGCACTTCCCAGTCGGGCCGGCGCAGGGGAACGGTGAGCAGCAGCGCGACCACCACCGATACGCCGATGAAGGGAAAATGGTCCGAGCTCTCCGGGAATTTCACGTTCACGACCACGTTCGTCACGATAGCCACTATCAGGATGAAAAACACGATGCCGAGCCGCGTCCAGTCGACGTGGATGTGCTGGTGTTCACGCCGAAGAATCGGCGAATACCGCTGTTGCTGGATCGCCGCAGGAATGCCGCACACGACTAGCGCCACCGCGGCCCCGACGTAGGCGTGCAGCACGTCGAGCGGATCGACGCCATTGATCCACATCATGGTCGTGGTCGTGTCGCCGACGACGCTGCCCGAGCCGCCCGCGTTCGACGCGGCGACGATGGCGGCCAGGTAGCCGATGTGGACCTTGGCGCGAAACAGCGTATGCGCCATCGCGCCGCCGATGAGCGCGGCGGCGATGTTGTCGAGGAAGGACGAGAGCACGAAAACAATTACAAGGAGCGCGAAGCAGCCTTTCCAGTCATGCGGCAGGAATCTCGGCAGCACCGCAGGCAGGTGCGTCTTCTCGAAGTGCCGCGAAAGGAGCGCGAATCCAAGCAATAGGCAAAGGAGATTGCTCAGGATCACCCACTCGTGCCCGATATGCCCGATCAGGCCGGGGATTCCGGGACCGGTCTTGAAGCCGGTGAAGCCGAGCTTGTACAGGGTGATCGCGGCAAGACCGACGAGCGCGACCCTCAGCGTGTGGTGGTGAAACAGCGCGACGCCGAGCAGCGTCAACGCGAAAAGGATGAACTCGACCGGGATGCCGAGTATCGCCGGACCGTCCGCCGCCAAGGCATAGCCGGGCGCCGCCAGCATCACCGCAACCGCTGCGCGCACCCGTCGACGGCGCATGCCGCTCTCCGAAAAGAAAGCGGCGATTGTGTCATCGGCAAGCACAGAATTCCCTCAAGGCCGCTCGCCAATGACGAGGCTCAATCGCGCACGAGAACGATATGCACGCGATACGGCCCGTGCGCGCCGAGGACGATCTGCTGATCGATGTCGGCCGTGCGCGAAGGACCCGATACGAAATTGATCGCACGCGGTAATCTGCCGAATTCTGCGCGCGCGAGGTCCCAGCCCTGTTCCATGTGAGCGACGATGCGGCCGGCAGGCACGACAGCCACATGTGTTTCCGGCAGCAGGCTGACCGTGGCCGGCGTGTCGGGACCCGATGCGAACATCAGCGTGCCGGTCTCCGCAATGGCAGCGAACACGCCGGTGACGCCGACGGCATCCTCGCCGTTCGCGCCGCGCGGTTCCAGGGCAAGCCCGGCCCCTTTCCAGTCGAGCGCTGCGAGCTGCGGCCAGACGCAACCGGCGAGTGGAAGATCAATGGCTTTCAGGTAGCGCGCAACCGCGACGGGAACATCGCGCTCGGCGCCAACTTCTTCGGTCGTGCTCTGCATCGATTCGGCCCGAGCGCGGAACCGCGCCACGAGGTCACCGTCGACATCCGGGAGCGGGCCGCGCGGATGCGCCCGCAGATAGGTCTCGACGGCTTCCAACTCGGCCTGCGAAGGCCGGCTGACGCCCCGCCCTTGGGCCTTGCGGATTCGGGCGAGGATCCTTTCCCGTGCACCGCTCACTCGAGGGCCTTCACCATGTCTTCAACGACTTTCTTGGCATCGCCGAACACCATCATGGTCTTGTCCATGTAGAAAAGCGGGTTGTCGAGGCCGGCGTAGCCGGCGGCCATCGAGCGCTTGTTCACGAGCACGGTGCGTGCCTTGTTGGCCTCGAGGATGGGCATGCCGTAGATCGGACTGCCCTTCTCGTGCGCGAGCGGATTCACCACGTCGTTCGCGCCGAGCACCAGCACCACGTCGGTGTTGCCGAAATCGCTGTTGATGTCCTCCATCTCGACCACCTGGTCGTAGGGCACCTCGGCCTCGGCGAGAAGCACGTTCATGTGGCCCGGCATGCGCCCGGCCACCGGGTGGACGGCATAGCGCACGTTGACGCCCTTGGCGATGAGCTTCTGCGCCATCTCCTTCACCGCGTGCTGCGCGCGCGCCACCGCGAGGCCGTAGCCCGGCACGATGACCACCGACTCGGCGTTCGCCAGCAGGAACGCGGCATCCACGGCCGATCCCGAGCGCACCGTCTTGTCGCCGGTGCCGGCTGCCGCCGTGCCCTCGGCCGCGCCGAAACCGCCCATGATCACCGAGATGAACGAGCGGTTCATCGCCTTGCACATGATGTAGGAGAGGATCGCGCCCGAGGAGCCGACCAGGGAGCCTGCGATGATCAGCATGCTGTTGTTGAGCGAGAAACCGATGCCCGCCGCCGCCCAGCCCGAGTAGCTGTTCAGCATCGAGATCACCACCGGCATGTCGGCCCCGCCGATGGGGATGATGATGAGCACGCCCAGCACGAATGCGATCGCGGCCATGACGATAAAAGGCGTCCAGCCCTTGTCGGCGGACAGGAAGAATGCCGTGCCAAAGCCGATCATCACGAGCGCAAGAACCAGGTTCACCATGTGCTGGCCCTTGAACACCACCGGCGCGCTGGAGAAAAGGCGGAACTTCTTGCCCAGGCCGGCGAGCTTGCCAAAGGCGATCACGCTCCCTGAGAAAGTGATGGCGCCGACGAAGCTGCCGATGAACAGTTCCAGACGGTTGCCGCGCGGCATCGGATCGAGCACGCCGAAGGAGGCCGGATTGTTGACCACGGCCACCGCGATCAGCACCGCCGCCATGCCCACCATCGAGTGCATCGCCGCGACGAGCTCGGGCATCTGCGTCATCTGCACGCGCCTCGCCACGAACGCGCCGGTCATGCCGCCGATCGCGCCGGCAATGAGGATGAGCGTGACGTTCCTGGTGACGGCGAGCGTCACGAGCACCGCGATCGCCATGCCGATCATGCCGAAGAGATTTCCCCGCCGCGCCGAGACGGGCGACGAAAGCCCTTTCAGCGCGAGAATGAAAAGAACGCTCGCGGCGAGGTACCAGAGCGCGAGCAGGTTGGCGCTCATCCCTGTCCCTTTTCCGTCTCATTTTCCACCGCATTTTCGACTCGGGGCGCTTTCTTCCTGAACATCCCGAGCATGCGCTGCGTGACGAGGAAGCCGCCGAAGACGTTCACCGCGGCGAGCCCCACGGCGACCGCGCCGACGATGGAGCCGAAATCCACCTCGGACGGGCCGGCCGCGAGGATGGCGCCGACGATGATCACGCTGGAAATCGCGTTCGTGACGCTCATCAGCGGCGTGTGCAGCGCCGGGGTCACGTTCCAGATCACGTGGTAGCCGACGAAGACGGCCAGCACGAACACGACGAGGTTGATGATGGTGGGATCCACGGTTCCGGTCATGTTCAGCCCTTCCTGACGACTTCGCCGTTGATACAGACAAGGCTCCCGGCGATGATCTCGTCCTCGCGATCGAGCTTCAGCTCGCCGGTCTTGGGATCGACGAGCAGGTTGAGGAAGTTGAGCAGGTTTCTCGCGTAGAGCGCGCTCGCGTCCGCCGCAACGAGCGCAGGCAGGTTCGAGATGCCTACGAGCTTCACGCCGTGCTTGATCACGATCCTGTCTTTTTCGGTCAGCGGGCAGTTGCCGCCCTGCTCGATCGCCATGTCGACGACCACCGAGCCGGGTTTCATCGCCTTGACCGTCTCTTCCTTCAGCAGCACCGGCGCCGGCCGGCCGGGGATGAGCGCGGTGGTGATGACGATATCGGCCGCCTTGGCGCGCTCGTGCACGAGCTCCGCCTGGCGGCGCATCCAGTCGGGCGGCATGGGCCGCGCGTAGCCGCCGACGCCCTGCGCGATCTCGCGCTCTTCATCGGTGAGATAGGGTACGTCGAGAAACTTCGCGCCCAGCGATTCGATCTGCTCCTTCACCGCGGGCCGCACGTCGGAAGCCTCGATCACCGCGCCCAGGCGCTTCGCCGTGGCGATCGCCTGAAGGCCCGCCACGCCCGCGCCGAGCACCAGCACCCGCGCCGCCTTCACCGTGCCGGCGGCGGTCATCAGCATGGGCATGAAGCGGCCGTACTCGGCCGCGGCGAGGATCACCGCCTTGTAGCCGCCGATGTTCGCCTGCGAGGAAAGCACGTCCATGGACTGCGCGCGCGTGGTGCGCGGCAGCCATTCCATGGCGAAGCAGGTCAGCCCCGCGGTCGCATAGGTTTCCATCGTCGCGCGGTCATACGGATTGAGCAGCCCGATGAGGATCGCCCCGCGCTTGAACAGGCCGACCTCGCCGTCCTGCGGCCCGCGTACTTTCAGCACGATATCCGCGGCGGAAAGATCCCGCGCGCCCGAGACGATTTTCGCACCGGCCGCCTCGAAGTCCTTGTCGGGAACGCTCGCGGCGACGCCCGCGCCCGACTGCACCAGAATCGCATGGCGGCCGCCGGCGGCGAGCTTCTTGACGGTCTCGGGGGTCGCGGCGACGCGCGTCTCGCCCGGACGGGTCTCGGCGGGAACACCGATCTGCATGAATGCTTTTCCTTGCTTTTATTTCGGCCGCCGAATCCGGGCCAGAAACGAGCCCGAATGATACCGCAGCAGGCGCCGACTATGCAGGCGCAGCGTCAAATCGGACGCGGGTTGCACGCGGGTTGCAAGCCGTGCGCAAGCTTGTTCCAATCTGCGAGCCAGTCGTTCGAGCCTGGCTCCCCGGACGCCGAGCGGCTCAGGCGCGGGCCAGTCGTGCCTGTAATTTCCAGCTGCGCAAGAGCGGCTCGATCTCCTCTGCCGGCAGCGGTCTGCTGAAGTAATACCCCTGGGCCCAGTCGCAGCCCACTTTTTTCAGAAACGCCAGCTGTTCGGCGGTCTCGACCCCTTCCGCTACCACCTGCAGCCCGAGACCGTGCGCCATGACGATAATCGCGCTGACAATTGCCGCATCATCGGGATCGGTGCCGACGTCGCGCACGAACGACCGGTCGATCTTCAGCTCGTGAATGGGAAAGCGTTTCAGGTAGCCGAGGCTCGAGTAGCCGGTACCGAAGTCATCGATCGACAGCTTGACCCCCATCTCGTCCAGCGCCTTGAATCTCGCCATCACATGTTCCGTGTGTTCAACGATAATGCTTTCGGTCAATTCCAGTTCGAGACTGGACGCGGGCAGGCCGGTCTCCCGCAGGGTGCGCGCAACCATATCCACCAGGCCCTCCAGCCTGAACTGCTGGGCCGAACAATTCACCGATACCTGCAGTCGCGGATACCCCAGGGTCTGCCAACTCCGGGCCTGCATGCAGGCCCGGCGCAGCACCCACTCTCCGATCGGGACAATCAGGCCGGTCTCCTCGGCCAGTGGAATGAACTCCATGGGCGCAACCATCCCGCGCTGTGCGTGAGGCCAGCGGATCAGGGCTTCGAATCCGACGATGCCCCCGGTTTTCAGGTCGAGCTGGGGCTGGTAGCAAAGGGTGAACTCTTCCCGTTCCAGCGCGAGGCGCAGGTCCTTTTCCAGGAGCAGACGCTGATTCGCCGCGATGTTCATCTGCCGGGTGAAGAACTGGAAGTTGTTGCGCCCGGACTCCTTGGCGTGATACATCGCAGCGTCGGCGTTGCGCATCAGGGTTTCAGCATCCTCGCCGTCGTGAGGATACGCGCAGATACCGATGCTGGTCGTAACGCGCAGTTCGTGGCCATCGATATTGATGGGTTGAGGCAGGGCGGCGAGCATCTTTTGCGCCACTTGCCCGGCATCTTCGGCCTGTCTGAGCTCGGCCAGCACCACGACGAATTCGTCGCCGCCCATGCGTGCCACCGTATCGGTGCCCCGGACGCACGCGACCAGCCGTTCGGCCACCGTGCGCAGCAGGCCGTCGCCGACCTGGTGCCCGAGCGAATCATTGACATTCTTGAACCGGTCGAGATCGATAACCAGAATTGCGGCTACGCGGCCGTCGCGTCGTGCCTGCGCAATGGCCTGCCCGATGCGGTCGTGCAGCAAAATACGGTTGGGCAGCCCCGTCAGGGCGTCGTGTTGCGCCATGTGCCGGATCTGGTCTTCGATTTTTTTTTGCTCGGTGATGTCCGTGCCGGTGCCGCGATAGCCCGTGAAACGGCCCTCCTCATCGAATATCGGCCGGCCGCTTGTGCTGATCGTGTGCAGATTTCCGTTGGCATCGGTGCGCTGATAGACGAAATTGTGGAAGGGCTGGTGAGCCTCCATCAATTTTTTTTGCGCCTGCCGCTCCTCCTCCGTCATGCGTACTCTTTCCATGTCCCAACGCGTCTTGCCGATGTTCTCGTCCGCGTCCAAACCGACTTTGCGCACATTCGACGATATCTCGGTGAAGCGGAAATCGGCGTCTTGCTCCCAGTACCAATCCGAAGAAAGCTCGGTCAGATCGCGGAACCGTTCCTCGCTCTTGCGCAGCGCCGCTTCCGCCTCCTTCAGCCCGCTCACGTCGGTGATGGTGCCGATCAGCCCGGCGACGCTGCCGTCCGGCTTGTTGAAGGTCGCTTTGTTATAGATGGTGTGGTG
>JBGPYQ010000188.1:0-6994 GCA_041493345.1 Gammaproteobacteria bacterium | reverse complement strand
TCGGGCCCTTGCGCAGGCTGTAGCCCATCAGGTTGTTCCAGTCGGCATCGCCGGTGTCGTTGACGCGCTTGAGCTCGTCGATCGCGGCGGGCCAGTTCTTGGCGGCGATCTGCGTGCGCACGGCGGCGAGCTTGTCGGGCGCGGCCACCGGGCTGGACATGGTGTCGGCGGCGAAGCTGTGGCTCATCGCGAGCAGCAGCGCGCCGGTGGTCAGGAAGCGGGTGATGGTGGTCTTCATGGCTTGATCCTCGTTGGTTGGGTTGAAGGGACACCGTCCGCGGTGTCTAAAGGCACTTACGAGGCCGACCCTGAAAACGGACGCAACAGGGGCAATAGAATTTTCGGCCGGTCTGGCCCGCCGCGTTACCAGACTGAGCTACCAGAGTTTGACGCAATGCCCGGACAGGACAAAGTCGCCCGAGGGTTTGTCGCCGGCCTTGGCCGGCGCCGCTTCGATGCTCACCGCAAGCCGCGACACGCTGAAGAACAGCTTTTCCGAGGTGTCCGCCAAAGCCACGCTGGCCGAGCCGGTGCCGGGTACCACGCCGACCGGAAACGCCGCGCCGCCGTCCTTGGGCAAGGCCCACAGTTGGGCCACCGAACCGGCCGGGATGACCACCGGTTGCAGCAGCTTCACCGTCAGTCGCTTGCCATGACGTTTGGAGCTTGCCAGCAGCGTCGGCGTGCCCGCAGTGTCGGTCAGCAGACCGACGTAGCTGGCGGGCAGCGCATCGAGCCGGGGTTCCATGCCGATCAGCTCCGGTTGCAGGCGCAGCAGCAATGCGCACAGGAACACGCCTGCCAGTGCGCCACCGAGCGCGCGGCCCGGCATCAGGCCCCGCAGCCATCGCAGCGGACGGGTCGGCGCCGACGCGGCCCGGGCCGATGAAATGAACAGACGATGCTCCAGGGCGCGCCACACCGACTCGCTCGGCTGCATTGCAGGCACCGTGCTTGCCAAGCCGGCCAGTCGCTCCTGCCACGCGCCGACGGCCAGCATGGCGGCCGGCGTCTGTCGCAGGAGGCGCTCGAAGCGCCGGCGCGCCGGGCCGGCCAGCGTGCCGAGTGCGTACTCGCGCGCCAGGCGGTCGAGCCGCTCGGGCAGCTAGTAGTTCATGTCAGCGGGTCCTGGCGCACGCCGGCCGCTTCGAGGCAGGCCTTGAGCTTGTCCAGCCCGCGCCGCACCCAAGCCTTGGCGGTGCCAAGCGGTGCGCCCAGCGCTTCGGCGATTTCGGTGTGCACCATGCCGCGGTAGTACGCCAGCGCCAGGGCCTGGCGCTGCGAGGCGCCGAGTTCGCCCATGCACCCGATGATCTTGAGCTTGGTCAGACTCTGGTCGAGCAGCGCCTGCGGTTGCTGCGCTTCGTCGGCCGCCACGGCCAGCGCTTCATCGTCGAGCGCGAAAGTGGAAGCGCGCCCGGTCTTGCCTGAGCGCAGCGCGTCGATGGCTTTGTTGCGAACGATGTTGATGAGCCACGTCATCGGGCCCGCCACCGAGGCATTGAATCCGCCCGCGCTGTGCCACACGTTCATGAAAGCTTCCTGCAGCACCTCTTCGGCGCGTTCCCTGTTGTTCAATATACGGAACGCAACGCCCAACAGATGCGCGCAGGTGGCGCGGTACACCTGCTCGAACGCGGCGCGATCGCTCAGCGCAACGCGCGGCAGCAAGGCGGCAAGGTCTTCGTTGGTAAGCATGGCAAAGCGATGAGCGGGCGAGTTGAGTCCGGCCAATCATGAGCCGGGCGCACGCAGCGGGTCAAGCGCTGGCGTGCTCGCTCGCGGGAGACGTCTTCTTCAGATGAGTGATGGGCATGCGGCCCATCACCGTGCGTTCGCTAAGAGCTCGACTGCAGCGAGAGCTTGCCGAGCAAGGCCGCGATATCCTGCGTGCGATCGAGCGCCCACAGATCCTGAAGAACGGCGTCCGTCCGCTCCCGGGACCAGCGCCCGCCCACGTTGCCGCGGAACTTCCTTTCGACTTCGGCCCTGCTCATCGGCCGCCCCGGGAAACCCGGCACGTCGTCGACCTCGCTCGAAATGCGCCGCCCGTCGGCGAGGATCGCGGTCACGCGCGTCGGAACCATCGCTCCGACGCGCGCCGTGAGGGCCGGATCCTCTTTCACCGTGATCTTGCGCATGAAGGCGAGGATGCGCGGCTCGCGGAGCTTCGCAGGCAGGTAGCTGTCGTTCGTGATGTCGCCGTCGAACATGGCGCGCGCGGTGATATAGGGCAGGCTGTGATCGGCGGTTTCCCGGGTGTCCGGCGTCCACTTCTCGGGCTCGCTCCCGGCGCGCTGGTAGCCCCGCCTCGTCGTCGCGATTTCGATCGCGGCGATGCGATCGAGGGCGCCCGCCTTCGTGGCGACCTCGATGCCGGCCACGACCGCGGTCTGCGCGTAGACCACGACCGGGTAAGCTTTTATCCCGCATTGGTGGATGCGAAACGGCACCCCGCGGCGGCCGAAGGCGCCGACGTCGACGTCGGCCGGCCCGGAGATTTGCTTGAAGAAGCCCGAATTCCCTTCGAAGATCGGCGCCGGGCCGGTCAGGCCGCCGCGCGCGAGCAGTGCCGCGAACACCGCATTGCGCCCGGCTTCGGCGTCGGCGAGCCCCTTCCAGTCGGACAGGGTCTGCACCCGGGTCTGGGCCATCGGGATGTGGTCGTTGATGGCGAGATTGATGGCCTGTGTCAGCCGGTCGGGACCGAGCTTCATCAGCTTGCCGGCGGCGAGCGCCACGGCCGGCAGGCTGAACACCGGCACGTCCCAGCCGCGGGTCGTGATGTCGAAGGCGTCGATCATCCGACAGTTGATCTCATAGGCGAGCACGATCGCGGTGATGAGCTCCGGGGTGCTCGCCCGCTCGGCCTCCGCGACCGCGAGGCACGCGGCGATATGATCGCTCGGATGACCGGCCACACGCCCGACATAGGCGTCATTCAAGTCGTAGTAGCGGAAGGCGGCACCGTTGGCGAAAGACGCAAGATCGGGCGTGGTGCGCCGGTTGGTGCCGATGACGGTCGCGGCGCCGGCCGCGGCGGCGAGCGCGACGTCGCGGCAGATGCGGACCGGCCTCTCGTCGAACGCCGCGATTCCGCAGCCGATCGTGTCGATGAGATGCGATTTGACCCGTTCAATGGTCCTGGCGTCGAGATCGTCATAGCGCAGGCCATCTGCGTAGGCGGCGAGCCGTTGCGCAAGCGGGTGGGCTGGTGACTCAGAAGATGCGGCCGCCGCTGCCGCAAAGCGTGGCGCCAGCCCCCAAAGGCCGAGGGCGGCCATGCCGACGATGGCACGACGGCGAGGGATCGCGTGAGACACGAATTCTAGAAGAGCAGTCTCACCGGTGCCCTTCGTGCCCGATGTCGCGCCCGTGGTCGTACCCGTGGTGGTCCGCCTCGCCGTGCGAGCGCTCCCACGGGCGCCCGCCGCCCCGGTGGTAGCCAATGCGCCCACCCCATTCGCCGTACCAGCACCCGACGCAGTACGAGCGCGAGTAGTAGTACGGGGCAACCGGGTCAATCACGACGCCCGGGACCGCAACCTCGAATCGGACCTGCCCCGGCACCGCGACCGGTACGCAGGCGGTCAACAGCAACGCAGCAGCGCCAATCATCGCCCATCGCGTCTTCATAGGACCCTCCAGCTGTCGGTAGCAAAAGTTAAGAAACGAATTCCGAGGAAGGTTACACCCATCGCGTGACTTAGGAAAGACGGGCTCTACGCGTGTTTGCGAGTGACCGGTGGGTCGCTGGCAGCCGGTCGATGGTATCCTCGACGCGAATATAGGTCACCATTGAGCAGGCGCAACGTACGCCGCCGAATCTTCGCTGACCATGACCGCACCCGTACACGAGAAACCCGTCGGCGTTTCCTCGATCGAACTCTTCTTCGACCTGGTTTTCGTCTTCGTGATCACGCAGGTCACCCAGCTGGTGGAGCACGCCCATGGGCCGATGGATTTCCTGCGGGCGCTGTTGGTGCTAATGCCGATCTGGTGGATGGTTGGGGGCTATGCCTGGCTGACGAACAACGTAGTCACAAACTGGCAGACGCGTTAGCGCCCCGGCGCCGAAACACCTCCGGAATCGCCATCGCCATCGTGAGAAACCCCGCCATCGCGGCGAACAGCACCAGGCGCGTGCGACGCCGGAATCAAAGCAAAAGCCGGCAGGGTAGAATTGCCGCCTGGTCTTGTCCGGGTTCGACCAGGGTAAACGCGCGAGCGGACGGCCGGATCGAGCCGCCCTATCGCTCGAACGAGGATCGGAAGAGAGGCAACTGGAGCGACGCCAAGGCAGATGCGAAACAATCGGATCAGCACCTTCGTACAAAAGGACCACTATTCGCGGGCAGAACTCCTGGACTGCGGCCACGGCCGCCTGTTCGGACCCGGCAACGCGCAATTGCCGCTTCCGCCCCTGCTGATGTCCGATCGGATCGTGAGGATCGCTGACACGGGCGGTGCCTACGGCAAAGGGGAAATCCACGCCGAGCTCGATATCCGGCCCGATCTCTGGTTCTTCGCCTGCCATTTCGAGGACGATCCGGTCATGCCGGGCTGTCTCGGCCTTGATGCGTTATGGCAGCTCGTTGGATTCTTCCTGGGGTGGCTGGGCGAGCCGGGGCGAGGCCGGGCCCTGGGCGTGGAATCGGTCAAGTTCACGGGCCAAGTACTGCCTTCCGCGAAATGCGTCTCGTATCACCTCGATTTGAAGAGCGTCATACGCCGCAAGCTCGTCCTGGTTGTCGCCGACGGAATCGTGAAGGTCGACGGACGCAGCATCTATCAGGCCGAGGGGCTTCGCGTGGGGCTGTTCACCAGCACCGACGCCATTTAGCGGAGAAACGTCGTGGGCCTGGCAGCTTCCAATCCCGTGGATCGGCGTGGCACTATCGAGGACTCGCACCGTGAGGCAATGGCTCCATGAGGCGCGTGGTCGTCACCGGAATGGGGATCGTATCAAGCATCGGCAACAACAAGGCAGAGGTGCTGGAATCGTTGCGCCAGGGACGTTCCGGTATCACGTTTTCCGAGGTGTACCGCGACATGGGCTTCAGGAGCCAGGTGCACGGTTCCTTGAAGATCGATCTCGATCAGAGGGTCGACCGGCATTGGCGGCGCTTCATGGGCGACGGGGCGGCCTACAACTACGTCGCCATGCAGGAAGCGATCGCCGATGCCGGCCTGGGGGAAGGCGATGTTTCCAACGAGCGCACCGGGCTCATCATGGGCTCGGGCGGACCTTCCACCAACAGCCTGGTGGTCGCCGCGGATACGGCGCGCGAGAAGGGCCCGAAGAAGGTCGGTCCCTTCGCCGTGCCCAAGTGCATGTCGAGCACCAACTCGGCGACGCTGTCGGTCGCCTTCAAGATCAAGGGCGTCAACTATTCGATCAGTTCGGCCTGCTCGACCAGCGCGCATTGCATCGGCAATGCGGCCGAGATCATTCAATTGGGTAAGCAGGACATCATCTTCGCCGGCGGGGGCGAGGAATTACATTGGACCCTGTCGGTGCTGTTCGACGCCATGCCGGCGCTTTCCTCCGGCTACAACGACACGCCGGAACGGGCGTCTCGCGCCTATGACGCGAATCGCGACGGCTTCGTGATCTCCGGTGGCGGTGGCGTGCTGGTGATGGAGGAGCTGGAGCACGCCAAGGCGCGCGGCGCCAGGATCTATGCCGAACTCGCGGGCTACGGCGCCAATTCGGACGGCTTCGACATGGTGCAGCCTTCGGGCGAAGGCGCGGTGCGGTGCATGAGAATGGCTATGCAGCCTCTCGATCTGCCGGTCGATTACATCAATACGCACGGCACCTCGACGCCCGTGGGGGACATCAAGGAGCTCGAGGCCATCCGCGAGGCGTTCAAGGACCGCGGCCGCATTCCGCCGTTCAGCTCGACCAAGTCGCTGACCGGCCATGCGCTGGGCGCAGCCGGCGTGCACGAGGCGGCCTACTGCCTGCTGATGATGGAGAACAATTTCATCGCGGCTTCCGCCAATGTCGAAACCCTCGACCCGGCCGCCCAGGGCATGCCGATCGCGCTCGCGCGCCAGGACAACGTGACGCTCAACTGCATCCTGTCCAACAGCTTCGGGTTCGGCGGCACCAACGCGACGCTCGCGTTCAAGCGCTACGCGCCCTGAGCCAGACGATGTCCGGACCGCAAGAGCATCCGACCGACGCGCAGCCGGTCGCCCTGATGGCAGGCAGGAAGGGCCTCATCATGGGAGTCGCCAACGATCACTCGATCGCCTGGGGCATCGCGCGCGTGCTGCATCGGCACGGCGCGCAGCTTGCGTTCACCTATCAGGGCGAAAGGCTGGAGGGCCGCGTCAGGCCGCTCGCGCAGTCGGTCGGCGCCCGGATCATTGTTCCGTGCGACGTGGAGGACGAGGCCAGCATGGACGCCGCGTTCGATGCATTGAAGCGGGAGTGGGGTGGCGTCGATTTCGTCGTTCACGCCATCGCCTATTCCGACAAGGAGGAGCTGAAGGGCCGCTACCTGGACACCTCGCGGGCAAACTTCAGCCGTACCCTGGACGTGTCGTGCTATTCCTTTACCGCGATCGCGCGGCGCGCGCAGCCGCTCATGACTGAGGGCGGCAGCCTTCTGACGCTCACGTTCGCGGGCGCGGAGCGCGTGATGCCCAACTACAATGTCATGGGGGTCGCCAAGGCCGCGCTGGAGGCGAGCGTGCGCTACCTCGCCGCGGATCTCGGGCCCCTCGGCATCCGCGTGAACGCGATTTCCGCGGGTCCCGTGCGCACGCTGGCCGGCAGCGCCATCGGAGCGGCGCGCGATATCCTCAAGTGGAGCCAGCAGCATTCGCCCCTGAAGCGCAACGTCTCCCTGGATGACCTGGGCGGCTCGGCTCTCTATTTCCTGAGCGATCTGTCGGCGAGCGTCACGGGCGAGATCCATCACGTCGATAGCGGCTATCACGCGATCGGCATGCCCGACCCGGCTTCGCTCAAGGGCCAGAC
>JBGPYQ010000215.1:0-5944 GCA_041493345.1 Gammaproteobacteria bacterium | reverse complement strand
CTCAAACACGGCGCCGTCAGGAACTTCGCCGTGGCCGACGCGGCGATGAACGATCTGCTGCGGCCGGCGTTGTACGAAGCCTGGCACGATATTCTGCCTGTGGTGGAGCGCGCAGGGCCGGCTCGGCACTATGATATCGTCGGCCCGATCTGTGAATCGGCCGATTTTCTGGGCCGGGACCGGGCGCTTGAGATCGCCGCTGGCGACTTGCTCGCGGTCATGTCTGCGGGTGCCTACGGCATGAGCATGAGCTCGAATTACAACTCGCGGCCGCGGGCGGCCGAGGTCATGATTGATGGGGATGCGGTTCATCTAGTGCGGGATCGGGAGCAAATCGAGTCCCTTTTTGCTTCGGAGCACCTTTTGCCGTAAATTCGACCGTCTGCCGGAGAATTCCGGGGTGCAGCAGCGGCCCGGGATCGATAGATTTGGGAGATCGTCGCCGCAAACTTGAATCAGGAGGAGCGCTTGAGGAGGAACAGCATCGCTCGCCGCTCGTTGAGCCTGAATTTACCCACGACTTTGTAGCGGCGTGGAATACACCGGCACCCGCAATCGTTAGCGAACACCCATGGTTTCAACTAATAAATTGCCCGCTTTGGCACTTGCGGCCTCCAAGAGATTCTTCATATTCGGCGGCCTTGGCCTGCTTGTTGTTGCCGTAATTCTATTCGCCTATTTTGGCGCCGAGATTCGAGCAAACGAGCCCAAGGCTTCCAAAGGTCCAGCGGCGATTCCGGTATCGGTGGTAACGGTTGTGCAACAGACCGTGCCATTCCAGCTGCAGGCGATCGGCAACGTCGAGGCGTTTTCCAGCGTTTCGGTCAAGGCGCGCGTTGACGGGCAGATCGTCGAGGTCAATTTCAAGGAAGGCCAGGAAGTCCGCAGGAACAGCGTTCTGTTCAAGATTGATCCGAGGCCGTACGAAGCGGCGATGCGGCAGGCCGAGGCCAATTTCTTGCGCGACACTGCGCAAAAAGACCAGGCGCGCTCGCAGGAGCGGCGCTACCAGGAATTGCTTGAGAAGAATTTCGTCTCCAAGGAGGCTTACGCCCAGATCCGTACCAATGCCGAAACGGCAGCGGCCGTTGCGCAGTCGAGCAAGGCGGCGCTCGACAATGCCGTGCTCAATCTCGAGTACTGCACCATTCGCTCGCCGATCGACGGATTCACCGGCAAGATCCAGATCCAGATGGGCAACCTGGTCAAAGCGAACGACACCAACCCGCTTGTCATCCTCAACCAAGTCCACCCGATCTACGTGAGCTTTGCCGTGCCCGAGCAAAACCTGTCGCTCATCCGCAGATACATGGCGGCAGGGCCGCTCACGGTCGATGCCGGCCCGCCGAACTCGGCCAAGGCCGCTGCATCGGGCAAGCTGATCTTCGTCGACAATGCGGTCGACGCCACCACCGGCACCATCAAGCTGCGGGCGCAGTTCGTGAATCAGGACAACGCTCTGTGGCCGGGCCAGTTCGTCAATGTCCAGGTCAATCTTTACGAACAGAAGGACGCCATCGTGGTGCCGGCGCAGGCGGTGCAGACCGGCCCCGACGGCCAGTACGTTTTCGTGGTCAAGCAGGACATGACCACCGAGGTGCGCAAGGTGACCGTAGAGCGCTCGGACGGCGACAATGTAATCATAGCCAAGGGCTTGCAGAATGGTGAGCAGATCGTCACACGCGGCCAGTTGCGGCTGGCGCCCGGCGTGAAGGTATCCGCCGCCAAATCCTGATGGGCGCGAACCTCTCCGAACTGTTCATCCGCCGCCCGGTCATGACCGTCCTGGTCATGCTCGGCATCGTGATTTTCGGGATTGCCGGTTTCAAGAAGCTTCCCGTCTCTTCGCTGCCCAACGTCGATTTCCCCACCATCCAGGTCACCGCCGAACTGTCCGGCGCAAACCCGGAGACCATGGCCGCGGCCGTTGCGACGGTACTCGAGAAGCAGTTCTCGACCATCGCCGGCATCGATTCCATGACTTCAATCAGCAGCCAGGGGATCTCCAGCATCACCATTCAGTTTTCGCTTGACCGCGATATCGACGCCGCTGCCCAGGACGTGAATTCGGCGATCGCGGCCACGGCGCGCCAGCTTCCAGCGAACATGGCCTCGCCGCCTTCGTTCCGAAAGGTGAATCCAGCGGACTTGGCCATCTTCCTGCTCACCCTCACCTCGGACACGCTGCCGCTGTCAACGGTCAACGAGTATGCGGAAACTTTCCTCGCCCAGCGCATTTCCACCATCAGCGGCGTAGCACAGGTCCAGGTGAACGGACAGCAGAAGTACGCCGTGCGGGTGCAGGTCGATCCCAGCGCGCTTGCCGCGCGCGGCGTGGGCATCAACGAGGTCGAGACGGCGGTGGCCAACGCCAACGTCAACCTGCCCACCGGCACGCTCTACGGCAAGGACCAGGTGTTCGCCGTTCAGGCCACCGGCCAGCTCTACACGGCCGAGGCTTACCGGTCCATCATCGTCGCGTACCGCAATGGCTCGCCCATCCGCCTCAGCGAAGTCGGGCGCGTCATCGACGGCGTACAAAATGACAAGCTCGCCGCCTGGTACAAGGACAAGCGCAGCATCGTGCTCGCCGTCCAGCGCCAGCCCGGCACCAATACCATCGAGGTCGTCGACAAAATCAGGAAGTTGCTGCCCACCTTCCGCAACGAAGTGCCCGCGGGGATCAGCATCGACATACTCTTCGACCGCTCGATCACCATCCGCAATTCGGTGGAGGACGTGGAAGTCACCCTGCTGGTCGCGCTGGTGCTGGTGGTACTGGTGATTTTCGTATTCCTGCGCAGCGTGCGCGCCACACTCATTCCCGGCATCGCGCTGCCGATCGCCATCGTCGGCACGTTCGCCCTGATGTACGTATTCGACTACAGCCTGGACAACCTGTCGCTGATGGCGCTCACCCTGTGCGTGGGCTTCGTCGTGGACGACGCCATCGTCATGCTGGAGAACATCTCGCGCCACATCGAGATGGGCAAGAGCCCGATGCAGGCGACGCTGGAGGGATCGAAGGAGATCTCCTTCACCATTGTCTCGATGACCCTTTCGCTGATCGCGGTGTTCATCCCGGTGATGTTCATGGGCGGCATCCTGGGACGTCTGCTGCACGAGTTCGCGGTCGTCATCATCGTCGCGGTGCTGCTCTCGTGCATCGTTTCCCTCACCCTCACGCCCATGATGTGCAGCCGCATCCTCAGGCCTCACGGCGAGATAAAGCATGGCCGGGTGTTCATGCTGAGTGAACGGGCGTTCGAGACGACGAAAAGCGCCTACGACCGCAGCCTGACCTGGGCGATCAATCATGCGCGCCTGACGATGGTGGTGTTCCTCGTCATCGTCGTCGCCACGGTGGGACTGTTCATGCGCATGCCCAAGGGTTTCCTGCCGAGCGACGACAGCGGGCAGCTGTTCCTGTTCGTAGAAGGCCCCCAGGACATCTCCTTCGAAGCCATGGCAGCAGCGGAGCGCCAGGTGCTGGACATCGTCCAGGCGGACCCCAACGTCGAGGCGGCCATGGGCTTCATCGGGGCGAGCGGCTTCAACCCCTCGCTCAACATCGGCCGTGCCACCATCTCGCTCAAGCCTTTCAAACAGCGCGAGTCGGCCGACGAGGTGGTGAGAGGGCTGCGGCCGAAACTCCAAAGCGTGGTCGGCGTGAAGGTGTTCGTGCAGAACGTGCCGATAATACGCATCGGCGGCCAACTCACCAAGAGCCCCTACCAGTACGTGCTGCAGGGCGCGAGCACCGAGCTGCTCTACCGCTGGGCCCCGATCATCGAGGCGAAGCTGAAGACCCTGCCCGAGCTGATCGACGTCACCAGCGATCTGCAGATCACGCGGCCGCAGGTGACCGTGGAAATCGACCGCGAAAAGGCTTCCTCCGTTGGGGTCACGCCCCAGCAGATCTCATCGGCCCTGAACAGCGCCTTCGGATCCAAGCAGGTGTCGAACATCTACACCGCGACCAATAACTACTGGGTCATCCTGGAGCTCGAACCGAAATACCAGCGCGATCCCTCGGCGCTTTCGATGCTCTACATTCGCTCCACGACCGGCGCGCTGGTACCGCTCACTTCAGTCGCCAAAATGAGCTTCGGCGTCGGCCCCCTTACCGTCACCCACCTGGGCCAGTTGCCCTCGGTCACCCTGGCCTTCGACCTGCGTCCCGGCCTGTCGCTGTCGGAGGCCATCACTGTCGTTAACAAGGCAGTACAGGAACTGCAGGTCCCGGCGACGCTGACCGGCAGATACCAGGGCACGGCGCAGGCATTCCAGAGCTCGCTTGCCGGAATGGGCATCCTGCTGATCATCGCCATCTTCGTGATCTACCTCGTGCTGGGCATGCTCTACGAGAGCTTCATCCATCCGATCACCATTCTGTCAGGACTGCCTACCGCCGGTCTGGGCGCGCTGTTCACGCTGTGGCTGTTCGGCATGGAGCTCAACATGTACGCCTTCGTCGGCATCATCATGCTGATCGGCATCGTCAAGAAAAACGCCATCATCATGATCGACTTCGCCATTGAGGCCCAGCGCAAGGAGGGCAAGGGCGCGAGGGAGGCGATCCACGAGGCCTGCATCATCCGCTTCCGGCCGATCATGATGACCACCTTCGCCGCCCTGATGGGCACGCTGCCGATCGCGCTGGCCATAGGCGCGGGCGCCAATGCGCGCCAGCCGCTCGGCCTGGCGGTGGTGGGTGGTCTGATGGTGTCGCAGTTCCTGACCCTGTACATCACGCCGGTGATCTACATCTACTTCGAGCACCTCCAGGAATGGCTGGCGCAGAGGCGTGGCGCTGGCAGAATTGCAAAGCTTGGCGCGACCGAATAGTACGTGCGGGGACAATGCGCGCCGGTCGGCTCGGATGCGGCGGGTGCTTAATGAGACCGGCTGGCAGGCGGCGCTCGCGCGCCAATCGTGACACAGCTCTGCGAAAACAGAACCTGCCGGCGGTGCCTGGTCGAGTCCGGTTGGATGAGTCAAAACCCCGATCGTTGCAGCGACTACGGATTCAACTGCTTGTATACGACATCGGCGACCTGGAGCAAATTGTCCTTGCTCATTTCGCCGGTCAAGGCATAGCCGAAATTGCCGTCGACCCAGTAAAACACGGCGACGCGATCCTCCTGACTGAACCGAAATGCGGTGTCCCGCGGCTCGCCCCGTTGCCTTGAAACGTAAAGCGTCAGGCGCTGGCCGCGCGCATCCTGGTACATGAAGTGCGCAACCGGCCCCTGCGGGCCGGAGAGCAGGCGGCCGCCGACCAGATCGTATCCAAGCGGCAGGAGCTTCGGTGCCTTGAGCGTGGTGCCAAGGCGTTTCGACAGCCATTTGACCAGATGATCCTCCTGGTCGCCCGTAACTTCGACCGGATGGCGCACTTCGGGCGAGTATACGGCGTGCGCCGTCGCCGCCTGCCGTGCCAGCGGCAGCGGCACCAATTGCGGCGTAATCGACAGCCCGCGAATCACCCAGCCAAGACCGATGCCGAGCGCAAAAATCGCCGCGGCCATCGCGTAGCGAATCCAGCGGTCCGGGCGAACCGCGAGCAGCGCCGCGGGTACCGATTCATCCAGCACCGGGTTGTAGAGCGAGCGGAACATGGCGTTCTGCTCTGAATAGGCGCGCAACCGTTCTGCGTCCTCGGGGTGTGTGGAAAGCCATGCTTCGATTTCGCCTCGCGCGCTTTCGGAAAGCACGCCGTCCACGTACGCGTGAAGATCGGATTCCAGCACCGGCTTCACTTCACGACTTTCAGGGACACCGCCGTCTGGCCGCCCAGCACGTGTCGCATGCGCTCGCGCGCCCGCGACAGGCGCGACATCACCGTACCGATCGGGATATCGAGGGCCCGGCTCACTTCTTTGTAACTCAGCTCCTCAACCGCGACCAGCAACACCACCTCTCGCTGCTCGGCCGGAAGGAT
>JBGPYQ010000247.1:0-4451 GCA_041493345.1 Gammaproteobacteria bacterium | reverse complement strand
CTAACTTTAATGTAGACCGCCGAAAAACGGTGTCTAGATACCCTATCCTGCGCCGACCCTTGTCATCCTTCAAGCAGATCAATCCGTTATCAAGGCTTGGTACACTAAATGCCCTGACAAAACCCCGATTCGCATGCCAAAAACAGATAGGCCGTATTCGCGGCCTCAAACGATAGCCAAACCCAGGCTCCTGGACCAGGTACGCGACGTGCTGCGCCGCAAACATTACAGCCTGCGCACCGAGCAAAGCTACGTAGATTGGATCAAGCGCTTCATTCTGTTCCACGGTAAACGGCATCCGGCAGAGATGGGCAAGGCCGAGGTGACGGCTTTTCTGACTCATCTTGCCGTGCAGCGCAATGTCGCCGCCTCCACCCAGAACCAGGCGCTGTCGGCGATCCTCTTCCTATATCGGAATGTCCTGGAACAGGAACTGGAATGGGTGGAGGGATTCGAGCGGCCCAAACGGCCGGCGCGGCTTCCGGTCGTGCTGACCTCGGAGGAAGCCCGAGCGGTGCTGGGCCAGCTTGAAGGCACGAAGTGGTTGATGGGTAGTCTCTTGTACGGCTCCGGACTGCGCCTGATGGAATGTCTGCGTCTGCGCGTCAAGGATATCGATTTTGGCTACGGGCAAATCCTGGTGCGCGACGGCAAGGGGGCGAAGGACCGCGTGACCATGCTGCCGGGAACGCTGACGGAGCCGCTCAAGGCGCATCTGGATAAAGTGCGCACCCTGCACCAGCGCGATCTGGAAGCCGGTTACGGCAAGGTTTACCTGCCGTATGCGCTGGAGCGCAAATATCCCCGCGCACCGCGCGAGTGGGCCTGGCAGTACGTATTCCCGTCACGCAAACTGTCGACCGATCCCCATAGCGGCGCAATCCGTCGCCATCACCTGGACGAGGACGTTCTGCAAAGGGCGGTGAAGGCAGCGGCGCGCATTGCAGACGTGCGCAAGCCGGTGAGCTGTCATGCCTTCCGCCACTCGTTCGCGACTCATTTGCTGGAAGCCGGCTACGACATTCGCACCGTGCAGGAACTGCTCGGGCATACCGATGTTTCCACGACGATGATCTACACCCACGTCATGAATAAGGGCGGCCGCGGCGTGAAAAGCCCGCTCGACCGCGCGGAGCAGCCGCTTGCGCGGTACCTCACGGCGCAATCGGCGTGAGGGCGGGAGATGCAAACCACATAAAAAGCTCGACGTCTGGAAAACTGTCGATGGAACCGTCGATGGAACTGTCGAGGAAGGTATATCTTCTCACAGTCCACTTTCCTGGCCCGTAGTTCGGCGTCCCGCCTTATCAGACCTTGAACGCTTCCAGCGTCTCCGACGCGAACAGCTCATGCGGTTTCAGCCTCCGCTTGGACAATCCCTGCTCGTGGTGATAGCGCAGGAAGGTGTCGAGCACGTGGCGGTTGGGCTCGAAGCCGTAGGGCCACCAGTCCTCGCCCAGCTCGCGCCGCGCTTCCTCGACGTGCGCAATCTGCCAGGGCAGCATGGTGGTCAGCGCCATGGTGGTGCGCAGATTCTCGTAGGTCCTGCGCTGCGCCTGCACGAAGGCCTTGTACAGCGACTGCGCGATCCAGCGGTTCGCCTGGTACACGTCGCGGCGGATCACCACGGTGTGCATGATGGGAAAGATCTTCGTCTTGCGGAAATACGCGCGCTCGACCTCGACGTAGTTCTCGAAGAGGCGCTTCACCGTTCCAGGCCGCGTGTGAAAGCTCGAAGGCGTGCGCGCGGTGTGCATGGCGTCCAGCTCGCCCTCGGCGATCATCTGCGCGAGCGTCTGCTTCGGCCCGATGGGCTTCAATCGAATTTTCGCGGGCAAGTCGAGACTGAGCTTTTCATCGCGCCCGGGCTCCTCCTCGCCGCCGGTCCAGTACTCGGGGCTCGCCGCGTCCACGCCGTACTCGTCCTGCAGGATGCCGCGTATCCACACCGGCGCGGTCATCTGGTACTCGGGCGTGCCGATGCGCTTGCCCGCAAGTTCTTTCGGCTCGCGGATGCCGGATTTTGCCGAGACGAAGATGCACGAGTGCCGGAAAAAGCGCGAAGGGAACACCGGAATGGCGATGAACGCCGGGTCTTCGCGCATGAGCGACACGCAGTAAGAGGACAGCGACATCTCCGCCGCGTCGAACTCGCGGTTGCGCAGCATGCGAAAGAAAGTCTCCTCGACGAACAGGTTGTGGTAGTTGAGGTCGATGCCCTCGGGCTGGATGCTGCCGTCGGCCAGGGCGCGGGTGCGGTCGTAGTCCCAGCAGGCGAGGGAGAGGCGGAGTTTGGACATGGATTATTTTGGATTCGCGCGATGCGCCCCCTCACCCTGCCCTCTCCCCCGGTCCGGGGGAGAGGGGAATGAAGCGGGCGGCTAGACCGTCACCGGATCGGTGTCGAGCGGGGCGAACAGGCCGTGCTTCGCGCCTTCCTTGTAGTGCTGCGTCCTGGGCAGCTCGATCGAGCAGGCGCGCACCCGCTGCGAGGCCGGGTCGAGGCCGGGCACGGGCTTGCCCTCGCGGTTGGCCTGCGCGGCCTTGAGCAATTTTTTTCGCGTGAGGATGATGCCGTTGTCGGTCAGGACCAAGTGCTCGCGCTTGCGGTCCTGGATCGGGCCCATGGATTCCTGCAGCGAGGCGTCCTGCATGGCGATGCCGTCCACGCCGCTGTAGGTCTCGCCCCGCTCCTGCGCCGAACGGTCGATGAGGTAGTTGTTCGCTTTGTTCGCGGTCGAGATGAAGGTGCCCGGAATGTACTTCACGTGAATGCCCTCGCCCTCCTTCATCGCCTTCACCTCGGCCTGGGTGAGCGCGCGCGTCGGATGATAGTTGATGCTCCAGGCCCAGCAATGCTCGTCGTCGATCGGCACCCAGGCGTGCGCGCCCAGGGGATGGCCCGCGCGCGGCGGGATGATCGAATACCAGGGCATGATCCAGGGCGTGATGCGCCAATAGTAACGCTCGGCGTCGGCGTTGCGCCGCGCGCCGATCAGCAAACCGCCGTCGAATTCGGTCACGTCGAACACCGGCATGCGGTCGCGCTCGTTGTACACGTTGCCGCGGCTGCCCTTGAACAGCGGATCGGTGTTCAGCTCGCCCGAATGCAGGAACGAGACGTGGCTCGAATCGATGCCGCCTTCCATCGCCTGCAGGTAATTGCATTCCTGGAAACGCTTCGAGATGAAGCAGCGCTCGGGCGGAACGAGCGCCCATTCGAGCGCCGGCGGCTCGGGCCTCGCCTCCGGCGGGCCCATGTAGATCCAGATGACGCCGCCCTGCTCGATCGAAGGATAGGACTTCAGCTTGATCTTTTTTCGCATCCCGGTCTCTTCGGCCTCCGAGGGCAGGTCCACGCACTGGCCGGTGACGTCGTACTTCCAGCCGTGATACGGGCAGCGCAGCCCGCACTCCTCGTTTCGGCCGAACCACAGCGACACGCCGCGGTGCGCGCAGAATTCCTCGATGATGCCGATGCGCCCGTCGCTGTCGCGGAAGGCGACGAGCTTTTCGCCCATGAGCTGCACGCGCACCGGCGGGCAGTCGGGCTCGGGGATTTCCCAGACGTGCAGCGCGGGTATCCAGTAGCGGCGGAACAGCTCGCCCATCAGGGTGCCCGCTCCGGTGCGCGTCAACTGGTCGTTCTGTTCCTGGCTCAGCATGATCGTTCTCCTTAATCGGCGCGGGCGCCGGCGGCGCGCGCCACCGGCCCCCAGCGCTTGAGCTCGGCCGCGAGGAACGCGGTGAACTGCTGCGGATCGAGGTCGCCCGGCTCGATGCCTTCGGGGCGCAGCCGCTCGCGCACGTCGGCAAGCTGAAGGATGCGCCGCACCTCGGCGTTCAGGTGGTACACGATCTCGGAGGGCATTCCGGCCGGACCCGAAAGCGAAAACCAGATCGCAGCCGTCAAGTCAGGATAGCCGAGCTCGGCGAAAGTCGGCACGTCGGGAAAATCGGGAACGCGCTTGAGCGAGCTCACCGCAAGGGCGCGCGCCCTGCCGGCGCGGATCTGCGTTGCGGCCGTGGTGAGCGTGGTCGAGGTCACGAGCACGTGGCCCGCGATCAGGTCGGCCACCGCGAGGGCCGCGCCCTTGTACGGCACGTGGGTCATCTGGATTCCCGCGACCTGCTTCAACTGCTCGGCGATCAGGTGTCCCTGCGTGCCGTTGCCCGGCGAGCCGTAGGCAAGCTTTTCCGGATCCGACCTGGCGAGCGCGATGAATTCCTTGAGGTTGCGCGCCGGCAAAGAGGGGTTGACGACCAGCACGCCCGGCGGGCCGCCGAACAGCGCGATGTGGGTGAAGTCGCGCACCGGATCGAAGGGAAAATCCTTCGACAGCGCGGGAGCGATGCAATGCGAAGCTACGCCGGACACGACCAGCGTATAGCCGTCGGGGGCGGATTTCGCCACGAGCTCCGAGCCGATGATGCCTCCAGCCCCCCCGCGG
>JBGPYQ010000036.1:0-20334 GCA_041493345.1 Gammaproteobacteria bacterium | reverse complement strand
TCCTTGCCGGCTGTTTTTCCGAGAGTCGCGGTCGAGGATTCCCGGTCGAGCACGTCGTCCACCACCTGGAAGGCGAGGCCCACGCACTTGGCGTAATGATCAAGGCGCGCAAGCTGCTCAGGCGAAAGCGCGCCCGAGCAGCGCGCGCCCAGCGCGACCGACGCCCGGATCAGCGCGCCGGTCTTGTGGATATGCATGTGTTCGAGCTCGGGCGGCGTGAGCGTCTGCCCGATACTGGCGAGGTCGATCGCCTGCCCGCCTGCCATGCCGCGGCTGCCGCTCGCCACCGCGAGGACCCTCATCATTTCGACCTGCGTCGCCGGGTCGTCAGAGAGGCGGTGCTCGGCGAGCAATTGAAACGCGAGCGACTGCAGGCTGTCGCCGACGAGGAGCGCCGTGGCCTCGTCGAATTCGACGTGGCAGGCAGGCTTGCCCCGCCGCAGCACATCGTTGTCCATGCACGGCAGGTCGTCGTGCGCGAGCGAGTAGGCATGGATGCACTCGACCGCGCAGGCCGCCACCTCTAGCCGCGCCGGATCGGCGCCGTCCAGCTCGCCCGCAGCGAACACGAGCAGCGGGCGTGCCCGCTTGCCCCCACCCAGCACCGCGTAGCGCATGGCCTCGTGCAGCCGCTGCGGGGCGAGCTTGCCGGAGGGCAGAAAACGCTCGAGCGCGGATTCGACCCGGGTCTGGACTTTCTCCGTCCAGGCGCTGAATTCACTCGGCGTCGTCGGCACCGGGGAAGTTTTTCAGGGTGTTTTCTTCCAGCACCTTGACCTGCTGCCGGGCCCGGGCGAGCACCGACTGGCAGTACTGGGCGAGTTCCAGGCCGCGCTTGTGCGCGGCGAGCGATTGCTCGAGTGTCAGTTTCCCCGCCTCCATGCCGGCGACAATTTTCTCCAGCTCGGCGAGCGCAGCCTCAAAGCTTGCGGGAGGATCGGTTTTGGCGGATTTTGACATGGCGGGATGCGGCGCGCTGCCCGAGCCGGGGCGCACCGTTCTGGGAAAAGGCAAAAATAGCTTATGCGACGGGGCCGGTCAAATCCACCGGGGGCTCCGGCAAAAAAAAGTTATGGAACCCGCGGGGGAAAGGGTCTAGAATCGCGCGCATTTTAATCGCCCCCGGAGCCTAGCCCTTATATGTCCGCACTGGCAAGTCCGCGGAGCCTGCGTCCGAGCGATGCGCAGCTCCCGGTGTCGTGGTACTTCGACCCGCATGTGCTCGAGCTGGAGCAGAAACTGCTGTTTGAAAACGGCCCGGATTACGTCGGGCACGAGCTGATGGTGCCGAATCCCGGCGACTACCATACCCTCGCCTGGATGGACCACGGCAAGGTGCTGGTCCGCAACGCCAACGGCGTCGAGCTTTTATCCAACGTGTGCCGTCACCGCCAGTCGATCCTGCTCGAAGGACGCGGCAACGCGCAGAACATCGTCTGCCCGCTGCACCGCTGGACTTACGACATGCAGGGCGAGCTCCTCGGCGCGCCGCATTTCCCCGAAAATCCCTGCCTCAATCTCGGAAAGACCGCACTGCAGAACTGGCGCGGGATGCTGTTTTCGGGCACGCGCGACGTGGCGAAAGATCTCGCCCGGTTCTCGAGCGCCGGTGACTTCGATTTCTCCGGCTACATGCTCGACCGCGTCGAAGTCATGGAGCTGCAGCAGAACTGGAAGACCTTCATCGAGGTCTACCTCGAGGACTACCATGTGATTCCCTACCATCCGGGACTGGGCAACTTCGTCACCTGCGACGAACTCAAGTGGGACATCACGGACACTTATTCGGCGCAGGTGGTGGGAGTGAAGGACGGGTTCGCCAATCCGGGCACGCCGGCTTATGCAAAATGGCACGAGGCCCTCAACCGCTACCTCGACGGCAGGCAGGCCAAGCAGGGGGCCATCTGGTTCCTGTACTACCCGAACGTGATGCTCGAGTGGTATCCTCACGTGCTGGTGGTCAGCACGCTGCTCCCGCGCTCGCCCACGCACACCACGAACGTCGTCGAGTTCTACTATCCCGAGGACATCGTGCTCTTCGAGCGCGGGTTCATCGAAGCCGAGCAGGCCGCCTACATGGAGACCGCGATCGAAGACGACGAGATCGCCAAGCGCATGGACCGCGGCCGGCGCGCGCTCTACCAGCGGGGCGCGAACGACGCCGGCCCGTACCAGTCGCCCATGGAGGACGGCATGATGCACTTCCACGAATACCTGCGCCGCGGACTTGCGGGGGCATGTCTAGACCGAAGCCCCGCTTTCAACCTCGGGGCGGATTCGAGCGATCCTCGAGTACCGGACCGGGCGAGTCTGTAGAGTGATCACTGGCGCAAAATCTCGAGCCGTCCCGGCCCGCAAGCCGCGTCGCTTAAGCGGCTGGCGGGCCGGAGTCGGCGCAGCCCTGCTGGCGGGATTTTATTTCGGAGCTCCGCTGGCCGAGGAGTCGCAGCTGAAAAAGGATGCCAAGAAGGCGGGACACGAGGTCGGGTCCGCCTTCCGCCAAATGGGCAAGGACGCTAAAAAGGCCGGCAAGACCATCGGCCACGGCGCCGCCAAGGCCGGCAGGGACGTGGGACACGCGGCAAAAAAAAGCGGCCGAGAAGTGAAACAAGCGATCAAGGGCGAAAAAGAATCGAAGTAAGAGTGTGCCCTCATCTCGGCGAGCCCGGTTGCGCGAGGTCTTCCGGTCCTGCGACCCGATCGCTCCGGCCGAGCTAAGATTGCCGCATGATCCTCACCGCGCTCGTCAGCACCGACATTCTCGCGCAGCGTCTCGATGATCCCGGGTGGGTCATTTTCGACTGCCGCCACGATCTCGCCGATCCGGCGCGCGGGCGCGCCGAGTACGCGAATTCGCACGTTCCCGGCGCGCGCTTCCTGCATCTGGACGAGGAGCTGTCCGCGCCGAAGACCGGAACCAACGGCCGGCACCCGCTGCCCGATGCGTACGCGTTCATGGAAAAACTGGGACGGTCGGGCGTTGATTCGCGAAAGCAGGTGGTTGCCTACGATGCACAGGGCGGCATGGTCGCGGCGCGGCTGTGGTGGCTGCTGCGCTGGCTCGGACATTGGCCCGTCGCCGTTCTCGACGGCAGCTGGAACAAGTGGACAGCCGAATCGCGCCCGCAGACCGCCGAAATTCCGCGGCCGCGGCCGACGCGTTTTGCCGGAGGGCCCGGCGACGGCCGGGTGGACGCCGAATTTGTTCTCTCCCACTTGGACGATACCGGCATGGTGCTGCTTGACGCCCGCGCGCCGGATCGCTTCCGCGGCCGCAACGAAACCCTGGATCCGGTCGGCGGCCGCATTCCCGGCGCGCGCAACCGCCCGTACCGTGACAATCTCGATGCAGGCGGCTGCTTCAAGCCGGCAGCGGCCCTGAAGCAGGAATTCCGCCTGGCGCTCGGAAACGCGGACACCGAAAAGGTCGTGCACTACTGCGGCTCGGGCGTGTCCGCCTGCCACAACCTCCTCGCGATGGAGAGCGCCGGGCTGCGCGGCGGGCGCCTCTATCCCGGCTCCTGGAGCGAATGGTGCGCCGATCCCGCGCGGCCCATCGCCGCAGGCGATCCAGAAGCGGCCGCAGGCGATCCAGAGGCGGTCGAAGGCGATCCGGATACCGGGACCGGCAAGCCGCGGTCGCATTGAAATACCATGGATGCGGGATGTCTCGCCGACGCAATCCTGATCCTGCATGTAGCGTTCGTGCTGTTCATCGTCGGCGGTCTTGCCTTGATCGTCGCCGGCGCGCGGAGTTGGAGCTGGGTCCGCAACCGCGCGTTCCGCGTGGCGCATCTCGCCGCCATCGTATTCGTTTCGGCCGAGGCGCTGCTCGGCATCACCTGCCCGCTGACGCGCTGGGAAGACCTGCTGAGGGGCGCCGGACCGCAGGAGCGCAGCTTCATCGGCCGCTGGCTCGCCCGGCTGCTTTACTACGAATTCCCGGAGTGGGTTTTCGCCCTTGCCTACTGTGCGTTCGCGCTTGCCGTGATGGGGGTCTGGCGGGCCGTCCCGCCTCGCCCGAGCTCAAAGCGTTCGAATAACGCGCTATGATTTCAGATTCTCTTCCGGCCGCGCCTCGATGAAGCAATATCTGGATCTCATGCGCCACGTGCTCGAGCGCGGGCACCGCAAGGGCGACCGCACGGGCACCGGAACGCTTTCGGTGTTCGGCTGGCAGATGCGGTTCGACCTCGCGGACAGCTTTCCGCTCCTCACCACCAAGAAGCTGCACCTCAAATCGATTATCTACGAGCTGCTCTGGTTTCTGCGCGGAAGCACCAACGTGCGCTGGCTGCAGGAGAACGGCGTGACCATCTGGGACGAGTGGGCGGACGCGGGCGGGGAGCTCGGTCCCGTGTACGGCTACCAATGGCGCAACTGGGAGGCGGCCGACGGCAGGAAGATCGACCAAATTGCGCAGGTCATCGACTCGATCCGCAAAAATCCGGACTCCCGCCGCCACATCGTCACGGCATGGAACCCGGCGGACATCGCGCGCATGAAGCTGCCGCCGTGCCACGCGTTTTTCCAGTTCTACGTCGCCTCAGGCCGGCTCTCCTGCCAGATGTACCAGCGCAGCGCCGATATTTTTCTCGGCGTGCCTTTCAACATGGCCTCTTACGCGCTGCTCACGCTGATGGTGGCGCAGGTCTGCGGCCTGAAGCCGGGGGAATTCGTACACACCCTGGGCGATGCGCACCTCTATCTCAACCATCTTGAGCAGGCGAAAGAGCAGGTCTCGCGCTCGCCGCGCTCGCCGCCGCGCATGCGGATCAGTCCGGCCGTGAAGGACATTTCAGGATTCCACTACGAGGATTTCACCCTCGAGGGCTACGAACCGCATCCGGCGATCAAGGCCCCGATCGCGGTATAGCGAAGCCGCGGCACGCCGCGCCGAAGGTTGCCTAGCATGAAACTTCTTCCGCGCATCTGCATCATTGCCGCCCTTGGCCGAAATCGGGTAATCGGCAGCGGCGGAAAAATACCCTGGCACTTACCCGACGATTTGAGGCGCTTCAAGCGGCTCACCCTCGGTCACGCCGTGATCATGGGTCGCAAGACCTTTGATTCCGTAATCGCGACTGTGGGAACACCTTTGCCTGGACGCGACAACATCGTTGTAACGCGCTCGCGTGACTGGAGCCATCCCGGCTGCCAAGCCGTCCGTTCGCTCGATGCCGCGCTCGCAGCGACGCAAGGATTGCCGGACGCGTTCGTGATCGGCGGTGCCGAGATCTATGCGCTCGCCCTGCCCCTGGCGCAGCGTCTCCATCTCACCGAGATCGGGCGCGATTTCGACGGCGACGCGTTTTTCCCCGAGCTCGAGCGTTCGGAATGGCGCGAGGTCTCGCGCGAGCGGCGAGCGATGGAGGAACCGGGAGGATTCCGCTACGCGTTCGTGGAATACGAGCGCGACGGCTGAAAGGCTGAGCGTCGGGTTGCGACTGGCGTTTTATAATCCTGCCGGAGAACAAGTGGGGCGTGCCCCGTATATGGTAGTGACCAATTGAGCTTTCCGACATATCCCGTGCTCGCCCCTGCTTGCGCCTTCGTCGATATCGAGACCACCGGCACGGTCGCCACCGGAGACCGCATCACCGAGATCGGCATCGTGCGGGTGATCGACGGCAGGCTCGAGGAGGAGTGGAGCACGCTGGTCAATCCCGAGACGACGATTCCGCCCGAGATCCAGTTCCTCACCGGCATCACCAATGCCATGGTCGCTGATGCGCCGACTTTCGCCGAGCTCCGGCATGAAGTCCTCGATCGTCTGCGGGATCATCTTTTCATCGCCCACAACGCCCGCTTCGACTACGGCTTCATCAAGAACGAGTTCCGGCGGCTCGGGATGCCGTTTTCGGCCGAGGTATTGTGCACGGTGCGCTTGTCGCGGAAACTCTTTCCGGAGCACCGCCATCACGGCCTGGATACCATAGTCGACCGGCATAGGCTTTCGGGCGCCGACCGCCATAGAGCACTCGGCGACGCGCGGCTCATCTGGGAGTTCGTGCAGACCCTCTATCGCGAGAAACCGATCGGAGTGATCGACGCGGCGGTGCGGCAATTGCTCAAGACGCCGAGCCTGCCGCCCCAGCTACCCGTCGACGCGCTCAAGCGCCTGCCCGAAGGGCCGGGAGTGTATCTTTTCTACGGTGTTAACGAGCTCCCGCTCTACATCGGCAAGAGCAGGAATCTGCGCGAGCGGGTGCGTTCACATTTTTCGAGCGACCACCGGTCCGCGAACGACTTGCGCCTGTCCTCCGAAATAACGCGCATCGAGTTCCAGAAAACCGCCGGCGAGCTGGGGGCGCTGCTGCGCGAGGCCCGACTCATCAAGACCCTGCTGCCGCACCACAACCACAGGCTGCGCCGCCGCATCGGCCTGTGCGCGCTGCGGCTTCCCGAGGAGCCCGGGCCACCCGATTACGTCATCAGAACGCGCTTCCTGGCGGAGGAAGTGGACGGACTCTATGGCCCGTTTGCTTCGCGCCGGAAAGCAAAAGAAGTTCTGATGGACCTCGCTGGCGAACACGGCCTGTGCTGGAGTCAGCTGGGCCTGGAGCGCCGCGAGGGACCGTGCTTCGCGCGGCAGCTAGGACGCTGCCACGGCGCCTGTGTGGGAATCGAGGCCGCAGCCGCGCATCATGCGCGGCTGCGCTTGGCGCTTCAGCCCTACGGGATCCCGCCCTGGCCGTTCGCCGGCCCCATCGGCATCCGGGAAGCGAGCGAGGAGGATGTCCGGGAAGAGCTCCATATTTTCGATAACTGGTGCCACGTCGGAACCGCCCGGGCGGAACACGAAGTCGAAGAGCTGCTTCAGTCGTCCCCGCCGCAGGAATTCGATCTGGACATCTACCAAATCATAGCCGGTTGCCTGGCGAGGCCGGCGCGAAACACGAATATTCTCGAGTTCCCGGCTTTGCGGGCCGCCGCCTGACTTCGTCAGATAACGCGAACCTCCGGCAAAGGAAAACCGTTGAAGTTGCTCGCGTAGGCCGTGGTATAGGCGCCGGCGTTCTTGAGATAGATGTAATCGCCCTCCTGCAGGTCCGAGGGCAAGGGCTCGTCGTGCATCACCACGTCGATCGAATCGCAGGTCGGGCCGGCCACGTTCCAGGGAATGTCCGGTCCGGCACGTTCGGTTCGGACCTTGTACTTCAACCCTTCCGTAGTCTCGATAATGCCGCCGAACAGTCCGGCATCCAGGTGCATCCAGCGCTTTCCGGCGCGGGTGGCCGTTCCCATGATGCGGCAGACGAAGTAGCCGGCGTCGGAGACCAGGAACCGCCCGGGCTCGGCCATGATCTTTACTTCCTCTGGAAACGCCTCAAGCGCCAGGTTGACCACCTCGCCGATCACTTCGATCGCCGGAATGGGCTTGACGTGACGCACCGGAAAACCTCCGCCGATGTTCAGGAGCCGCGGATTCAGACCCACCTTGAGCATCTGGTCGAATACCGCCCGCGATTTTTCGATGCCGACGCGCCAGTTTTCCGGGTTGCGGCACTGCGACCCGACATGGAAAGCGAGCCCCGCCAGATCGGCTTTGAGCTTCGCGGCTGCCACGACAATCTCGCGCGCTTCCGCCGAATGCGCGCCGAACTTGCCGGCAAGCGGCCAGTCGCTGCCAATGTTGGGAGTGTCGATGCGCAAGTAGAGCTTCGCGTCCGGTTTTATGGCGTAGACCTTCGCCAGTTCCTCGACCGAGTCGATCACGTACCACTCCACGCCCTTCGCGGCGGCGTGGGAGACGCATTGGCGCGACCGTATTGGATTCGAGTAGAAGATTTCCGCCGCCGGGACACCGAGCGACAGGAGGAGGTCGAGTTCGGCGACGGAGGCGATCTCGAATCCGGCGCCTTCCTCGATCAGAACTCTGAGAACGCGCGGATCGGGATTGGCCTTGACCGCGTAATGCGGGCGCACGCGCGGCATGACCGCCGTGAATCGCCGCGTCTTCTCGCGGATGATATTCGAATCGATCAGGAGGAACGGCTTGCCATAGCCGTCCTTGACTGCCGCCCGGACCGTGTCGAAGTCCAGGCTCGACTCGGGGTGCGAGTCGAAAAGGTGGGTTGCTTCAAATGCCTGCTGTCGGACGGATCGGATGGTTTTCTTAGCTACACCGGCACGCATCTGCATCGAGGTGGTCTCCAGGACGAACCTAGGTTACGGGAATATCGAGAGCGAGAAAGTCCTGCGAGCCGTAGCACTCTCTTTTGCTTGTCATGATGACCTCCTCTCTTGCGTCGGGTTTCTCGAAAAGTCGCTTGCCAAAAGCATCGGGCCCGGGTTTGACCGTCCGCATCGCAGACAACCGAACCGGAGCCCGTGTGCAGCGGATTATAGTGGCTGCGGCTCCGGGGTCAAGTGATTTTTTGGGTATTTTGCCCGTATTCTGCGCTCGGCGGCCCGGGTGGTCGCCAGTCTCCAACCACCATCCATGGTAAGGAAGCCCTGGACAAAGCGCAAGGGGAAGTGGTCTGCCTGGTTGAGCGGGTCGGAGACGCGGAAAACCGCCGCCCGCGGGGCTTACGATCTCCTGCACACGGCCGTCAGCCAAGCGGGAGCGGGTCCCCTCAGATCTTCGGGAGGGTGACGCCCTTTTGGCCCCGGCACTTGCCGCCGCAGTCGCGGTACGAGGTCTCGCAGACCTCGTCGGACTCGAAGAAGATCACCTGCGCTACGCCTTCATTGGCGTAGATCTTGGCGGGAAGCGGCGTCGTGTTGGAGAACTCCAGCGTCACGAACCCCTCCCACTCCGGCTCGAGGGGCGTGACATTGACAATGATCCCGCAGCGGGAGTACGTCGACTTGCTTGATGGTCATGTCGGGCTGCCCGGCGGAACACAGACTGCCTAGGTGTTCTTCGAGACCACGATGTTCGGGAACTTCGAGGTCATGTCCTTGGCCGATTCGGCGATCCGGACCGCGACCCGGCGCGCGATCGCCCTGTAGATCTCCGCCACCGGCCCGTCGGGATCGGCGACCACGGTCGGCTTGCCCGAGTCGGCCTGCTCGCGGATATTGATGTCGAGCGGCAACCGGCCCAGCAACTCGACGCCGTAGTCCTTGCTCATGCGCTCGCCCCCGCCCGCGCCGAAGATCGGCTCCACGTGGCCGCACTTCGAGCAGACGTGCGCGCTCATGTTCTCGACGATGCCGAGAATCGGGATGCCGACCTTCTCGAACATCTTGAGGCCCTTGCGGGCGTCGATCAGGGCGATGTCCTGGGGGGTCGTTACGATGACGGCCCCGGTGACCGGCACCTTCTGCGCCAGCGTCAGCTGGATGTCGCCGGTGCCGGGCGGCATGTCGACGACAAGGTAATCGACGTCCCGCCAGCGAGTATCCTTGACGAGCTGCTCGAGGGCCTGGGTCACCATGGGCCCGCGCCAAACCATGGGCGTGTCCACGTCGATGAGAAATCCGATCGAGCTCGCCTGGATCCCGTGGCCCATCATCGGCTCGATGGACTTGCCGTCCTTGGATTCCGGCCGGCCGGCGATGCCGAGCATCATCGGCTGCGAGGGGCCGTAGATGTCGGCGTCGAGGATCCCGACGCTCGCACCCTCGGCCGCTAGGGCAAGCGCCAGATTGACCGCCGTGGTGGACTTGCCCACTCCCCCTTTGCCCGAGGCCACGGCAATAATGTTTTTCACACCCGGAATCAGCTTGACCCCGCGCTGCACCGAGTGAGAAACAATCTTGCTCGTCACATTGACCGAAACACCGCTCACGCCCGGAAGGGCCCGGACCTTCCCCGCGACCAGCTTGCGGATCAGCTCGAGCTGGGTCTTGGCCGGATAGCCCAGTTCGACGTCAAGAGCAACGTTGCCTCCGTCGAGGCGGATGTTTTTCCCCGACTTCGTGCTGGCAAGGTCCTTGCCCGTGTTCGGATCGACGACCTCTCCAAGCGCGCTCTGGATCTGTTCCTGGGTGATGGGCATGGGGTCTATGCGATCGGACGCGCGGCGGCAGGCGGCTGACAATGGGTTGATATTCTAGCAACTTTCGGGTGCCTGCTGAGCCCCGGCGCGGTAGAATTGCGAACATTGGGGGAGCCAGTCGTCCTGGGGGCCGAACCAGGCGAAATTGACCACGGCGGACAAGACATGGCGGAATATGCCAACCGAACATTTATCTGCAGCGTGCTGTTCCTCGACATCGTCGACTATTCCATATGCAAGGTCGCCGAGCAGATCAAGCTGAAAGAGCGGTTCAACGCCGTGGTGTCGGAGGCGATCTCCAACGTCCCCACCGATGACCGCGTGATTCTCGACACCGGGGACGGGGCTGCACTGAGCTTTCTCGGGGATCCCGAGGACGCCATGTTCGCGGGTCTCAGCCTGCGCGACGCGCTCGCCGGGCACGAAACGACTGCCGGACCCCGACTTCAGGTCCGCGTCGGCATCAATCTTGGCCCGGTCCGGCTGGTCAAGGACATCAATGGCAACCCGAACATCATCGGCGACGGGATCAACGTAGCGCAGCGCGTCATGAGCTTTGGCGAGCCGGGACAGATCCTCGTGTCGCGCTCCTACTACGACATCATGGTGCGCCTGTCCGAAAGCTACACCAATCTGTTCCGCTATCAGGGCGCGAAGACCGACAAGCACGTGCGCGAGCACGAGGTGTATGCCGTCAGCACGGCGACGAGCAGCCTGCGGCGGGCCAGCCCCGGCCCCGTGCTCAAGATACGGGGGAGCCTCGCCAACCTCCATCCCAGACGCTGGGCGGGAGCCTTGGCGTTGAACAGCAAGCTTTTCATAGTGGCACCGCTGGCGTTCGTATTCATCGTCGGGACCGGGGTGATGGCGCGCGGGTACCGGAACGTCGGCGACAAGTCAAAACCTTTCCTCGTCAAAGCGCCGATGCAACAGGCGGCAACGCCCACGGCTGCCTCGCCCCCGGCAAAAGCGCTGGAGCCGAATGCGGCGGCCAGCGTAAAAGAGCCCGAGGCGCCGGTGGAGACCACGGAGCCAGTGAAGACCACGGATACGGCCGCGCTGTCCAAGCCGAAGCAGGCGGAGCGGCCGGCTGTCGCACAGGCTCAGCACCCGGACGGCGCGCTCAACATCATCGCCCTGCCCTGGGCCGAGGTCTACGTGGACGGAAAAATGCATGGCGTAAGTCCGCCGCTGCGTTCGATCCAGCTTGCTCCGGGGAAGCACCGCATCGAGCTGAGAAACTCGTCTTTTCAGGCCCACGCGGTGACGATCACCGTCAAACCCGGCGAGCGCGTCTATGTCAGACACAGTTTTCGCAGCTGAGTGGAGATGGGGATGACGGCCTTCCGCTGGCTCGCGCCGCTGCTTGCATGTTCCGCGCTTACAGGATGTCTGATCGGACCGTTCAAGGACATCGGGATATTCCAATCCAAGGCGGAGAGACGCCTGGTCACCGGCATTGATTACTACGAAGACGGGGACTATGGTACGGCGATTCAACTGCTGCAGAGCAGCCTCGATACCGGCCTGCGCTCCATCTCGGACCAGACCAGGGCGCACAAGTACCTTGCGTTCATCCACTGTGCCTCGGGCCGCGAACGGCAATGCCGCGATGAATTCACCAAGGCCCTGGAAATCGACCCTGCCTTCAATCTGGATCCGGGCGAAGCCGGGCACCCGATCTGGGGACTGGCCTTTCGCAGCGTAAAAGCAAAGAGATAGCCTGCAGTCATGACCACGCCGTGGATGCTGGGCCGCTACGAAATCGTCGCCGAATTGGGCAAGGGAGCGATGGGCGTCGTGTATCGGGCCAATGATCCGATGCTCAACCGCGTAGTGGCCATCAAGACCATCAACATACGGGAAGTCGAGCAGGAGGGGCTGGCGGAGTTCGAGACGCGCTTCTACCAGGAGGCCAGGGCTGCGGGAGGCCTCAATCACCCGAACATCGTCATCATCTACGACATCGGCAAGAGCGAGAGCTTCATCTACATGGCGATGGAGCACATCGAGGGCAGCGAGCTGCGCAGCCTGCTGTCGCAGGAAATACCGCTCCCCCCGGCGCAGGCGGTCGACATCGCCGCGCAGATCGCCGAAGGCCTCGCCTATGCGCACGAGCACCACGTCGTCCACCGCGACATCAAGCCTGCCAACATCATCATCACGCCAAAGGGGCGCGCGAAGATTGCCGATTTCGGAATCGCGCGGATGCGCACGCACGAGGCCCGAACCCAGACCGGCGTCATCATGGGATCGCCCAAGTACCTGTCTCCCGAACAGGTCGTCGGCAAGCGTGCCGACTTTCGCTCCGACATCTTTTCGCTGGGGGTGATCCTTTACCAATGCCTGACCGGCATGGCGCCCTTCTCCGGAGAAGGGCTGAGCTCGCTGATGTACCAGATCACCAACCACGACCCGGCCCCGCCGAGTTCGATCAATCCGCAGGTCCCGGTGATGCTCGATTACATCATAGCCAAGGTGCTCGCCAAGTCTCCCGAGGCGCGCTACCAGAGCGCCACCGAGCTTGCCAGCGACCTGCGGGATTGCGCGCGTCAGCTCGAAGCGGGCGCTGCGCCATTGGTCATCGACCTCAGCGACACCTTTTCGCTTTCCCGTCCGGTCGCCGTGCCCGCGCCCCTCGTTCCTCCGATCCCCGCGCCCGCGCCGCCGCCCGAGCAGCCCGCCGCACCGCCCAACCCGGAACCGGACACAGTGAGCCCGGCGGGCCCTTCTCCGACGCGCGGGATCTCGCGGGCCTTCGATTCTCACGAGGCGACCGCCCGCCTGTTGCGGCAGTTCGGTACGAGCGAACCCGAGGCGGAAGATGCGGCGACTGCGACCTCCATGACGGCAACGGCCGCTCTGCGCGAGATGAGCGGACGGCGAACGGAGCACCCCTGGGGTCGGAAAGAAAACGCGATCCTCGCAACCACGGTATTCGTGGCGCTGGTCATTGCGACGACCATCGCGCTCGCCTGAACGGCAGACGGCGCGCCGGAGACAGGCGCGAGGCAGTAAAATGACGGCTTTTTGAAAGTCCGCATGTTCCGCCGGCTGTTCGTCACGACCGCGCTGCCCTACGCGAACGGCCCGTTCCATATCGGCCACATCATGGAGTACATCCAGGCCGACATCTGGGTGCGGTTCCAGCGCATGCAGGGTCACGAAGTCCACTTCATCGGCGCCGACGACGCGCACGGCGCGCCAATCATGCTCGCGGCGGAAAAAGCGGGGAAGTCGCCCGAGGATTTCATCGCCGAAGTAGCCAAGGGGCGCAAGCAATATCTCGACGGCTTTCATATCGAGTTCGACAACTGGCATTCGACGCATTCCAGGGAAAACACCGAGCTCTCGCAGGACGTCTACCGCAAGCTCGACAAGGCCGGATTCGTCTACAAGAAAACGATCGAGCAGTTTTTCGACCCGGTTAAGAGCATGTTCCTCGCCGACCGCTACATCAAGGGCGAGTGTCCGAGCTGCGGCGCAAAGGACCAGTACGGCGACGCCTGCGAGAACTGCAGCTCGGTGTACTCGCCTACTCAACTGAAGAACCCTTACTCGACGCTCTCGGGTGCGAAGCCGGTGCTGAAGTCCTCGGAGCACTATTTCTTCAAGCTATCCGATTCCGAATGCGTGGAGTTCCTTAAGCAATGGATCGACGAGCCTGGTCATCTTCAGCCACAGGTTGCGAATAAGGCCCGAGAGTGGCTCGAAGGCAAAGGCGAGAAGGCGCTCAACGACTGGGACATCTCGCGCGACCCGCCCTATTTCGGCATCCGCATTCCCGACATCAAGGAAGAGAAATACTTCTACGTCTGGCTCGATGCCCCGATCGGCTATTTCGCGAGCCTCAAAAACTATTTCGACACCGGCAAAGCGCGAAAGAACGGCGAAACGCGCGGCTTCGAGGAATTCCTCGCCGCACCCGACACCGAGATGATCCATTTCATCGGCAAGGACATCATTTACTTCCACACCCTGTTCTGGCCGGCGATGCTCGAGTACTCCGGCTACAAGACGCCGGACAACATCTACGTGCACGGTTTCATCACCGTCTCGGGCGACAAGATGTCGAAATCGCGCGGCACGGGCATATCGCCGCTGCGCTACCTCGAGATCGGCATGAATCCGGAATGGCTGCGCTACTACATCGCGGCCAAGCTCAACGGTAACGTCGAGGATTTGGATTTCGATCCCGACGATTTCTTGGCACGGGTGAACAGCGATCTCATAGGAAAATTCGTAAATATCGCTGCGCGTTCGTCCAAGTTCGTGCTCGATCGCTTTGACGGGAAGCTTTCAGAAATAAAGCCCACTCAATGGCTAGGCGATATGCCATCTCGCGAGGAAATTTTGCGCTCCGTCGGCGAGCATTACGAGAGTCGAGAATTCGGCAAGGCATTGCGCGACATCATGACGGTAGCCGACAAGGTCAACCGGTATTTCGACTCGATACAGCCGTGGGAACTGGCCAAGCGCCCCGACAAGGAGCAGCGCTTGCATGAAATCTGCTCGGAGTGTCTCGATTATTTCCGGTTTCTCTGCAGTCTTTTGCGACCAGTCCTACCCGAACTTGTAAGAAACGCGGAAGCATTTCTTGGATGCAAACTCGACCTCTGGGATTCTGCGGTTAGGCCTTTGACTGCAGGACATAAAATCAATCGGTACCAACACCTCATGACCCGCGTCGAAGAAAAGCAGCTCGACGCACTGTTCGAGATCAGCAAGGAAGCAACGATGACAACAACACCTTCATCCCAGCCCTCTCTCACGAACGCAGGAGATGGTGTCATCTCCATCGACGACTTCGCCAAGATCGACCTGCGCATCGCGAAAATCGTCAAAGCCGAGCACGTGGAGGGCGCGGACAAGCTCCTGAAGCTCACGCTCGACGTCGGCGACGGCACACGAACTGTGTTCGCCGGCATCAAGTCGGCCTACGATCCGGCGAAGCTCGAGGGCCGGCTCACGGTGATGGTGGCGAACCTCGCGCCGCGCAAAATGAAGTTCGGCGTCTCGGAAGGGATGGTCCTCGCCGCGAGCGGCGAGGGTCCGGGCCTGTTCCTGCTCTCGCCCGACAACGGCGCGCAGCCGGGGATGAAGGTGAAGTGAGCGCCGTGGAAGCCGCGGCTTCGCCCCTGGGGGGCTCCCTCCTCGCCGCCGTTTTCTGGCTGATCATCGCGGCGCTGAGCCTGATTCCCGCAGGCAGCGCGTTCTTCGCGAGGCGGCTCGCTTTTCCGCTCGGCGCCCTCGCCGGCCTTGCGCTCGCGGCCTTCGGCCTGCAGGCAGTCTGGCTGCCGGCGCAGGGCCTGACGCTGCCGCTCGGGCTACCCGATCTTCCTTTTCACCTGCGCGTCGATCCGCTCGCCGGATTCTTCCTGATGCTGCTCGGTTCGGTGTCGGCGGGCATCTCCGTGTATGCCGCGGGCTATTTCCGCGAGGAGACCGCGGGACGCCTCGTGCTCATCGGCCTCCAGTACCACGTGTTTCTCGCCAGCATGGCGTTCGTCATCCTCGCCGATGACGCGTATCTCTTCATGGTGGCGTGGGAGACCATGGCGCTGTCGTCGTACTTTCTCGTCATCACCGACCACAAGCTGCCGGCGGTCCGCAGCGCGGGCTTTCTGTACCTGCTGATCGCCCATCTCGGCGCCATCGCCATCCTGCTCTGCTTCGGCGTCATGCACGGCGGCCGCGGCGATTACACTTTCGACGCGCTGCGTGCCGCCGAGCTGACGCCCCTGTGGGCGAGCGTGGCGTTCCTGCTGGCGTTCTTCGGCTTCGGCGCCAAGGCCGGGATGATCCCGCTGCACGCGTGGCTGCCGGAAGCGCATCCGGCGGCGCCTTCGCCCGTCTCGGCGCTGATGAGCGGAGTCATGATCAAGACCGCCATCTACGGCATGGTGCGGGTGATCTACGATCTCATCGGCCACGTCCGCTGGGAATGGGGAATGCTCGTGCTCGCGGTCGGCGCGGGGACGACGCTCTTCGGCGTGCTGTACGCGCTGATGCAACACGACCTCAAGCGGCTGCTCGCCTACCATTCCGTGGAGAACATCGGCATCATCCTGCTCGGCCTCGGCATGTCCATGGTGTTCATCGGATTCGGGCACCCCGCGGCCGGCGTCCTCGGCCTGATCGCAGCCCTTTATCACACACTCAATCACGCCGTGTTCAAGGGGCTGCTGTTCCTCGGCGCCGGCTCGATCCTGCGCGCGACAGGGCTGCGCAACCTCAACGAAATGGGCGGCCTGATCCGCGGGATGCCGAAGACTGCGTTCTACTTCCTCATCGGCGCCCTCGCCATCTCGGCGCTGCCGCCCCTGAACGGCTTCGTGTCGGAGTGGCTCACGTTCCAAACCGCACTTCAGGCCCCGATCCTGCAGAACGGCGTGGTGCGAAGCCTCTTGCCGCTGTTCGCGGCGACGCTCGCGCTCGCCGGGGCGCTCACCGCGATGTGCTTCGTCAAGGTCTACGGGATCGCATTCCTCGGCCGGCCGCGCGAGCCGCACCCATCAACATCGCCTGCCGGCCACGGCGGCGACGCGGGCGGACTGGAGCGCTACGGCATGGCCTGGCTGGCCGCCGGCTGCTTCGTGCTCGGCCTGTTTCCGAGCTCCTTTCTGCTCATGCTCAATCGCGTTTGCGCCTCGCTTATGGGGCAGAGCCTCTCTGCCGACGCGCTGGCGGGATCGGGGTGGCTGTGGCTGGTACCCACGGCGCCGGCACAGGCGAGCTATTCGCCGGTCATCTTTCTCGCCGTGATCGTCTCGGTGACGCTGCTCGCGTTTCTTCTCGTGCGCCGCTTCTACCACGGCCGCGTGCGCTTCGCCGATCCGTGGGATTGCGGCTTTCCTGAGCAGACATCGCGCATGCAGGACACCGCCGATGCCTTCGGCCAGCCGATCCGCCACGTGTTCGGCCCGGTCTACCTCATGCAGCGGCATATGCCCGAGGCGGACGACCCGGCCCCGAGTTTCTCGCTCAAGATCGAGGACCGTCACTGGTACTGGCTGTACCTGCCGGTGGCGCGGGCGGCCGAGTTCGTCTCTTCGAAAATCGCGCTCTTGCAGCAAGGAAAGATCAACATCTACCTGCTCTACAGCTTCCTGACCTTGATCGCGTTGTTGGTGTTCGTGCGCTGAGGTCAAACCCATGGCTCATTTTCCCGGAATCGCGTTCCAGATCCTGCAGTCGGTATTCGTGGTGCTGGCCGCGCCCTTGCTCCTTGGCTGGGTCAATCAGTGCCGCGCCTGGCTGCAGAACCGCTCCGCGCCGAGCATCCTGCTGCCCTACTGGACCCTGGCAAAACTGTTCCACAAGGACGCAATTTTCGCGCGCGACGCCTCGCCGCTGTTCCGCTGGACGCCCTACATCCTGTTCGGCTGCATGTGGCTCGCCGCGGGCATCGTGCCGGTGCTCGCGACCGGCCTGCCGTTCGCGCCGGCCGCCGACATCATCGCGCTGGTCGGCGTGTTCGCGCTGGCGCGCGTGTTCTCGGCGCTCGCGGCGTTGGACATCGGCACCTCGTTCGGCGGCCTGGGAGCGCGGCGCGAGATGCTGATCGGCTTTCTCGCCGAGCCGGCCATGCTGATGACGCTGTTCACCGCCGCGTTCATCTCCGGCTCGACCCAGCTCACCACCATCGTGGATACGCTTGCGCATCGCGAGTTCGCCATCTACCCGAGCCTTGCGTTCGCGGCGGTCGCGTTCCTCATGGTGCTGCTCGCGGAGAACGCCCGCATCCCCATCGACAATCCGACCACGCACCTTGAGCTCACCATGGTGCATGAAGCAATGATCCTCGAGTACTCGGCGCGCCATCTTGCCCTGATCGAGTGGGCCGTCGCGATCAAGCTGTTTGCCTATATGACCATCGGCATCGCCCTGTTCCTGCCCTGGGGCATCGCCGCCGCCGGCGACTGGACGGCGCTGCCGCTGGCGATCGCGGCGCTCGTGACGAAGCTCGCCCTTGCCGGCGCCGGGCTGGCGCTGATCGAGGCCGTGCTCGCCAAGCTGCGGCTCTTCCTCGCGCCCGAGTTCCTGTCCACCGCGTTCCTGCTGGCGGTGCTGGGAATGCTCACCCACTTCCTGGTCCAGGACTGACGCGCAAATGCCGCTCTCCAGCCAGTTCGTTAATCTGCTCGCCGCGTTCCTGCTGCTGCTCGCATTCGCGATGCTGTCGCAGCGGCGAATTCTTTCCCTCATTCACCTGTTCGCCTGGCAGGGCGCGGCGCTCGCTGTTTCCACGGCGATCGTCGCCTGGTCAACCGGCCAGACCCACCTCTACTTCTCGGCGGCGCTCACGGTGCTGCTGAAGGTGTTGCTCATACCCTGGGTGCTGCACCGGCTGATCGACCGGTTGAACGTGCGCTGGGATATCGAGACCCTGATCAATATTCCGACCACGATGCTGATCGGCATCGGGCTGGCGATTTTCGCCTTCTCTCTCGCCAATCCGATCTCGCAGATGGCGAGCACGCTCACCCGTTCGACGCTCGGAATCGCGATGGCGAGCGTGCTGCTCTCCTTCCTCATGATGATCGTGCGCAGGAAGGCCGTGCCGCAGGTCATCGGCTTCCTCGCGATGGAGAACGGGTTGTTCTTCGCGGCCACCAGCGCCACTTTCGGCATGCCGCTGGTGGTGGAGCTCGGTGTCGCGCTCGACGTGCTGGTCGGCACTTTCATCTTCGGCATCTTCTTTTTCCATATCCGCGAGCAGTTCGACAGCCTCGACATCCGGCATATGGAAAAGCTGAAACAGGATTGACCGCCGTGCCACACCATTCGACGCCAAAGCTTTGTAAGAGCCTTTTCCATGGAGCGTCGGGCTGATGGAAATCGCGCTCGTCCTCGGCGTCCCGCTCATCGGCGGCCTGCTGCTCGCGCTCGTGGGACACAAGCGCTGGGCACCGGAGCTGAATGCGCTCATGAGCCTCGTGACCCTCGCCGCCGCGGCACTGCTCACGGCCAGAGTCATCGCGGACGGGCCGATGGTCGCGCTCGATGAGCAGTTCTTCGTCGATCCGTTCAACGTGTTCCTGGTGGCGCTGACGGCCTTCGTCGCATTCACCACAACGCTGTTCTCGCGGCCGTACATGCGCATCGAGGAGCACCACGGCCGGGTCAACCCGGCGCGGCTGCGCCTTTACCACAGCATGTACCAGATGTTCACGTTCATGATGCTGCTGTGCCTGCTCTCCAACAACGTCGGCATCCTGTGGGTGGCGATGGAGGGCGCGACGCTCACCACCGTGCTGCTGGTCAGCCTGTACCGCACGCCCGCGAGCCTCGAGGCGGCGTGGAAGTACTTCATTCTCTGCTCGGTCGGCATCGCGCAGGCCCTCTTCGGCACCATCCTGCTCTACTTCGCCGCCGAGAAAGTGCTGGGCCCCGGCGGGACGTCCTTGCTATGGACGCACCTGCACGAGGTGCGCGGCCAGCTCGAGCCGACGGTGCTGTCGCTCGCATTTGTTTTCCTGCTGGTGGGCTTCGGCACCAAGGTGGGCCTGGTGCCGCTTCACAACTGGCTCCCGGACGCGCACGCGGAGGGCCCGACGCCGATCTCTGCGGTGCTCTCGGGCCTGTTGCTCAACGTCGCGCTCTACGCCGTGGTGCGAAGCAAGGTGTTGGTGGACGGCGCGCTCGGGCGCAATTTCTCCGGCGGGCTGATGATGGGTTTCGGCCTGCTCTCGGTAGTGGTGGCGGCGTTCTTCCTGTCCAGGCAGCGCGACATCAAGCGCATGTTCGCCTACTCCTCGGTCGAGCACATGGGCATCATGACCTTCGCCTTCGGCATGGGCGGACCGGTGGCGGCGTTCGCGGGCCTGCTGCACATGACGGTGCACTCGCTCACCAAAAGCGCGATCTTCTTCACCGTCGGCCACGCCTCTCAGAAGACCGGCACGCAGAACATGGCGGACATCCGCGGGCTCATCGAGCAGAGCCCCGCGATCGGTTGGGGCCTGGTGCTCGGCAGCCTCGCCATCCTCGGCATGCCGCCCTTCGGCGTGTTCACGAGCGAGTTCATGGTGCTCACCACCGCGATGCACGAGCACCCCTGGGCGACGCCCTTCCTGCTGGTGGCGCTCGGCGTGGCGTTCGCCGCGATCTTCGGCAAGGTGCAGCCGATGGTATTTGGCGAGACCCATGTCGAAAATGCGGCGCGCCGGCTGCCAGGCAAGCCGGCGCTCATTCCGGTTTTCGTTCACCTGGGGATCGTATTGATGCTCGGACTCTACATTCCGCCCTACCTCGTCGGCTGGTACCGGCAGGCTGCGGCGCTGATCGGCTGATATGACCGCCATGCGACACGCAGAACTGGCTATCGAAGTCCAGCCGCTCCCGGGCGCGATGCCCGCGTTCCGCGCTTCGATCCAGG
>JBGPYQ010000056.1:0-16504 GCA_041493345.1 Gammaproteobacteria bacterium | reverse complement strand
TCTCGCGCTGTCCTATGCCGCCGCGATCGGCGGCGCCCGCGCCGGGGTGATCGAGACCACCTTTAAGGAAGAAACCGAGACCGACCTGTTCGGCGAGCAAACGGTGCTCTGCGGCGGCTGCGTCGAGATGGTCAAAGCCGGCTTCGAGGTGCTTACCGAGGCGGGCTACGCGCCGGAGATGGCTTACTTCGAGTGCCTGCACGAGCTCAAACTCATCGTCGACCTCATGTACGAGGGCGGCATCGGCAACATGAACTACTCGATCTCGAACAACGCCGAGTACGGCGAATACGCGACCGGGCCGAAGATCATCACCCAAGAAACGAAAAACGCGATGCGCGCCGCGCTCGCCCGCATTCAATCGGGGGAGTACGCAAAGGAATTTATACTGGAGAATCGCGCGGGCGCCCCGACGCTGCTGTCGCGCCGGCGCATGACCGCAGAGCATCCGATCGAGGTCGTCGGCGAAAAGCTGAGGGCCATGATGCCCTGGATCAAGAAGAACAAATTAGTGGATCAGTCGAGGAACTAGGCGACGCCGCCCGCAACCTCGGGCATCAGGCAATGAGTGCGAGCTATCCGCACCCCATCATCGCCCGCGAGGGCTGGCCTTTTCTTGTCGCCGCCGTCGCCGCCGCTGCGGTCGCGAGTTGGCTCACCGGCTGGTGGGCGGTTCCGTTCTGGATTGCCGCGCTGTTCGTGCTGCAGTTCTTCCGCGATCCGCCGCGGAAAGCGCCGGGGGATTCGAGCACGGTGGTTTCTCCCGCCGACGGCCGGGTGGTCGCGGTCGAGCCGGCGCGTGATCCTTACCTCGAGCGCGACGCGATCAAGGTCAGCGTGTTCATGAACGTCTTCAACGTTCACTCCAACCGCTCGCCGGTGGACGGCGAGGTGAAAGGGCGCTGGTACAATTCCGGTCGTTTCGTCAACGCGGCGCTCGACAAGGCTTCCTTGGAGAATGAACGCAACGCGCTTTGGCTGCGTACCGTGGGTGGCGCGGACGTCACCTGCGTGCAGATCGCCGGGCTCATCGCGAGGCGGATCCTCTGTTACGTCAAGGAAGGCGACACGCTCGCACGCGGGCAGCGCTTCGGCTTCATCCGCTTCGGCTCCCGCGTGGACATCTACGTGCCCAAGGACGCGGCGCTCAGGGTCGCGCTGGGCGACAAGGTTCATGCGACGAGCACCGTGATCGCCATACTTGCTTATCATGCTTGAGCCCGATTTCCGCCGGCCGCTGCTGAACACCGAGATCCGCCGGCGGGGTATCTACCTGCTGCCGAATCTTTTCACGACCGCGGCGCTGTTCGCCGGCTTCTACGCCATCGTGATGGCCATGAACCAGCGTTTCGACTACGCGGCCGTCGCCATCTTCGTCGCGATGATTCTCGATACCCTCGATGGGCGCATCGCGCGGTTGACGCGCACCCAGAGCGCATTCGGCGCGGAATACGACTCGCTCTCCGACATGGTCTGCTTCGGCGCCGCACCGGCGCTGATCATGTATGAATGGGCGCTGAAGGACCTGGGGCGCGCGGGCTGGATCGCGGCATTCGTCTACTGCGCCGGCGCTGCGCTGCGCTTGGCGCGCTTCAACACCAACATCGACGTGGTGGACAAGCGCTTCTTTCAGGGATTGCCGAGCCCCGCGGCGGCGGCGTTGGTTGCTGGATTTCTGTGGCTCGCCATCGACAACAAGATCCCCGTCGGCGAATATGGTATGCCTTGGGTGGCCGCGTGCCTGACTCTTTACGCGGGGATCACCATGGTGAGCAACGTACCCTTCTACAGCTTCAAGGACATCAATTTGCGCCGGTCGGTACCGTTCGCAGTGATCCTGCTGATCGTCCTCGGAATTGTTCTCATCGTCTCCGACCCGCCGATCGTGCTGTTTCTCCTGTTCGTGGCCTACGGACTGTCGGGGTACGCGTACTGGCTGTGGAAGAAACGCCGGCCCCGCGAGCCCGCCCAGTTGCAGTAGATCCGAAAACTCGTTATATTGCCCCGTATGCACCTCAACACCGCAGTGTTGAAGCTTCTCTCCGGCGGCCTGCTTCTGGCGGGCCTGCTGCTGCGCCTCGCGCGCACATAACCCCACTCCCAATTCGGCAATACCCGGTCGCGGCGCAAGCAGGCGCCGCGGATGCTTTCGCGATTTCACCCTGGAGCGGCACCATGAAAGACAAATTGATCATATTCGACACCACCATGCGCGACGGCGAGCAGAGCCCCGGCGCCTCGATGACTAAGGAAGAAAAGCTTCGCATTGCACGTCAGCTGGAGCGCATGCGCGTGAACGTGATCGAAGCGGGCTTTGCGGCTTCCAGTCCCGGCGACTTCGACGCAGTGCATGCCGTGGCGAGCATCGTCAAGGACAGCACCGTGTGCTCGCTGGCGCGCGCCAACGACCGCGACATCGGCCGCGCCGCGGAGGCGATCAAACCGGCGAAGCAGGGGCGCATCCACACGTTCATCGCGACTTCGCCGATCCACATGGAAAAGAAGCTGCGCATGACGCCTGAGCAGGTGCTCACCGAGGCGGTCAACGCGGTGCGCTTCGCGCGCAAGTTCACCGACGACGTCGAGTTTTCCCCGGAAGATGCCGGGCGCTCGGAGGTCGACTTCCTCTGCCGCATCCTCGAGGCGGTGATCAAGGAAGGCGCGAAGACGGTCAACATTCCGGATACGGTGGGCTATACCATGCCCGAGCAGTTCGGATCGCTAATACGGACTTTGCGCGAGCGCGTTCCCAACTCGGACAAGGTGATCTGGTCGGTGCACTGCCACAACGACCTGGGGATGGCGGTCGCCAATTCGCTCGCAGCGGTCATGAACGGCGCGCGCCAGGTTGAATGCACGGTGAATGGTCTGGGCGAGCGGGCCGGCAATGCCTCGCTCGAGGAGATCGTGATGGCTGTGCGCACCCGCCAGGACGTGTTTCCCTGCGACACCGGCATCGACGCCACGCAGATCGTGCCGGCCAGCCGGCTCGTGTCCGGGATCACCGGTTTTCCGGTGCAGCCGAACAAGGCCATTGTCGGCGCCAATGCCTTTGCCCACGAGGCCGGCATCCACCAGGACGGCGTGCTGAAAAGTCGTGAAACCTACGAAATCATGCGCGCCCAGGACGTGGGCTGGAGCACAAACAAATTGGTCCTGGGCAAGCACTCCGGCCGTACTGCTTTCAAGCAGCGGCTCAAGGAGCTTGGCATCGAGCTTCAATCCGAGGATGCGTACAACGCGGCGTTCCAGCGTTTCAAGGAGCTTGCCGACAAGAAACACGAGATCTTCGACGAGGATCTGCACGCGCTGGTGTCCGCCGAAGCGGTCGCCGCCGAGTCGGAGCACTGGAGGCTTGTTTCCATGCGCCAAGCCAGCGGAACGACGGAGAAGCCTCAGGCGACGATCGTTCTCTCCGAGAACGGCGCGGAGCGCCGCTCCGCTTCGCAGGGCGACGGGCCGGTCGATGCCACTTTCAAGGCGATCGAAAGCATGGCAAACAGCGGCGCCGAGCTTCTGCTTTACTCGGTGAACGCGGTGACCCAAGGCACCGAGTCGCAGGGCGAAGTTACCGTGCGTCTCGCCAAGGGCGGCCGAATCGTGAACGGCGTGGGCGCCGACACAGATATCGTGGTGGCTTCGGCCAAAGCCTACGTGAACGCGCTCAACAAGCTGCACAGCAAGCTGGAGCGAATCAATCCGCAAATGTAACCGGGTCAGCGGTAGCTGCGGGTGCGCCTGACCTTGCAGCGGCGATTGAGGAAAGCGCGCCGTCCTTCATTCGGTGCGGCTGGCTTGAGCGAGAGCGACGAGAGCCGCGCGCGCGGTGGCGGCGTCGGTGACAGGGTCGTCGAACTGAAAACGCAGAAGTTCGCCGTCGGCACGTACGTCGAATCCGTCGCAGTCCAGCCCGACCATCGTGGCATCTGCCGGCCGATTTCCGTGAACATGGCCGCAGCAATCGCGCAGGTTGTGGGAGTGATCCGAGTTCATGTGCGCGACAATCCCGCTTTCGGCATCGGCTAGCGAGTTCGCGGGCGGGGCGTAATCCGCAGCCGGAATCCAGTGAATCGCGCCGAAGCCCGCGATGAATCGCACCGCATGTGGAGCGAGGACGAAGAACGAGAAATCACCGAGCGCCAACAGCCCTTCCGCATCCGGAAAAAACCGACGGTAGCGCGCCGCCGACCGGCTTGTGGCGTCAAGCTGCTTCGCGTGTCCGAGCAGCGTGACCCTGGCCCCGGCCTGTACTTCCCGTGCGTTGTCGTGAGCCAGCAGGCTTACGCGCGCGTCGGCTTCGATGTTCTTGGTGTGCTCGGCAAGCCGGCTGACGAGAATCACCGGCCTGCCCTCATGATCCAGCACATAGGGGACCAGCGATCCGAAAGGATGGCCGCCGTAGCGTCGGGAAAGCGTGGACAGCACGCCCGAGCGAAGTGAGCCGAGGTGGCGCCGTGCCTCGATTCCCCGGCTCATAGGGCGAGCTTCAGGGCGATCGCCCGCCGCCGCCCGAGCGCCTGGCACAATATTCGCGTGGTGCCGCGATGACTATAGTAGAGAACGAGAATGTCGCGCATCGGCGAAACCCAGTGATGTCGCTGGTATTATAGGCGACGTCCATCCTCAATGATCGGCGCGCTCCGTGCCACAAGAACTGCGACAATTGGGCCGTTTCTTTCTGCACGTGCTCGATCGCTTCAACCGGGACCGCGGCCTGCAGATCGCGTCGAGCCTCACGTTTACCACGCTGCTCGCGCTGGTACCGTTCGTCACCATCGTCCTGACGCTATTGTCCGCAATCCCGATTTTTTCGGGCCTGGGCGAGGAGATCCAGAATTTTCTTCTGGCCAACATGCTGCCGGCCACGGTTGGAAGGATCGTCACCGCCTACATTGAACAGTTCTCCAGCCGTGCCGGGTCGATTACTGTTTTGGGCGCTGCGGCGCTGGCGGCCACGGCACTCATGATGATGTTCACGATCGAGCAATCTTTCAATTCCATCTGGCGCGTGTCTCGCCAGCGGCCGCTGGCGCAACGCGTCCTGCTCTACTGGGCGACGCTGACGCTTGGGCCGATTCTGATCGGCGCAAGCCTTTCAATCACGTCCTACGTCATCGGCGTTTCGCTCGGCGTCGCCCGGCAGATTCCGCTCGCCGCAGAGGCGATACTGGGGCTTGCCCCTTTCGTCCTGACCTGCGCAGCGTTCACTCTTCTCTATCATACCGTGCCGAACCGCAGTATCGAGCCGCGCCACGCGTTTGCCGGGGGCTTCATCGCCGGCGTCGCGTTCGAGATAATGAAACGCGGGTTCGCACTCTACATCGCCAAATTTCCGACCTACACGGTGGGTTACGGCGCGATCGCCGCGATTCCGGTCTTTCTCCTGTGGATTTATTTTTCCTGGGTTGTAATCGTGATGGGTGCGCTCGTTGTCGCGCTCGCGCCCGATTTCGCGGTGCCGCGCGACGCGGATAAGCGTCCGGCCGGAGCCCTCTTCAGTGATGCACTGATGCTGCTTCTGGTCCTCGCGCGCGCGCAGCAGCACCCCACCGCGCTCGAACTGAAGTTCCTTGCGCAGGGCGCCTCTCTCGAGCGCAATCAGGCCGAACCGCTGCTTGAGCGCATGGTTGCGCGGGGCTGGGTGATGAAGTCGGCCGAAGACCGATATGGCCTGAGCTGCGACACGGAAAGGCTTCTTGTAGCCGAGGTCTTTCGCGAGTTTGCCCTGGACGCGAGGGGGCTGGCGGGGGCGGAGCGGGAGGAAACGCTCAAGACCCTCATGGAGCGATTCGCCGTGCAGGCCGACGCCGTCCTTGATTGGCCGCTCAAGCGCCTGATTGAGGGCGAGCGTACCTGATTCGGCTAGAATCGCCTGTCCGCCCAGAAACCCGAGTGCGCGGCCGGGCGGGAAATCCGGGCCGAGGATTGCTGATGCGAGCCGCTGAATTGCAGATGAAGACCATTCCGCGCACGGAGCGCCTGATCGTGGCACTCGACCTGCCCTCCGCTGGCGAGGCCCGGGAGATGGTGCAGGAGCTCGGTGACGCCGCGTGGTTTTACAAGGTCGGCCTGGAACTGTTCATGGCGGACGGCTTTTTCGGGCTGATCGAATGGCTGGATCGACAAGGCAAGAAAGTCTTTGCCGACCTGAAGTTTTTCGATGTGCCGGAGACCGTGCGCGCGGCCGTGCGCGGCCTGCGCAACAGGGGGATTAGTTTCGCCACGGTGCATGGTAATCAGGCGATCCTTGAGGCTGCCGCCAAGGACAAGGGAGAGGTGAAAATTCTCGCGGTCACCGTTCTGACCAGCCTTGACCAGGGCGACCTCGATGACCTCGGCTTCCGCTGCGAGGTGGAGAAGCTGGTATTGTCACGGGCACGCCGCGCCCTGGAGGCTGGGTGCGATGGCGTGGTTTCTTCCGGACTGGAGGCGTCCGTGCTGAGGCGCGAGCTGGGTGAGCGGTTACTGATCGTGGTTCCCGGAATTCGGCCGGTGTTGAATCGCCTGAGCGACGATCAGAAGCGCACGGTCGACGTGGCACAGGCGTTCGCGAATGGCGCCGATTACATTGTAATCGGCAGACCGATCCGCCAGGCTCCAGACCCGCGCGCGGCTGCGCAGGCTATTCAGCGGACCATTGCTACGCTTTTCGCGATTTGATGGTGACCGTTCGCCGTATGAACGGTTTGTGACGTAGCGTGGCGGCAACAATGCACATGACCGGCGAACGCGTGTCCTGGTCCCGCCGCCGCGTCAGACGACGGGCGGCGGCGTGCGCCCTGTCAGCTTGCCTTCGTAGCGCCATATTCCGCGCCGGGCCCCCATCACCGAATTCGGATAGTCGGGTTTGCCGAGGCTGCCGTTGTAGCGGCCGAGCGCGCGATGAAGGTCGCCTTTTTCATTGTCGAGGTAGCGTCTCAGTATCACGCAGCCATAGCGCAAGTTCGTCCGCAGGCTGAAAAGGTTGTCACCTCGTCGGCCGACGAGCCCCACCCAGAATGGCATCACCTGCATGTAACCGCGGGCACCCGATTTCGAGACGGAATATTTGCGGAAATTGCTCTCGACCTGGATCACGGCGAGAACGAGCTGCGGATCGAGTCCGGCCCGGGTCGCTTCGTAGTGCACCGTTCGCAGGAATTCGACACGCGATTTGAAATTCGGAATCTGTTTTTCCAGGCGTGGCGACATATCGGCAAGCCAATTGACTGCCGCCACCGAATTGGTGAATCCATGACGCGGCGCCGGCCGGTCCGCGATCGATGCCTGCAAGCCGGCTCGAACCTCGGCCGCAAGCGGTTCGTAGATCTGCGCGCCCGCGAAGACATCCCCGACCATTGCGACTCCCATCAGCCACGACAGAGTGCGCGGGGAAATCAGCACAGTTTCGAGCGCATATGTGCGGCGGCTTCGGTTCGGGCAATTTTTTTCGGCTCTTTGTCGCGCCGGCCCTGGTACTCTATCGAGCCGTCCTTGAGCCCCCGTTCTCCGATCACGATTCGGTGGGGAATACCGATCAGCTCCATGTCGGCGAACATCACGCCGGGCCGCTCGTCCCGGTCGTCGAGCAGCACTTCGATTCCGGACTCCGACATCTCGCCGTACAGGGCGTCTGCGGCTTCGCGAACCTGCGCGCTCTTGCCGTAGCCGATCGGAACCAGTACCACCTGGAACGGTGCGATAGGCTCGGGAAAGATGATGCCGCGCTCGTCGTGGTTCTGCTCGATCGCGGCGCCGACGATGCGCGTGATGCCGATCCCGTAGCAGCCCATCTCGAACGGGCGGGAGCTGCCGGTCTCGTCCAGAAAGGTCGCCTTCATGGCCGCGGAATACTTGGTGCGCAACTGGAAGATGTGTCCGACCTCGATTCCGCGCAGAATTTCCAGCGTGCCCCCGCCGTCGGGGCTTGGATCCCCGGCGACCACGTTTCGAAAATCAAGAACCATCTGCGGCGAAACGTCGGGGAGATCGGGCGTATTCCAATTCACCCCAGTCAGATGGAACCCATCCTGGTTGGCGCCGCACACGAAATTGCTCATGACCGCAACAGTCCGGTCCGCGAAAACCGAGACCATCGGCAATCTCGCGGGCCCGATATAGCCCGGTCCGCATCCGATCGCGGCCCTGATCTCCTCTTCAGTCGCAAACCGGAATTTTCCCAGGATCCTGGCGGCTTTTACTTCATTGAGATCATGGTCTCCCCGCAAAAGAACCATCGCCAAGCGACCCATCGATCCCGGCGCGACATCCTCTCGAACGACTGCGATCGCTTTTACGGTTTGTGTGATGCTCTTGCCGAGGAAATGGGCGACGTCTTCGCACGTTTTTTTTCCCGGTGTTGCGATTTTCGTGGTTGTTTCGGTCGCCGGCCCCCGACGCGCCGCAGGCGCCAACGCCTCGGCGAACTCGACATTGGCGGCAAAGTCCGATTGCGGGCAGTAGGCAATGGAGTCCTCGCCGGACTCGGCGAGAACGTGGAACTCGTGCGAGCCGGTACCGCCGATCGAACCCGTGTCGGCAGCGACCGCGCGGTATCTCAGTCCCAGACGGGTGAAGATCCTCGTGTAAGTGTCGAACATATTCCGGTACTCGCGCTGCAGGTCGGCTGAATCGGCATGAAAGGAGTAGCCGTCTTTCATGGTGAACTCGCGCCCCCTCATAACGCCGAATCGCGGCCGGATTTCGTCGCGAAACTTTGTCTGAATCTGGTAAAAGTGCACCGGCAGCTGCCGGTAGCTCCGAATCTCGCGGCGCGCGATGTCAGTGATCACTTCCTCATGCGTCGGGCCAACGCAGAAATCTCGCTCGTGGCGGTCCTTAAAGCGCAACAGTTCCGGTCCGTATTGCTGCCAGCGTCCCGATTCCTGCCACAGCTCGGAGGGCTGTACCGCCGGCATGAACAGTTCAATGGCGCCGGCACGGTTCATCTCCTGGCGAACAATCGCCTCAACTTTGCGTAGCACCCGAAGTCCCAACGGCATCCAGGTGTAGATGCCGCCAGCGAGCCGCCGGATGAGTCCCGCGCGCACCATGAGCTTGTGGCTGACGAGCTCGGCATCGGCCGGCGCTTCCTTGAGCGTGGCGAGAAAGAATCTGGAGGCGCGCATACCGGGGCGACGAAAGCGACGCGACATTCTACTTGAACTTGCGCGACGCCCATCCGCTACGCCTTCAAATCGCCGCCGAATTGTGAAAGAATGGAGCCGGACAAGTTTTTTCTGGAATGCATATGCTCGATCGAGACGGCTATCGGCCGAACGTGGGCATCATCTTGTGCAACGGGCGCAACGAGGTATTCTGGGGCAAGCGCGTCAACCAGCACTCCTGGCAGTTCCCGCAGGGTGGCATCAAGCACGGCGAGACGCCTGCACAAGCAATGTACCGGGAACTGCACGAAGAGGTCGGCTTGATGCATTGCCACGTGAAGATCCTGGGCCGGACGCGCAATTGGCTGCGGTACGAGGTGCCCGCGCAATGGATCAAGCGGGACTGGCGCGATAGTTACCGGGGCCAGAAGCAGATCTGGTTTCTGTTGAGGTTGGTAGGGCGCGACTGTGACGTTAGCCTGCGCGCCTCGGGGCATCCGGAATTCGACGCTTGGCGCTGGAATGAATACTGGGTGCCGCTTGATTCGGTGATCGATTTCAAGCGAGAGGTATATCAGCAAGCGCTTACCGAGCTTGCGCGCTATCTCAATCCTGGCCGGCAACGCAAATTTTCCCCGGAGACGGTGTTGCGCAGATAATCTGCGCAAGGACGCCATTGCCCCAACCGTGCGGCTGCAGTGCGTGGCTGGGGCATGGCGCGAGTCGTGACGCAAGCTTCGGAGGAGGCCGCGATGCATCCGCGAACATTCACTGCTTCCTTCCTGAAACAGCCGAATTCCCGCATTCCGGACGCACGAATTTGCCCGACGGCAGGATCGCGCTTGACACCGCTTTGAAGATGGGATTACACTTCGTCCATTAATTAGACTTAGTCTAATGTATTGTCGTAACCCTAACCCAGAAGGAGAGTTTCATGCTACTCAAAGGCTCTAAAACCCATGCCGATCTAAAGGCCGCCTTTGCCGGTGAATCGCAGGCGAATCGCCGTTACCTGTATTTCGCTGCGAAAGCCGACGTCGAGGGTCAGAATGACGTCGCCGCGGTGTTCCGGTCCACTGCCGAAGGCGAAACCGGGCATGCCCATGGTCATCTCGAATACCTCGAGCAATGTGGTGATCCCGCGACGGATTTGCCGTTCGGAGGATCCCGCGCCAATCTGAAAGCGGCGATTGCCGGCGAGACGCACGAATACACCGATATGTACCCGGGCATGGCTAAAACCGCCCGTACCGAAGGCTTCGTCGAGATAGCCGATTGGTTCGAGACACTCGCCAAAGCCGAGCGCTCTCACGCCAACCGCTTCAAAAAGGCGCTCGACGCGTTAGTCGACTAACTTTCGTCAATTCGGTGCCCGCGGGCACCGGATTGACTCCGCGAGTTCGAAGAGGCCGTTCGGCCTCTCAAAGCGCGGTGACTTCATGGCTATGTCCAGATTCGAAGATGACCATCCGCGAAGGCAATCTCGAAGCGCCCACCCGCCACCCGATAGCCTGGCGCTCGCCCGATTTCTACGACGAAGCCAAGCTGTTCGGGGAATTGGAGCGCGTCTTTGACATCTGCCATGGCTGCCGACGCTGCGTCAATCTGTGCACGGCGTTTCCGACGCTGTTCGATTTGGTTGACGGTGGCAAAACGGGCGAGGTCGACGGCGTGGAAAAATCGCAGTTCTCCCAGGTGGTGGACCAGTGCTACCTCTGCGATATGTGCTACATGACCAAGTGCCCGTACGTGCCGCCGCATCCATGGAACGTCGATTTTCCCCATTTGATGTTGCGCGCCAAGGCGATCAAGTTCAGGAAGGGCGAGGTGCGCCTCCGTGACCGTTTGCTGTCCTGCACCGATGCGGTCGGAAAGCTCGCGGCGATCCCGGTGGTGGCGCAAACGGTCAACGCCGTAAACGGCAACGCCGCGGCGCGATGGATCATGGAAAAAACAGTCGGCATTCACAAGGAACGAAAGCTGCCGCCCTACAGCCCCCGCAGATTTCGCAATCAGGCGAGTGCAAGCCAATTCCACGAATGCAGGAACGGCAATCGGACTCCTGGAAAAATCGCCGTGTTCTCGACCTGCTACGTCAATTACAACGAACCTGGTATTGGCTGCGACTTGCTGGCTGTTCTTGACCACAACGAGATTCCTTATGTCCTGGTCGAGAAGGAGGCTTGCTGCGGCATGCCCAAGCTGGAACTGGGCGATCTCGACAGCGTGGCACGGCTGAAATCGGTGAATATTCCTCCGCTCGCGAAGCTCGCGCACGAAGGCTACGCCATCCTTACCGCAGTGCCTTCTTGCACCCTGATGTTCAAGAACGAACTGCCGCTGTTGTTCCCCGACGATACCGAAATCAAGGCCGTGAGCGATGCGATGTTCGACCCATTCGAGTACTTCATACAGCGCAATCGCGACGGACTGCTCAGGACCGACTTCAAGAACCCGCTAGGCATAGTGTCGTACCATATTCCTTGCCACCTGCGGGTACAGAACGTGGGACAAAAGACCCGCGAGACGCTGCAACTGGTGCCAGGCACCACGCTGAACACGGTCGAGCGCTGTTCCGGTCATGACGGGACTTGGGGCGTCAAATCCGAGTTCTACGAGAATTCAATGAAAATCGGTGGACCGGTGTTTCGGCTGATGGCCGCCGCCGACCCCGATTACATCAGCTCCGATTGCGCCATCGCAGCTCGGCACATCGAGCAAGGTCTCGGCGAGACCCGCGCAAAGAAAACGCATCCAATTTCCCTGCTGCGCATCGCCTACGGGATTTAATTGCGCATCACGTCAAAACGGCAGCCATGGCACGAATCGAACGATCAAGCCTCATGACACTCGAAGCTTATTCCCGCGAGCGTCAGCAGTTCCGCGCGAAAGTGATGGCGCGCAAGAAAAACCGCACAGTTCGCCTGGGTTCCCATATCACGCTCATCTACGAGGACGAACTTACCATCCGTTACCAGATTCAGGAGATGCTGCGCGTGGAGCGAATCTTCGACGAAGAGGGAATTCAGGAGGAACTCGACGCCTATAATCCACTCGTTCCGGACGGACGCAATTTCAAGGCGACTCTGATGCTCGAATACCCGGAGCCGGACGAGCGACGCAATTGGCTTGAGCGCCTGATCGGCATCGAGGACAAGGTCTGGATGCGGGTCGACGATTGCGCTCCCGTGTGGGCCGTCGCCGACGAAGACCTTGAGCGCCAGAACGAGAACAAGACATCGTCCGTACATTTCCTGCGCTTCGAGCTTTCCGAAAACATGGCGGAAGCACTCAAGAATGGCGCCGGACTTTCGGTCGGGGTCGAGCATCCGCACTACAAGGCGAACGTGGAGACGCCGGCTGCGGTGCGCGGCGCACTCGTGAAAGATCTGGCGTGAGGCCGTTGCACATACTGTGCGCGCTTGCCGTGCTGGCGGCGACTATCGCGCTTGCCCAGCCGGCGCCAGGAGGCGCAGGTCAGGACGGGGACTTTGACGGAAAGCCCGGGCAGGAACAGAAGACTCAGCTGCCGGCTTATCCGAAACCGGAGAATCTGGTTCAGTTCGAAGTCGCTTCAACGTCGTTCGAATTTTACGTGGATGCTGCGTCAGTCACCGTCGCCCAGGATGGAGAAGTGCGTTACACGCTGGTGGCGCGCAGCTCATCCGGAGCAATGAACGTGAGCTTTGAGGGAATTCGCTGCAAGACCTACGAGCGCAAGCTCTATGCCTTCGGTCGATTCGACGGCACATGGGGGCAAGCGCGAAGATCCGAATGGGGATTCATCAGTCGCGGTCAATCCGGCAGCCAGCATGCAGTGCTTGCAGATGATTTCTTCTGCCTGCTGGGTGGTCGGGCGCGCGCTGCCGAGGAAGCGGTGCAGGCGTTGAGGCTGGGCCGCCGCTTGGCCGCACCCACATGAACCGGGCGTGACATTGCCGGTTGGGTGCCGCGCCCGGTCGGCAAAGCTATAGTACGACGAGATTGTCCCGGTGGATGATTTCGGGCCCGTCGACGTAGCCGAGTATCGCCTCGATTTCGCTTGATGCACGACCGGCGATGCGGCGGGATTCCGGCGCGCCGTAATTGACCAATCCCCTTGCGATCTCGGTTCCGTCCGGTGCGACACAGGCAACAACGGCGCCGCGTTCGAATTCTCCCTCCACGCTCTTGACCCCGATTGGCAAGAGGCTCTTGCCGCCGGATCGCAACGCCCTCACCGCCCCTGTGTCGATGCCGAGCTTTCCGGCAACTTGCAGATGATCGGCCAGCCACTGCTTGCGCGCGGCGAGAGGCGTCGTCTTCGCGGTCAGCAGCGTGCCGATGCTTTCTCCGCTGGCGAGCCGGACCAGCACATCCGGCTCGTGGCCGGAGACAATCACCGTTTGCGCGCCCGAGCGCGCGGCGCGTTTGGCCGCGAGTACCTTTGTAAGCATGCCGCCTTTGGCGATGTCGGAGCCGACTCCTCCCGCGATGTCTTCGAGCCGGGGATCGCCCGCCTGTGCTTCTTGTATCAATGTCGCCTGCGGATTGCGGCGTGGATCGTCGGTGTAGAGCCCGGCCTGGTCGGTGAGAATCACAAGACAATCCGCCTCAACCAAGTTGGTCACAAGCGCACCGAGCGTGTCGTTGTCCCCAAAGCGGATTTCATCGGTGACCACGGTATCGTTTTCATTGATTACAGGAATGATCTCCAGCCCTAGCAGCGTCAGCAAAGTGGAGCGCGCATTGAGGTAACGCTGCCGGTCCGCCAGGTCAGCGTGCGTAAGCAGCACCTGCGCCGTGTGCATTCCGTGCTGGCGAAAACACGATTCGTATACCTGCACGAGCCCCATTTGTCCGACCGCGGCGGCGGCCTGCAGTTCGTGCATGGCGTGGGGGCGCCGAGTCCATCCGAGACGCTGCATGCCTTCGGCAATTGCTCCGCTTGAGACAAGCAGCACTTCCTTGCCGGCTTGGCGCAGCTTGGCGATTTGCGCCGCCCAGCGCGCAATGGAGGGTGCGTCCAGTCCTTCGCCCCGGTTGGTGACGAGCGAACTCCCGACCTTGATGACGAAACGCTTGGCGCCCTTCATGCCGATTTTCCGGTTTCAAGAAACTTCATCACAGCAAAGCTCAGCTCACGGCAGCCCTCGCCCGTGAGGGCGGAGATGCAAAACCTCGGACCACGCCAGCGCAGCCTGCGAACGAATTGCGCAACAGTGACCTCGCGCTCCCCGGCCGGAAGCATATCCAGTTTGTTGAACACCAGCCAGCGCGGCTTTCGGAATAGCGCCGGATCGAATTTCTTGAGCTCGGCGGCAATGGCGCGCGCGTCACGCGCCGGGTCGGCGTCGGGATCGAAGGGCGCTGTATCGACAATGTGCAACAGCAATCGCGTTCGTGCCAGGTGCCTGAGGAACTGATGCCCCAGCCCCGCGCCCTCGGCAGCACCCTCGATCAGTCCCGGGATGTCGGCGACTACGAAGCTGCGATCGGTCCCGACACGCACCACGCCGAGATGCGGTTGCAAGGTGGTGAACGGGTAATCGGCCACTTTGGGGCGGGCCGCCGATACGGCGCGAATGAAGGTGGATTTTCCGGCGTTGGGCAGGCCGAGCAGCCCGACGTCGGCGAGCACCTTGAGTTCAAGCTTGAGTGCCCAGTGCTCGCCCGGCCCTCCGGGAGTCGCCTGGCGCGGTGCGCGATTGGTGCTCGACTTGAAGTTCATATTGCCCAGGCCGCCCATGCCGCCCCGCGCAAGAGCGACCGTTTGCTCGTGCGAAGCCAGATCGGCGACCAATTCCCCGGTCTCCGCGTTCGTGATCACCGTTCCCACAGGCATGCGCAGCACGATGTCTTCGGCGCCCCTGCCGTTGCATTGCCGGCCGCGCCCCCGCTCGCCGTCGCGGGCACGATGGATTCGGGCAAACCGATAATCGACAAGAGTATTGATATTGCGGTTAGCGACGGCGAGTATGCTGCCGCCACGACCGCCGTCGCCGCCGTCGGGCCCTCCGCGCGGAATAAATTTCTCGCGCCTGAAGCTGGCCACACCGTTACCGCCGTTGCCGGCGTGGACCTCGATGCGTGCTTCGTCGACGAATTTCATGGAAAGTCCGCCGTGAAAATAAAAAAAGCCCTATCGCGCGGATAGGGCTTTTTCGGGAAGAACTCAGCTTCTAGGCCGCAACCACGCTGACGGTATGCTTGCGGTCCGGACCTTTGAGGCTGAACAGGATCTTGCCGCCCACTTTTGCGAAAAGGGTATGGTCTTTGCCGACGCCCACATTGTCGCCTGCATGAACGCGGGTGCCGCGCTGCCGAATGATGATGCTGCCGGCAGCGACCGTCTGGCCGCCGAACCGCTTTACACCTAGACGCTTTGACTGTGAGTCGCGGCCGTTGCGGGAACTTCCGCCTGCTTTTTTGTGTGCCATGCCTTGCCTTTCTTTCCTTGGCCCGTGACCTCTATCCCGTTATCCCGGTAATCTGGATTTCGGTGAAGCCCTGCCGGTGACCCTGATGCCTTTTCGAGTTCTTTCGCCTGCGCAACTTGAAGGTCATCACTTTTTCGCCCAGTCCGTGGGACACGACTTTCGCCTTTACCAAGGCGCCTTTTACCACTGGGGTTCCAACCCTGAGCGCATCCCCACTACCGACGAGCAGCACTTGGTCGAGCACCACCTCGCTCCCTACCGCTGAAGGGAGCTTTTCAATTCTGAGTTTGTCGCCAGCGGACACTCGATACTGCTTGCCACCGGTTTTGACGACCGCGTACATGTGATGATCCCAAAGATAGACCGGAAAACCCGAAATTATACATGCCATTAGCCCATATGGTCAAAAGGGAATGTGGTATCCTGACGACCTGCCGTAGCGCCATCTCCGCAGTGCGATAATTTCCCATTGCAGCCCGATCTTCTCCGCCGCATTCTAGCCGCCGACATGCAGGCGGTGGATAATTTGATCCGGCGCCGTCTCGAGTCCGACGTCGTTCTGATCCGCAATATTGCCGAATACATCATTGCCGCGGGCGGCAAGCGGCTGCGTCCCGCACTGGTGCTGCTTGCGGCCGGGGCAACCGGGTATCGCGGCGAGTATCACATCGAGCTTGCCGCGGTGGTCGAATTCATTCATACGGCTACCTTGCTGCACGACGACGTTGTCGACGAGTCCGAACTGCGGCGCGGCCGCAGGACTGCCAACGCCGAGTTCGGTAACGCAGCTAGCGTTCTTGTGGGGGATTTTTTGTATTCGCGCGCGTTCCAGATGATGGTGGGGGCAAGAAGCATCCGGGTGATGGAGGTCTTGGCCGACGCCACCAACACAATCGCCGAGGGCGAGGTACTGCAACTGATGAACACCCACAATTTCGGGGTCAATGAGTCGGCCTACCTCGATGTCATCCGGCGCAAGACGGCCAAGCTGTTCGAGGC
>JBGPYQ010000243.1:0-4617 GCA_041493345.1 Gammaproteobacteria bacterium | reverse complement strand
CGGAAGAGGCGAGGAGCGCGCTCGCCGAAGTCATCTGGAAGACGGAAAACATCGAGCTGACCACGGTCGGCATCGATATCGGCAGCTCGACCTCGCACCTGATGTTCGCGAGGATCCGTCTGCAGCGCAAGACCCAGATGCTGTCGAGCGAGTTCGTGGTGGTAAGCCGCGAAATCCTGTGGCGCTCGCCGATCCTGCTCACGCCTTTTCTCCCCGATTTCACCATCGCCGCCGACCGGCTGCGCGTATTCATCGACGAGGCATACCGCTCTGCGGGCCTCGCTCCGGCGGACATTGACAGCGGGGCGGTGATTCTCACGGGCGAGGCGATCAAGCGCAGGAACGCGGAGGCCATCGCGCAGATCTTCGCCGTCGACGCCGGGAAATTCGTCTGCGCGTCGGCCGGACATCATCTGGAAAGCGCGCTCGCCGCGCACGGCTCAGGCGCCACCGCAATTTCGCGGCACACGCATAGGACCGTACTCAACGTGGACGTCGGCGGGGGCACGACGAAATTCGCCCTCATCCGGAACGGCGAGATCCGCAGCACCTGCGCGGTCGCAGTGGGAGGGCGCCTCGTCGCACTGGCCGGGGACGGCACGCTCGCGCGCATCGAGGATTCCGCCCGGCATGTGGCGCGCGCCCTCGGATTCGACCTGCACCTCGGACAGCGCATCGACGCCGCCGACCTGGATCGCCTCGCGGATGCATTCGCGGAAATCGTGATTGCGACGCTGCAGCAAAAGGCGCCCGTAGGCCTGGCGAAGGACCTGCTCCTTACTGCTCCTCTGGCGGATGACGCGAGCCCGCACCTGATCACCTTCACGGGCGGGGTCTCCGAGTATATCTTCGGCCGCGAAAGCGCGACCTTCGGCGACATCGCCAGGCCGCTCGCCGAGCGCATCGTGCGTGCGTTTGCCAGCGGGCGAATCGCGGCGAAAATGATGGATCCCGGGCAAGGCATCCGCGCCACGGTCATCGGCGCCTCGCAGTTCACGGTGCAGGTGAGCGGCAACACCCTCCACCTCTCGGACGGGGTCGGGCTCCCCCTGCGCAACGTGCCGGTCGCGTTTCCGCGGCTCGCGCCGCACGGCGACTTCGACGCCGGCGCGGTCGCCGCGGCAATCCGCGCGGCCATCGAGCGCATCGACGCCGACGAGAGCCGGCCGATCGCGCTCGCGATCCACTGGCACGGCGATCCGCACCATTACCGGCTGCGCGGCCTCGCCGAAGGCATTGCGCGGGCACTGGGACCGGATGCGGGCACGCCGCTCATCCTGATGATCGACGGCGATGTCGGCGAGCTGCTGGGGCACATACTGAAGGACGAGCTGCGCGTTGCGCGTGGCGTCATCTCGATCGACGCGATCCAGGTGCGCGATCTGGACTACGTGGACATCGGCGAGCTGATGCGGCCGACGAACGTGGTCCCGGTCGTGATCAAATCGCTGCTTTTTGCCGGCCGCTGAGTCCGTGAAATGAGGCTATCCTTTCGCCACACCGCAATCGAGGAGACGGGACATGAGTGAGAACAGGGCGCCGCGGGTCGGCGTCGATTCCTATCTCGACTGGCTGAAAGGAGAAGGCATACCTTCGGTCGAGGATTTCGGCGTCGATCTGTTCAAGGTGGGCACCCGGCCCTGGCCGCGCCTCGGGGTCCACGGCGCCGCCGTGCACCTGAAAGGGCGCGGTGATTTCGTGTCGATGTTCGTGCTGGAAATGGTGCCCGGCGCGGCGACCTCCCCGCAGCGCCACCTCTACGAGGAGGTCCTGTACGTGCTGTCGGGCCGCGGCAGCACGACCATCGAAGCCGTGGACGGCCGCAAGCACACGTTCGAATGGGGCCCGAGGAGCCTGTTCGCCATTCCGCTCAACACGAAATACCGCCACTTCAACGGCAGCGGGACGGAGAAGGCGCTGCTCGTGACGACCACCAGCCTCCCGGCCGTCCTCAACATGTTCCACAACGAATCGTTCGTGTTCGACAACCCCTTTCAGTTCAGCGAGCGCACGGGCCAGTCGAAATATTTCAGCGGCGAGGGGGATTTCATCCCGGTCGTCGCCGGGCAGCACATGTGGGAATCGAATTTCATTCCGGATCTCGCCGCCATCGAGCTCAAGGCCTGGGACGAGCGCGGCGCCGGCAGCAAGAACATCATGTTCATCCTCGCCGACGGGACCCTGCACGCGCATCTCTCCGAGATGCAGGTCGGCACCTACAAGAAGGCGCATCGCCATTCTGCGGACTTTCACGTGATGTGCGTCACGGGCGGGGGCTACTCGCTGCTCTGGTACGAGGGGGAGCCGGACATTCGCCGCGTGGACTGGAAGCACGGCACCGTGTTTGCGCCGCCCGACCGGATGTTCCACCAGCATTTCAATACCCACCCCGCGCCGTCGCGCTACCTCGCCACGGCGTTCGGCAGCATTCGTTACCCGTTTACCGACAGCAAGCGCAGGTCCCTGACCGGCGGCGGGGCCGACGGTGCGAAACAGGGCGGGGTGTCGACCAGCGTGAAGCAAGGGGGCGACCAGATCGAGTTCGAGGACCAGTCGCCGCGCATTCACGCGCTGTACCTCGAGGAGACGCGCAAGTCCGGGGTCGAGGTCAAGATGGCCGGATTCCGCTGACGATGTGGCGTCGATCTCTGCGGCCGCGCCAGTCAGACGGGAGGGAACCATGTTGAGGGTCGCTTCTGCATTGCTCGCCGCGCTGTGGATCTCGCATTTCACTCCGGATGCGGCGGCCCAGTACCCGGGAAAGCTCGTCCGGCTGTACGTACCCATTCCGCCGGGAGGCGGGCCGGACATTGTCGCGCGCCTGATCGCGCCCAAACTCGCCGACGCGCTCGGCCAGCCGGTGGTAGTCGAAAACCGCATCGGCGGCAACGGCAACATCGCCGGCGAGCTCGTCGTCAAGTCTGCTCCAGACGGCTACACGCTCCTGCTCGGCATGGACAGCCTGATCGTGATCAACCCGCACCTGTACTCGAAGATGCCGTTCGATCCGCTGAAGGACTTGGCGCCGGTGGCAAGCCTGGTATCGAACGGTTTTTTTCTGGCGGTCAATCCTTCCGTGCCGGCGCAGACGTTCCCGGAGTTCATCGAATACGCGCGCCGAAGCAACCCGCCGCTGCATTACGCATCGGGCGGAAACGGCAGCCAGCACCACCTCACCATGGAGCGGCTCAAGGCGCGTGCCGGGATCGACATGGTTCATATCCCCTATAAAGGCGGTTCACCGGCGACCACCGCCACGGTGGCGGGCGAGGTCCCGGTCATGATGTCCGGCACTTCGACGGCGCCGCAGATCCGCGCGGGACGGCTGCGCGCGCTCGCCTTCACCGGGCCGCGGCGCTCGGCAATCCTGCCCGAGGTGCCCGCGATCGCAGAGTTCTATCCTGATTTCGTAATGGTGCAATGGTATGGGCTTTTTGCGCCGGCCGGAACGCCCGAGCCTGTGCTCGCGCGCCTGCGCGCGGAAGTCAACAAGGCGCTCGTTCTGCCCGACATCAAGGAAAGGCTGAGAAACGCCGGCGGCGTCGAGCCGTGGATCACCGCGCCCGAAGAGTTCGCCGCGGAGATCCGCGGCGAATACGCGAAGTACCAGAAGCTGGTGAAGGAAGTCGGCGCGAAAGTCGATTGAATGGAAAACCTGGAGAATGCCCGCATGAAATCGTATTGGATACGGCCGGATTCCGGCAGGACCGTCCTCGAGCTTCGCGACTCGCCCATTCCGGAGCCCGGTCCCGGCCAGCTGCTGGTGCGCATGCGCGCCGCCGGCCTCAACCGCGGCGAGTTGATCGTCGGACACTCGGTCAAGCCCGGCGGGGCGGCGAAAGCCGCCGGCGCCGAAGGCGCGGGCGAGGTGGCGAAGCTCGGCGAGGGCGTCACCGGCTTCAGGGCAGGCGAGCGCGTCATGGGGCGCTGCGCGGGTTCGTTCTCGGAATATTCGATCATGGACGCGCGCGAGGCCGTCATCGTGCCGAAGAAGCTGTCCTGGGAAGAGGCGGCGAGCGTGCCGCTGGTCTTCATGGTGGTGCACGACATGCTGATTGCCCAGGGCAGGCTGAAGCCGGGAGAATGGCTGCTCGTCACCGGCGCGTCTTCGGGCGTGGGCGTGGCGACCCTGCTGACGGCAAAGGCGATCGGAGCGAAGGTGGTGGGCACTTCGGGCTCGCCGCAAAAGCTGGAAAAGCTGAAGGCGCTCGGCCTGGACGTCGGGATCCGCACGCGCGCGGACGATTTTGTCGAGCCGGTGATGCAGGCGACCGGCGGCAAGGGCGCCAATCTGGTGGTCAACACTGTCGGCGGCTCAGTGTTCGCCGAGTGCGTGCGCTCGCTCGCGTTCGAGGGGCGGCTTGCGACCGTCGGCTATGTCGACGGAATAATGCGAAGCGAGATGGACATCGAGGCGTTGCACTCCAAGCGCCTGACCCTGTTCGGCGTCAGCAACAGGCTGCGCAACGCCGCGCAGCGCGCGGAGACGGTGCGCGGTTTCACCGCGGACATCCTGCCTTTCATCGCCGACGGCCGCATACGGCCGGTGATCGACCGCGTGTTCGCGTTCGCGGAATTGCCCGCCGCAAAGGACTACATGGAATCCAACGCGCACCT
>JBGPYQ010000256.1:0-4135 GCA_041493345.1 Gammaproteobacteria bacterium | reverse complement strand
TCCAGCAGGCTGCGCCGAGAACCGGCGTGAGGGTAAACAGCGCGCGCTGCCGCAGAAAGATCGCGATCGACGCGGCCAGGAGCGCGATGCCCGCCGCGACAAAAAGGAGCATCGCGGCAAGAGGCATCGCCGCGACAAGCGCCACCGCGCCGAGCGCAGCGGCAAGCGGAGCGAGGTAGGCCCGAGGATCCGCCAGCGCGACGGCGCGCTCAAGGCTGATCACCGTGCCGAAAAATCCGGCAACCATCAGCGGCCCGTGCCAGGCAATGAGTCGCGAGTCGGGCAGCGGGAACGTCCAGCCCATGCGCGCGAGCCCGGCGCCGACGCCCAGACCGAGGGCAATGAAGCCGGTCGCGAGCAGCGGCAGTCTCAGCGCCGGCCTGATCTCGTTCTTCATGCCGGCGCCGCGCGCTTCAGCTTCCCGGCCAGCCGAAGTGTCCGCGCGCGATCTCCGACATCATGTCCGGATTCCAGGGAGGATCCCACACCAGCTCGATTTCGATGTCGGGAACCTGCGGCGCGGCGGCGCGGATCGCGGCGCGCATCGATTCCATGATGGTGTCGCTCAAAGGGCAGGCCGGCGTCGTCATGGTCATGCGCACGCCGATGCGCTCGGCGCTCACCTCGATGCCGTACACCAGGCCGAGATCCACCACGTTCAATCCCACTTCGGGATCGACCACGTATCGCAGCGCGTCGCGGATTTCGTCTTCCGTGGGCGCGGCCGGCTCGGCCTGCGCAGTCAAGCGGATTGGCTCCTCAATCTCCGGTCCGATCCGAGTGCAACGGCGAGCTTGCAGGGCGAGCGCGCACCCGGCGCTTAAGCGAGAAGATACCCGAATTTCTCCCTCGCCACGCGCGCCTTCTCCGGACTCGGCATGTTGACCTTGGCGAATTTGTCGCGCCAGTGGAAGGGACGGCAGGCATCGATGATGGCCCGCGAATTGGTGTTGTTGCCTTTTTCCTTTTCCTCCGGCGGGATGCGCGGATCGAGCGGTGTGCTCCAGGTGTTGGTTATGATGTCGATGGAAGTGGCCGGGTCGGAACGGGTGAGCATCGCCCACATCAGTTCCTCCAGATTGCTCACGTCGATGTCATCGTCGACGACGATCACGTACTTGCCCGCGTACGCGCCCGCGTGGCACATGGCGGCCACGTGCCCGGCCTGCTTGACGTGCCCCGGATAGCGCTGCTTGATGGATACCCCCAGCAGCAGCCGCGAGCCGCCCGCCTCGTGGGCCCACACCGCGGTCACGTCCGGAACGCCTGCCTGCTGGATGTATTTGCGGATCAGGGCGGAGCGCGTGACCGCGCGGTAGCGCGCCTGTTCCTCCGGCGGGCGCTGGGGCGGACAGCCGAGAATGATCGGATCGTTCCGATGGTATATGGCCTCGATGTCCAGCACCGGCTCCTCGCGGACGTCGCTGCCGTAATATCCGGTCCATTCGCCGAAGGGTCCCTCGAGCCTGCGTTTGTTGGGCTGCACGAATCCCTCGATGACCATTTCGGCGTTGGCCGGGATGGGGAGGCCTGTTACCTTCCCCTTCACCACCTTCACCGGTTTGCCGCGCAGGCCGCCGGCGATGTCGAGCTCGCACACGCCGTAGGGCATCTCGCTGCAGGCCACGAGGAACTGCAGGGGATCGCCGCCGACGACGATGGCGACCGGCATCGGCTCGTTGCGCGCCTGGTACTTGTCGCGATGGATGCGACCGTGCTTGCCCGGGGACATGTAGAACCCGAGCGAGGTCTTGTCGTGGATCATCACCCGGTAGGTGCCGACGTTGATCCACTTCTCCTCGGGGTCGATGGTGATGTTGTAGCTGCCTGTCCCGATGTAGCGTCCGCCGTCGCCTTCGTGCCAGAGGGGTACGGGAAATTTCGTGATGTCGATGTCCTTGCCCGTGATCGCGTTCTCGAGCACCGGCCCGGTCTCGACGAACTGGTGCGGGATCGGCTTCAGCTCCCGCATATAGTGGTCGAGGAAGGCCTGCGACAGCTCGAGCTTGCTGTAGTGCAGCGGGAAGCCGAGTGTCATGTTCTTGCGCTTGCCGCCGAAAAAATTGGTGAGGACCCTCTGCCCTTTCTTGCAGCCCGGGATTTCGTCGAAAATCACGCACGGCGCGTTCTCGTCGTGTTGGACGAGTTCCGTTGCCATGCCGATGTCTTCCTGCCAGGACGCGCCTTTGACGTGACGAATCTCGCCGAGCTTCTCCGCTTGCACGATCCACTCGCGCAGGTCTTCGTACGGAATCTTGTAGCCCGGATCCGGGTCCACCTTCGCGTCTTCACCGGCGAGCGTGCCGATGGGACTGCTCATGGCGTCGGGAATACTCATTCTGTTGCCCATATCGTCCTCCTGTCTCGCCTGGGGTCCCGGACGTGGGGTATCCACAATATGGAAATACGGGTAGGATGTTACGCTTCAGCGGCGATCGGTCTGCAACGTAGCGATTCTGCCCGGAGAGTGCCGTCCTGAATGGAATACTAGCACGTCCGGTCAAGGACGAAATCCGATCCCCTTGAATAAAACTTCCATATAATGGACTTTTTATTCCGCGCATGAAGAAACCAGAACCGAAATCCGGGCAGCCAGCGCATCCGGACAAGCCCGCCGGCACACAAGCCATCCAGCGCGCCGCGTTGATCGTCCGGCTGGTCGCCTCGCGAAGCCACGCCGGGATGCGCCTCACGGACCTGGTGAAATATTCCAGGCTCGAGCGCCCGACCGTCCACCGCATCCTGCAGGGCCTGATTGCCGAAGGTCTCGTCCGGCAGGATTCGGGGTCGCGCCTCTATTTTCTTGGCCCTCTTATCTTCGAGCTCGGCCTGGCTGCGGCTCCGCAGTTCGATCTGCGCGACATTTGCCGCCCGACGCTGCAACGGATCGCGGAAAAGACGGAAGATACCGTATTCCTGTCGGTGCGCAGCGGTTACGAATCAGTTTGCATCGATCGAAAGGAAGGGACGTTTCCGATCAAGACGTTCACCCTTGACGTGGGTACGCGCCGTCCGCTCGGCGCCGGGGCAAGCGGCTTGGCGCTGCTCATGCCTCTGCCGGACGAAACAGTCAATGAAATCGTTCGCGCGAACGCCGTTCGCTACGTTGCCTATCACAAGAACCTGACCGTCCCGTCGCTGCTGAAAGCGCTGAAGCGATCGCGGGAGCTGGGATACGCCTGGAACGACTCTCATATCGTCGCCGGGGCGGCCACGCTCGGCTTACCCATACAAAACCGATACGGGCATCCGTTCGCCGCCATCACCATCGACGCAATCGTGAGCCGGATGACGGAAAGCCGCCGCAGTCAGCTTCTTTCTATCCTGCGGGCGGAGATCGCTCACGCCGAAAAGTCCCTGAAAGAGGCGACCGAGCCGTAAGCCATGGAGCGGGTATCCAGGATTTCCCCACGCGCCGGCGCACGCCGGAGCCCTGACCCGCTCTCAGCTTTTCACGACACTGGAAAGTACCCCGGTTGATCTATATCATCAAGCGGTCGACATTCCCGGAGCCACAATGGAAGCGGCCTGCATCATTTGCGGTGCCGCCAGTGAACGGAAACGCGATGAAACCGCGAAGCATTCTGCCCGCCGCGTCCGTTGTCGGCCGCTCGGCTCGCTCGGCATTCGAATGTCCGTTATATGGACTTAATTCTGCTGCCGCCTGTCGCGCCCGGGCAGGCCTGCGTGATAGAATTTCCCGGAAAAACGTTTGTGTAAGAGAGCCCGACTCCAGCAGGACTCCCGACGCTGAGGCGGCGGAACACTTGGAATAGGACATCCATATTATGGACATACGAGTCAGCCCATCCCCAACGGCACCGGGCGCGGGAGCAGTCGTTCGGCGCAGACTCATCGTCGGAATCACCGGCGCCACCGGCGCGGTTTTCGGCGTCCGCCTGCTTCAGGCGCTGCGCGCCGCGGATGTCGAATCGCACCTCGTCCTGTCCAGGTGGGGCCAGCGGACGATCGAGCACGAGACCGGCATGAGCCTCGCGCAGCTTCGCGAACTTGCCGCAGTCGTACACGGCCTCGGGAACATGGCTTCGACGATTTCCTCGGGGTCGTTCCTGACTGACGGCATGGTGATCGCGCCCTGCTCGATGCGCACGCTTGCGGCCATCGCCAGCGGTTG
>JBGPYQ010000001.1:0-45508 GCA_041493345.1 Gammaproteobacteria bacterium | reverse complement strand
CTGTTCGAAGTGCTGCACAAGCTCGAGATGGAAGACCCGTGTTTTCGCGTCGAGCGCCACGCGACTACCAACGAAACGGTGATCCGCGGCCTGGGCGAGCTGCACATCCGCACCAAGCTCGAGAAAATGGCACAGCAGTACAAGATGGACTTGTCCGTCAAGCCGCCCAAGATCCCGTACCGCGAGACCGTCACGAAGGCGGCCGAAGGTCACTGCCGCCACAAGAAACAGACCGGCGGCGCGGGGCAATTCGGCGAGGTGTTCCTCAAAGTCGAGCCGCTGCCGCGCGGCAAAGGCTACGAGTTCGTCGACAAGGTGAAGGGCGGCGTGATCCCGAGCGTCTTCATCCCGGCGGTGGAGAAGGGCGTGCGCATGGCGCTCGATGCGGGGGTGATCGCCGGCTATCCGGTGCACGACATCCGCGTCACCGTGTACGACGGCAAGCACCACGCGGTGGACTCGAAGGAAGTCGCGTTCGTCTCGGCCGGCCGCAAGGCGATCATCGACGCTTTTTCAAAAGCCGCGCCCATCGTGCTCGAGCCCATCGTCAACGTCGAGATCGCCGCGCCCGACAAGTTCATGGGGGACCTGACTTCGGATCTGTCCGGCAAGCGAGGGCATGTCACCGGGACGGATTCCTCGGGCGGGGGAATGACCGCGATCCGGGGGCAGGCGCCGCTATCGGAGCTTTCTGATTACCAGACGCGGTTGAAATCGGTGACGGGAGGGCAGGGGAGCTATTCGATCGATTTTTCGCATTACGCCCCCGTGCCGGGGCATACGCAGGCGCAGCTTGTCTCCAGGCACAAGGCGCCGGTGGAGGAGGAGCAGTAGGTTGCGAAATGGGGTTCAAAGGTCGAAGATGATGCTGACCAGAAACGTTGCTGGAAGAAGGGAAATAGTATGAATAACTCTGATCTCGTATCCGCTTGGATAATAGGACCCTATCTTGTGTTGCATACGCTGTTTCTCACGGGTCTATGCTTGCTCGTGTGGCTTGCGTCCGATTGGTCGCAGTTCTTTGAGCTTATTCGAATACATACCCTAACTCAGCCAATCGATCCAGACAAATTCGGAATCTTTCAGCGAATCGTAATTTCTGCATGCGCCGCTGGACTTGGGGGTGGTGTTTTCATGATTCGCGAGTTCTACATTAAGTTCTCATATGGCCGAGACAACCAGTTTCTACAGAGGAAGGAGATTCCTCGATATATTCTCCTTCCATTTTCATCGATCATCCTAGGTCCAATATCTCTCGCGTTCGCGAACGCTGGTGCAATCACATTCGCGGGCTTGTCAGCGACGGACGACATTCCTACTTTTACAATGATAGGGTTGAGTTTCGTCCTTGGTTTTGCGTATCACGATACGCTAAGAGGGTTGGCAAAACTGAGTGAAAACACCTTTACCTCGAAGAAGACTGATAAAACGGTAAGTTAGGAAGATGTGACAGTGCCTCCGGCGATGTTGGGCACAGGCTGATAAGTAAGCGGCAGACTTGGGTAGGTGGCTTAGTGCGTTGCATTGGCTTCCACCGGCAGACCAAGATTTGTTGTTCTTGAGAGAGAGCAGATCGTAGCGGAAATACTGCCCACCAGTGCCAGACAACCGACCTAATCTACCCTCACGAGATCCGACTCCGACCGCGCAAGATCCGCGGTACCAGGGTTTGGAGCGCGCGGTCTCTACACCGTCGGCTCGTGACTCAGGAGGCGGAGAGAATTCACCTGGCCCTGCGAAAACTCCTGCCGCCACTACTGGGCCGGGCACCTTTCTGCCCTCCGTTAGTTCGCCAAAAGGCGGCGGGACTATCAAAGGTCTGGGCGAGAAATTCTCCACGAATCTTTCGACGGGAACGGCTTCTCTTACCGTCCCGATCGCGACTTCCCCGAGTCGAGATGGATTCGAGCTTGGCCTACAACTCACATACGATTCTGGAAACGGAAATTCCCCGTTCGGAATCGGATGGTCGATTTCTGTTCCGTCCATCACACGCAAGACGGACAAGGGCATACCCAGATACCAACCCGATGACACCTTCATTCTTGCTGGCGCGGAGGATCTGGTGCCCGCGCCGCCCCCGGGCTCCGGCGAAGATCGATGGTCGATCGGTGACTACGATATTCAGACGTACAGGCCGCGGGTGGACGCGACTTACTCGCGAATCGAGCGCTGGACGCGGCGTCAAACGGGCGACATGCATTGGCGGGTGCGCTCCCGCGACAACGTTGTAAGCACATTCGGCTCATCTCCGGAAACGCGAATTCTTGATCCAGAGGACCCCATCCGGATCTATTCGTGGCTGCTGGAAGAGGTCCGTGACGGACGCGGAAACATTGTCCGCTACGTCTACGCGGCGGAACAGGAGAGATGGTTGGGCGATGCGCCGCCTGCGCAACGCTATTTAAAGAGGGTGTTGTACGGAAATCGTGCCCCGGATCACGGTGCTGCTGACACTCCCGGAGACTGGCTCTTCGAGGTCGTATTCGACTACGGCGATCATGATGCGGAGACGCCAACACCAGAGGCAACGCAACCCTGGTTGAGGAGACGTGACCCATACACGACGCATCGACCCGCATTCTGCTTGACCACGCTGCGGCTTTGTCGCCGCGTGCTCATGTTTCACCGTTTCGACGAATTGGGCCCCGAACCCTGTCTCGTGAAGTCGACGGTCTTTACATATGACGAGCGCCCGATTCTCACGCGTCTTGTCCGGATCGAGCACATCGGGCATATCCGGACCGACGCGGGGTTATACACGAGCAAACGACTCCCGCCGCTTGAATTCGAATACACCGAACCGGCATCGCTACCCGCGTTCGACGGTTCGGTATCCATCTCGTCAGTGTCGGGAACGGCGTTATGGAAACCCGTTGAAGGCCTCCCTCCGGACGTGCGTCCAGACTCCGACTGGACAGACCTCGATAGCAGGGGCCTGCCAGATGCTCTGATAGAGCGCGACGGCGCGTGGTACCGCGCCAAGAATCTTGGAATCGGGATTTTCTCGTTCCTTGATCTGGAGCCGGCGCTGCCTGCGGGAGCAACAAAAGAGAATACGCTGCTGGCCGATCTCGGTCGAGGCCGACTCGATGCAGCGCGCTTCGACGGGCCCATGCCGGGATACTGGCCGCGAAACCAGACTGGAGGGTTCGACGCCCATAGGCCCTTTCGATCGGTTCCGAGCTTCGGCATGAAGGGGTCTGGAGTTCATGCTCTGGACGCCAACGGCGACGGCGTGGGTCTTGATCTTCTCACTGAGCGCAACGGTTCCATCTACTGCTACCTCTTCAAGGACGACGGTTTCGATCCGCCGATTTGCGAGCCATCAAGACCCTCTGCGCTTCCGTTGTTCCATTCACAGGACGGTACTGCGTTTCCCGCTGACATGAGCGGCGACGGGTTGATCGACGACGTCCGAATCTCGGCGTCGAACGTTACTTACACGCCGAGCGTCGGCCATGCGCGCGCGGGGCGGACGGTCTCGATCGATCTTCCGGAGCCTCTGGACGGTGGCGAGGGTTTCGACCCCGGCAGAATCCGCTTCGCGGACTATGATGGTTCTGGCTCCGGTAGCGATATCCTCTATCTGCGTCGGGACGGCCGCATCGCGGTGTTCTTGAACGAGTGTGGTAACTCGTTTTCGCGACCATATTTCATTTCGCCCCCTGATTGTGTTGGTTGCAGCTCTCCGGGAGATGTCCGTGCCATCGATATCCTTGGTCGCGGCACGACATGCCTGGTGTGGTTTCCGACCGAGGCACCAACGGGAACGCCACTGCAGTACTGCGATCTCTCCGGCGGTACGAAGCCCCACATTCTCAAGACCGTCCGCAACAATTTCGGCGGAGAGATACACCTTACCTGCGGCTCCTCGACGGAAGAATTTCTGCGAGACGAGGCGAATGGCCGTCGGTGGCATACGTCAATCCCGTTTCCCGTCACTGTCATCAAGGAAGTGCGGCGAATCGATCGTATCGGGCATACCGAGCTTCGGTCGCAGTATGTGTATCGCGACGGCAACTATCTATCCGAGGATCGCGAGTTTTCCGGGTACGCCTTTGTGGAACAGACGGACATCGATACGTTTAGCGGAACGCTTGCGGACGCAGGCTACCGACAACAACCCCCCACGGTAACCCGCACATGGTTTCACACCGGCGCGTTCCTCGAGCGCGAGCGGCTCGAAGCCGTGCTCGCCAATGAGTACTGGCAGGGCGACGCCCGTGCTGCAGTGCTTCCCGACACGCTGCTTCCTGATGGTCTATCCCTGTGGGAGGAGCGGGAGGCGGCTCGTGCACTTCGAGGCCGCGAATTGCGCCAGGAAATCTATTCACCGGACGGAAGCGCTCTTGCCGGCGATCCCTACCAAGTCTTCGAAAAGAACCACGAGGTGCGAAGCTGGCCGACCAGTGCGCGCGCACGTCACGGGGTCTTTGATCTGCATCCCAGCGAATCTCTCCACTATCAGTACGAGCGCCGCATCTCAGATCCCCGTGTCGCGCATGAACTTGTCCTCGCGGTTGACGAATACGGCAACGTGACGCAATCCGCGTCGGTTGCATACCCAAGGCGCGCGTGGACAGAAACGGAGCAGGGTCGCCTGTGGGTCACCGTTTCGGAAACGAAATACGCGACGCACACGTCCGCCACGCAGTACAGAGTGGGCGTCACTAATGACGAGAAAGCCATTGAAATTGCCGGCCTCGCAATCCCTTCAGGCCAAAGCCACCTCGGGCCTGATGACGTGCGGCAAGCGCTGCTGGGTGCGAACGAGGTTCCCTTCGAGTTCAATACCAGCGGAAATGCCTTGGAGAGACGCACGTTGCGCCACCGCTTCATCAAGTACCGCGTCGAAGACGGCAGCGGCCCCTACCCGGATGGAGTAACCGGACCGCTCGCACTGATCCACGAGGAGTATCAGCTCGCGCTTACGCCAGGCCTCGTGAGCACGGCATACGGTGCGGACGTCGGTGCCGGCACGCTCGATTCGGCAGGTTACGTCGAGGGCCTGTTGGGGTGGTACGTACCATCGGGCCTGCCTACCTACGACGCAGCACGGTTTTTTCTCACGACTGCTTACACCGATCCTCACGGCAATCCGTATAGCGTCGATTACGACTCGTATTCGCTCCTTCCTGTAAAGACTACCGATCCCATCGGAAATTCGGTCACCGCAAACGCCATCGATTACCGTGCGTTAAAGCCGCAGGCGCTGACGGACCCGAACGGCGACGTGACGGAAGTCGCCTTCGACGAGCTGGGGGCGGTACGCTCGTTGTGGCGCTTGGGGCAACGCGACGATGGTGACGATAGGGACCACCCCGGATTCGTCTTCGAATACGACCTCGAGACCTATGTCGAAGGACGCGGGCCGGTGTACTCGGAGGCAATTGCACGCGTCCGGTTCCGGGCAGGCGCCCCGTTCAGGGATGCCATGGGTTTTCCGAATCACCAAGACTGGATTCAGGTTCGTACCTTTACCGACGGCTTCGGTCGCAGGGCGCTGCTCAAGATCCAGGCCGAGCCGGACGCGGACGGCAACCGGAGGTGGGCCGCAACGGGCGGCACCGTGTACGAGAACAAGCACGGGAAGCCGGCGAGGCAATACGAGCCGCGCTTCTCGGACAACGAGGCGTTCGAGGAAGATGCGTCAGGAGAAGCGCAGGTTTTCTTCTACGATCCGTTGGGCCGGCTGATTCGCAGCGAGTATCCGGACGGCACTCTCTCGCGGGTCGAATTCGACGCCTGGCGCGAGGAGACCTGGGATCAGAACGATACCGTGCTCGAATCCGCCTGGCTGACGGAGAAGCTTGGCGGAACCGATGCCGAGAGACGGGCGGCTCAGCTAGCCATGGCGCACGCCAATACACCGGAGATTCGGCATCTCGATGCTTTGGGACGTCCCTTCCTGAAAATCGCGGATGCCGGCCCAGGAGGATTGCGCTCGACGCGCACGGAATTCGACGTGCAGGGAAACGCGCGGATCATCACCGATCCGCGCCTCGTGCAGTGTCTCTCGGTGATCCCCGACGCCCTGGCCCGCCCCATCGTCAGCGATTCCGCCGACGCCGGAAGGCGCCGGGTCCTTCCGGATATTCAGGGCCAACCTGTTCTTGCTTGGGACGCACGCGACTATCGGGTACAGCGCGACTACGACGAGCTGCGCCGTCCCACCTATGTCCGGGTACGTGTTCCGGGCACGATCGGCGAGCTCTTGGTGGAGCGCACGGTGTACGGGGAAAAGTCGGACAACCCTCAACCCAATCGCCTGCGGGGGCGACCGTATGCATCCTATGATGGCGCAGGGGTCAGCGTAGTCGGAAGCTATGCGCTGCTAGGTGGTATCGCAGCGACGACGCGAATTCTTGCTCGAAACCACGCTGTCGTCCCCAATTGGTCCGCGACGGTCGGCTATGAGGACCCCGCTGCGGTGGCTCTCGCGTCGCAGCCGGTTCTTGAAGCGAGCGGGTACACGACCATGTTCGACTACGACGCGCTCGGGCGCGTCACGCTTCAGCGCACGCCTGACGGCAGCGAAACGGTGCCGTCGTACAACGAAGCGAACCTGCTCGACGGCGTCACCGTGCGCCTTCCACAGATCCTTGACGCGCTGGGTGCGGTCTCCGTCCCTGCGAGCGCGCCGGATGTGGTGGTCGACATCGACTACAACGCCCGCGGGCAGCGCGTAAGCGTCGAGCACGGGAACGGGGTCGTGACGACGTACACCTACGCCCCTAAGACCTTTCGCCTCTCTCGACAGGTCGCGGGCCGGCGCGGGAGCGTGCCAATTCAAGATCTGAGCTACACCTACGATCCCGTGGGCAACGTAGTCGAGGTCGAGGATGCCGTCTCATATGGAAATACAAACGTGCCGTCGGGTGGCCGCTATGAATATGATCCCCTGTACCAGCTCACCTCGGCCACAGGGCGCGAGCACCCCGGCCTTCAGCCTCGCGACGACAATCCCTATGGCCCGCCGTCCGGGAATCCAAACGATCTCCAAGCGCTCACTAGCTATAGCGAGACCTATACGTACGACGAGGCAGGAAACTTATCAGAGGTCGTCCATAGCGAAGGGCGTCCGGATGGATCGCTCCGGATATGGCGGCGCCACTACACCTACGCGGCGGACAGCAACCGGCTTGCGACCACGACAACAGGGAACGACGTCGCCGCCCTGCCACTTGCCTACGGACACGATCCCAACGGCAACATGTCGCTTCCCCATCTCGTGGGGATGGACTGGAACTGGGCGGACCGGCTCGAGCACGTCTCCAAGCAGGCGTGGGATCCGCCGCTGCCGGGAAAGATCTTCAACGACATCTATTTCCGCTACGACGCTTCGGGCCAGCGCATACGCAAGGCATACGCGAATGGAGCCTACATCGAGGAATCGATATATCTCGGGGCGCTGGAGATTTACCGAATGCGGAACATCGGCGACGGGGCTATTGCTTTCCGGCGGATGACGCTCCATGTGATGGATGGCAACCGCCGCGTTGCTCTCGTCGAGACCAACGACCAGGACGCGTCCGTGCGAGGAGTATTCAAGGCGCAGCGGCGGATGCGTTACCAGCTTACCGATTCACTCGGGACTACCATTCTTGAGATCGCGGAGGATGGCCAGTATGTAATTTCCTACGAGGAAACGTACCCGTACGGTGAATCGAGCGTTCAAATCGAACAATCAGTGGCGGGGTTCAGCCTCAAAGCGTACGGATACAACGGCAAAGAGCGAGACGATCAAACCGGGCTTTATTACTTTGGGATGCGATATTACGCAGCGTGGCTAGGAAGATGGGCCAATACCGATCCAATAGGAGTTGAAGACGGTATCAACTTGTTCAGCTATGTGAGCTGCAATCCTATTCGCTATCGAGACGATACAGGTCTATCTGGCAACGATATTGCTGATCCGGTTACTACTGTCTACGTCGGCGACAACGAAATAGTCAATCCGAAGCCGCAAACATACTCAAAAGAAGATTTGGAACGAAATCCTTGGATGAACGATTTGCCAAGGCAATTTATCGAGCTCGATGTCAACGGGATCAATCTTCCGGCAGAGGATAAGAAACAAGACAAGAGTAGGAAGGAAAGCTACACCACCAACTTGAAACTCGACTTGCCCACGTTTGAGTCCAGGAAGGAAGCGATGATGTTCGCCTTGTTCATCGACGCAACCCTTTCTACCCAGTTAGAGGAAAAGGTGGAGTGGGGTGGGGTCGTATATAGAACGGAAAAGGACGGTAAGCCGGTATGGGGCGTTACGTTTCAGCAAGGGGTAAGAATTCCTGGATTGGCGGACATCATGCTAGTTGACGAAAGGAAGGGCCTACCCAAGGGAGCAAAGGTTGTAGCTTTGCATCATTCACATCCACCAATTCGCGATGGACTCGATGCGCTAGGTGCGTTGGTAAATGCAGTTGGTCAGTGGGCTCTAGGCTCTAACATTAAGACGAACCTGTCGAGCGTGGATATTGGAACGGCAAATCAAAGAGGAATCCCTGTGGGTGTGGCGGCGGGGGCGATGGAAGAGTATTCACCTCCCAAGCTTGGTAAACCTTATCTTTACAAATATACCGCTCGAGACTACGAGAGACTGGAAAAAGCGTATAACATTTCTATAAAAATTGATCAGAACTTCCAGGACAAAACTGCAAATGTAGTGATCAGGGCAAACAAAAGGTAAGTAGGTCAATCGGAGTGGCATTTTTAAGGAGCAGCTGAGAGAGTCGCCGGTACCCGGCGAGCAAGGTGCGAATACTACTGCAACGCCACAATAACGAGGGTTGCTATTTCAGCAATTTCAGTGTTTGCAGGTGCTGAGAGTACGATGCGAAACTGCCCAAAGGCGGAGAGTGGGCTTCCTGATGGCGGGACAATTGGGTCGGTCACCCCCACATCCGGACGCTTCCTCTCCGGACTGTCTTGCTTTATCAATGCTCCGGAACCGAGCGTTGTCGCGCCATCGGCGCTCGTCACCGTGATTGAAGCGGTAGCTGGAATCTCTACGCCAGTCGTCGTGACATAAAACGTAACGGATTCAATCTGAACCGTGAGGCCCATCTTTTTGATGCCCAGCGGTACCAACTCTTCCCGAATCTCGAATCGCAAACCCAGTGGATCTCCGCCCGCCTTCCAGCGGCGAAACGCTTCGCTCTGGTCCTGGGACAGAATCAACAACCGCTGAAGGCCGTTCGCCTTGAGCGAATCCTTGCGCGCTTGGCGAACGGTATCCGTCATCGTGTCTCTCTGATCCGCCACCCAGGTCTGCGCGCTGTATCCGAACGTCAGAACAACGTCTGAAAGGTTGCCGACGTCGAAGTTGTGATCGTCCTGGCGCATCGTGATGCGCCATTTCGAATCGACGAGCCCCGCGCCCTCGAACGGAAGATAGCCTTCCCCTTCGGGGCGCGCACCGTATCCGCCGCGGTCTTCGGATCCTGTAGAAGTGACGAGATGCGTTAATGGAACCGTGGAGCCGCCGCGCGTTTCCACGCGCAGAGGGTCGGTTGGAGCGGTGATCCTGTAGTCCGCTGCGCTTTCTGCGTTTCCGCTCAGGCGGATCCTGCTCTCCTCGAGACTGATAAACGCATTTACATTGTCGTAGGGGCCGACGACGTTTGGAAGGCTCACGGCGACCGAGCGGATGATGCGGCGATAGAAATAAGGGTTTCTGTCGAAGAAATACTCAGGCAACGTGAATTCCGCCGTCCCGAAGAGCCGAAGTTCCTGAACTGCAGCGGGCGCGATGTCGCGCAAATGGATACGTTCGGGCTCGATGTTGTCGCGTCTCTGCAGCGCGGCTGTGTAGGAGTCGTCGAGGTCGTGGAGCCGCTTGCGCAGTTCGTCGGCGGAAAGCAAGCCGCGGCGAGCTGGATCCCAGATGTTCTGGCCGATGACGGTTCCCGCCGGCGCGTCCTCTCCAAGCTCCACGCGGTACGCTTTCCGCGCGGCATTGGCGAGACCCATGGCGCGGTCGAAGAGCGCGCGATGTATCGGCATCAGCGTCTGCAGCATCCAGTCGTAGAGCTCCTTGCTGGAGAACTTGTCGCGGATGAGATCGAATATCGCCTTTTCTCGCTCAAAGCGAGCCTTTTCATTCTCGAGCTGCATATCGGCAAGTTGCACCCGAAGCTCGGCGGACTGAAGTTGCGTTTCGACCTCGGCGAGTTCCTTCCCGGCGAGAGTGCCCTGAAGCCCCCATTCCTCGTCTCTTCGCTGCCATTGCGCCTCGAGCGCTGCTTGTGCGCTTTCATTGCTGGCTGCCGTTGACAAAACACTGAATACTTCGCCGGCGAGTTCCGCCGCTTTGGCAATATTCAGGCCTCCGAAGCGCCATTTCGCGACAGGACTTCCGGCCCAGCCCGATGCACCGATATCGAAGTCTCCAATGAGCACCAGCACTCCACCAACCGCCCGAACGGCTTGGCCGCGTAACTGATGCGCATGAGATTCCTCCATCTTCTTCTGCTGGGTCGTCTCCTTGGGTAGACGAGGTTTCAGCTTTCTGTAGTGATCAAGTCTCGCCTTGACGGTCGCCTGCCGGCGCTTCTGCGCCTCGAGGTTCACCCGCGCCTCGTCGAGTTGCCGGCCGAGGACGGGAATCCCCAAGGACAGGAGCTGCAACTGGTCCTGCTGCCGCTGCTGCGAGAGCTGCTCGCCGTCGCTTTTCTCCGCTGCTGCAAGCACCGCATCGCCGGCCTGCTTCGCCTCCTGGCAGGCTTCCATCGCCTTCTGAATGAGCGCCCGAAACCGGAGCTTCTCGTAGATCGGTTTCACTGGTGTTCCGAGCGCGGCGAGTGGGGGAAGCCCTGCTTGCATCGCGGCGATGATCTCGCCGGGGTCGAGCTCCCGTCCGAACAAGTCGGTCGGCAGCACCTCGCCGTTGATATCAAGCCCGGAGTTGAGCCGTTTCAGGGCGAGCTTTACCCACTCGCGCAATTCGTCCAGCTTGTCGTTTCGCGGCACGCAGAGCTGCGAGGGGAAGAAGCTCGGCAAGGGCTCGTCACGGATGCCGTCGGAGATAACGTCGATCGTCGGCATGGCGTCATCGATAGCGTCCTCTCCCGGCGTCAGTGCCGCGCCGATAAGTTGTTCGTAGGTGGGGCCTTCGGAAGGCACGTTCTCCTTCGGCGGTTCCAGTTCGACCGGAGTCGAACCGAGCAGCCACAGCGCTTCCTCATACCGCTGGCGGGCGATGGGAAGCTCGTCCGGCGTCGCGAGCCGAAAAAGAAAATCGCCCCATGCGCAAAGATTCTCAATGTACATGCGTACCGCTAACCGCATGTACGCTGAAGGTCTTAGGGCCGCTACAGCGTGTGGATCGAAGGGATGGTCCAGCCACGCTTGTAGCTGCTCGCGTGCATTTCTGCGACGCTCTTCGGCATCCTCTTCGTCTTCGCCGGAAGACGTACCCCCGAGCAGGGCCGCGATGTCCTTGGCCGTCTCGAGCCGCTCCTCGTCGCGGAAAAGCTTGATCTGCCAGACGTCCTTGTCGGGATTGCCGGTCGAGTGGTCCGTCGGATCAAAGACGAACCGGAACCATTTGTGCGCCCGCTCGAATTCGCCGGCATCGGAAAGCTTCTGTCCCACGAGAAGGGGAATTTGCAAAAAGATTTCGGTATCGTAAAAAAAATAGGCTTGCCCTGCTTTGCACGCAACTTCGTCTCGCGGATACGGCTCCTTGACGCTCTCAGGCTTGTATTCGTCCTCGAAATAATCTTCGCTGATTTCCTGATACGGCAGTTTGAGGGCGATCCCTTCGGCATCCGTCGGTTTGTAGAGTCCCTCCACGCCAAACCCGTCCACGCGCTCAAGAAATAGGCACGCGTAGGGGTGATAGCAAGCGATGACACTGAACCCGCCCGGGGCTGTCCGGCCGACGACCGTCGTCCGGGCGATCCCGCAGAGCCGATCGAGACCTCCCTGCCACAAACTTTCCTTGATGGACGCTTCTGTCCAGAGCAGCGGCTCTGCCTGAGCCTCGAGGAAGGACAAGGGCTTTTTCCCCTTGCTGGAGGGTCTGGCAGGTTCCCATTCCGTTACCGTCTCTTCAATGATTTCCGCCCCGGCCTCTTGCGAAACCAGAAAGCTGCGTGAGTCGTCCTGCACCGCGACTTTTCGCAGCTGGAAAAAAGAATCCGAATGCCCCGGTGCGATCACGTATGGCCCCGTAGGAGGCGGACCGAGTACATCCACCCACTCCGCGCCTTCATACGGCAATCTCAGGTTGCCGGTGGTTACATAGGCTTGCGCTCGCGGCGTTGCGCTCCACGGAGCGTATAAGCTCGGCATCAAGAAAGGCCCGTACACGGGGCGTAGCGTTCCAGAGCAGATATCGCGTGTGAACCCTCCCGCCGAGCTGAAAGCCAATAGGCGGCCGCCACTAGCGCGATTCAAAAACGCGAGGCGGCGCTGGAATTCGACGTCTGGGACCGATTCTCCACCAATGTTAAGTTGCTGTAGGAGCAATGCCAACACGCCAGTTTGGTTGGGATCGAAGGTGATCGGATCCGACGAGAGTGTGGGCCGCGACCACCGACGACCCCGGTACTGCGAGCAGAGCATGCGAACGTCATATACGCAATAAGGAGCCTGTGGCTTCTCGTCGTCGATGTCGTACGCTTTGTTCGGATCAGCGCGATTCTGGAACGTTGCCCAGAACAGGAACAGCCGCCCGCGGGAGTCGAATGCAGGGATAACGTGATCCCCTTCTATATCGAGCTCGATCGGTTCCCACGGAGTCCACGTCACGCATCGTTCCCATCGCCTGAAAAAGTACTTGTGCGGTTTTGCGCGAGTTCGCCCGAATACGTGGACGGTTGGCGACAGCGTGACGCGATTGCCAAGACGTTCCGAGGTCCAGGTCGACCGCAAGGCGACGATCTCTGGTCGTGCGATGTCCACGAGCTCGTCGAGATAACTCGTCAATCCGCGCTCGATCGTGTCGTCCGACAGGTCTCCCTGGTCGAGCAGGGCCGCGAAGCGGCCAAATGCGCCGCTCACGGGCCGCCTGTTCGTCGGCGTCGCCCACGACTCTGGGAAGAAGAATACTTTTCTGTTCGCCTCGAATAGCCTGTAGTTGCGGGCCCATTCCCAGCGCTTTCTGATCGAGTCGGGCGGTAATGCAATGTTGTACCAATCCCGGAACCAGCGATCGATAAACACCTGGACTGCGGTCATCGCGAGCCGAATGCGGCTGGTGAGTACATTCGGCGACGACTCGAGATTCAGGAGCAGATAGTCAGAGAGAGTTTCCTCCGAGGTCGATGGCAAGTCGCCATCGAGCCGTAGCCGATGCATGACGGCGCCGACAAGAGCATCTCGCGTTGCGATCCGAATCCGGTCTTCGATGTCTTGTACTCGTCGGTTCCAGTCGGTGCCCGAACGCTGACTACTGACCGCGCCACGAATGCTCTGCACAATATCGGAATAGAAATCGAGGCTCGCGACCCACGACCACGCCGTTTCTGCCCCGACATTGATGCGGCGCAAGTATTGCCCTGCTCGCATAAGGAGGTAGGCGCCATTACGCAACCTAAGATCCGCGGCGCTCAAGAATGGAATCCCGCCAAAGCCGTTCGTTCCGGAGAGCCCCAGAAATCGCACATCACCGAGTCCGATTGAGAAGCCCACGGCAAGCCGCTCCGCCAGCGACGTGTCCAGCGCGGCATCCGTCGCCAGCGCCGTCAAGGCCTCCCGCCGCACGACAGGGTCCCCCTCCGGCCCCTCGAGGACCTGACACAGCCCGAGGAAGCGGCGGATCGCCTCGTAGCCGATCGCGGCTCCCGGGAGCGCAATGTCCCGAACGGCAAGCGCGCCAAACAGCGCAGCGTGTTGGACCAGAAACTTCTGGTTCTCAGGGTCCGTCGTCAGCGAGCCGAGGACGGCTGCGACGCGTGCGAAACCCCGAAGCGCGTTCCGTCTGATTGAGAGGTCCGAGTCGTGGGCCAGCGCCTTGCGAAGAGTGAGGTCTTCGATGGAGGTCGCCGCCCAGCGCCCGCTAATGTTGTCCAGCAGCTGGCGCGCCACATCGGCTGTTAGTTTTGCAAACTCCGCGAGCAGGGCTGACGCTGTGTCTCCCGTTGGAGTGTCAACTGCGGCCGTCGCGACGGGAGCTAGATCGGCAGCGAAAACGGGCATCAGTTCACTTAGGAACGCGTCGATGTCCGCATCGCTGGCTCGACCGGGCGCGCTCGCGTCATCATGCAATAGGCGCTGCAACTCCAGCGGCGAAAGCGCGGAGCCCGTAAGGAGTTCCGTACGGAGAAGGAATGATACAAGTCGCGCGAGGCGAGCGCCTGCGTCGGCTTCCTCGAGTGGACCCATCTCCGTAAGAGAAAAGAGCGCGAGCAGGTCCTGAACATCGAGGTCGAGTTTATCGAGAAGGAGCGCATAGCGACGCGCGTTGCTTACAGCCTCCACGCTCAAATCCATCGCGGGCAATTTTCCGGCGACGTGAAGTTCCCGAACTGTCGCGGCCGGGAGGCTGGCGGCCATCGCGAGCGCCCCTTCTTCGCCGGTGCTCTGTTTGACCGCTCGTTTGGCAAGATTCAAAGGGGAGTCGTCTTCGCCCCGGTAGGGTCTGTCATCCACGCCCACCGCAAAGACGAGAGCGTCGCTGACCGCAATGCCAAGCTTCTGCGCCAGCCACGAGACATGCGCGGCGGAACGAACGACTTGGCCATCGATGGCGGTGACGCCAAGCGCCCGTATAAGGCGATCGAGGTTCGGAATGGACCAGTTCAACCTGAGTTGCAGGCGGAGGAATCCCTGGATCGCGTCGAGCGCTGCATCGATCTCCGTTTGTAAACCATGGAGGACTTCTGATCCTTCGAGTTCGCAAGGATCAGCTTCATTGCCCTCTGCGTCCCACCGTTTCAAAACATTCGCGTGTGGCTTGAGAAACTCGGTGTCCGCCAGATCGAGGAGCGCCGCGTAATCGAGGCCCGCCCGGCGCAGGAATTCCCTAAGGTCTTGGAGTTCGTCGCGCCAATTAGCATCGGCGGGGTCTGCCCCCCAAAGCTCGGACAATCCCCTTCCCGATGCCCCGACCAAGACCGTGTGTTCCCAAGTCGACAAGGCGAGTTGCGCTCGCACCCACCAATCGGCCACCGGCTCGATGTCCGGACTTCTTATCTCGAGAAGTTCCAGGAAAGATGTTCTTCCCGCGTCGAGATACGCTGCCGCTATTCGGCTCCAACGCGAAAATGGAAGGTTGAACGGATACACCCGTGCCCAGAGATCCGCGCGGGTAGCGGCCGGTGAGGGCTCCGGCAACCCGAATGCCGAGATAACCGAAGAGGCGTCCCCATACTCTGAAAAAATCCTAAGGGTCGCCGAGTCGGCTATATTCGTGTCTCGCGCTTGCTGCGTACCCCCACCCCCCTGCAGCACGTCGGCGAGGGCCTCGATCGCCGCATCTATTTCCGGAAACGCGACGTTCGTGTTGTTGCAGCTGAGTTTCAGCTTCCACAAGTCGGGATGCCGGGTCTTGAGGAGATCCGCCGCCTCGGGTGCGAAGGTTTCCAGCAGATAGAGCTGGTCTGCGAGATAGGCGGCTGGGCTGAAGAGGGAAGAACATTTCTCGCATCTGCAGTATGACTTTGGCTCCAGCATTTCCGCTATACCGAGTTGCCGGGCGCGATCTTCCAATGGTCGAGTGACGCTCTTCAGCGAGCGTTCCAAATCTCGGTTTAGCCCCGATGCGGCGCCTAGGAAAGTGCGACGAATCGCGTCGACGGTACGCGCACGACCCGCGGCACGGGCGTAGACGCGTTCGGCGATCGGCCTAGCTTCCTTTGCCGACTTGACTGTGATCGCGGCATATTCCTTCGCGTACGCCTTGACGAAACTCTCTCGGCCGAACTTGACGATATCGCGGGCGCTGGCAATTCCCTTGTTTTGCGCGACTTTGCTGGTTTTACCCTTCTGCGCAACTGAAGGCTTCATCGCGAGGAGCGCTTCCATTGCGGCAGCTTCCTCTTCGGGCGGTAGCACCCGGTAGAGGCGGCACATACGGCGGAATTCCTCGAGCGGTTTTCCGCTCAGACCCGCAAACGATTTTCTCCTTCCGACCGAGGCGGTGGCGAAGGAAACGGGCGACGGGCCCTTATAGCTTGTTTGAATAGCGTTTGCGATCGTTTTGCCGTGTTCCAGAACCTTACTGGCGCGCAACACAGCGGCAACCGGTGCGTCGGGGGCAAGCTTTTGGAGACTGGCCCGAATCTTGGAGGCGTAGGTGCGCACGGGATTCCCGTGTTTTCCGATGCTGGCGGGAATTTCGGCGTTGCCGATCTTTTCCTCCCAGTAGGCTTCGTCCTCGGTGGCGAAGTCGAAGAGGATTTGATGCGCGTGTGTGGCGCCCCTGAGGTTCGCATCCCGCCACACCCGCTCGAACACGACATCGTTTCTCAATAGAGCGCAATAGAGGGCCGTGCCGGCGATCAGTTTCGCCGCGTCGGCCTGAGACAGTTCACCTCCCCGGCGCAGATCCTTGACGAAAGCCGCCGCGCCTTCTCCCTTGAGCAAGGCGTCGACCACCCGTTCCTTATGGCCTTGGGACAAACCGACTGTATCAAGCAGACGCGCGAACGGGTTCTGTGTCCGCCCGTCCGGTTTTAGAAGTTCCTTCGCCGCCCAATCTTTCAGCCGGCGAATTTCTCGCTGCACGTCCGGCTTCTTGAAAACCCCGGTCGCCCCCTTGTTCGCTAGCGCATGAACCTCAAGAGCGTTTGAAGGCGCGAAGCAGAGTCGTGCCGCGCTCGCTGCCCCGCCACCGGCTACCATCCCGTAAAGCAGCTCCTCATTCGTCCCTGAGATGGCGGAGAGTCGGCCCGCGTTAGAGGCGCGTGCGGTGTCATCGAGGGGCAATCCCACGCGGATACTTAACCGCGCGATTCCAGCGGCGTCGAGGGCTGCACGGTCCGGGGCAAAAGATGAGATGCGCGCCCATTGCGGGCGTTCGTCCCCGGCGTCTATGTTAAGGACTAGGGTTCCGCCAGACTGCTTGCCGGGCGAACTTTCTGCGATAACCCTACCTTGGGCATTGGCTAGCTTGACGACTACAAGGAATATCTCGTCGAGACGAGGAGTGAACTCTAGTTTGTAATTCCCGTCTAGGTCGAGGTCTGCGCTCGCGAGAACGATGTCGTTCTCCCCAATTCGCAGCTCGAATGCAGTGACACGAAATCCGGAAGGGGGCGAGGGCACATTCCAGCGCACGCGTCCCTTGATCACCCGTGACTCTATCGCCGCATTGTTGGCTGCGGCCTGAGGTGGCGGCTTCTTGACTCCCCCCCTGCGCATGGCCCCCCCAATCCCGGGTTCGCTGGCATTGTAACCTCTAAGGGGACCATAATTTCAGGCGAAAGGTCAAGATATCAGTATCACTATTTTTCTACCCGTAATTGGAAAACCGCGACGCAGACCATACCCGGGAGGTTGATTGACATAACCCCCTGCCGGGTTCTACAGTTGCGAAGGAAAGGAGGGATCAGCCATGGCCAAAGGCAAGAAACCAAACCGCAGGAAGGGCGCGAAGAATAAGAAGCTTGGCAAAAAGGCCGAACAGTATGTGCTTCTCCGGGTTCCGAATCCGTATACGCCGAACATTTCCGGGACGATCCACGCGGTCGGTACAAAGAGCGAGGTGATCAATGCCCGCAGAGGGTTGGCAATTAACTCTATGACCAAGCTCGCTCTCTTGAAAGTCGTCAGTATTGATAACTATAAGCCCAGCGTCACAAGGGTAAACGAAGCGTCGTTTGTCGACCCCAAGAAACCCACCACTCCAACGAAATAGTTTAACTGGCAAGCCTGCTTCCGATAAGGCACCTACGTGCCGCAAGCGGCGTTCCTGCACGTCGAGCCGCTTGCGCGCGGGGCGGGCTACGAGTTCGTGGACAAAGTGAAAGGCGGCGTGATCCCGAGCGTCTTCATCCCGGCGGTGGAGAAGGGCGTGCGCATCGCGCTCGATGCGGGCGTGATCGCCGGCTACCCGGTGCACGACATCCGCGTCACCGTGTACGACGGCAAGCACCACGCGGTCGACTCGAAGGAAGTCGCGTTCGTCTCTGCCGGCCGCAAGGCGATAATCGACGCCTTCGCCAAGGCCGCGCCCATCGTGCTCGAGCCCATCGTCAACGTCGAGATCGCCGCGCCCGACAAATTCATGGGGGATCTGACCTCGGATTTGTCCGGCAAGCGCGGGCATGTCACCGGGACGGATTCCGCGGGCGGAGGAATGACCGCGATCCGGGGGCAGGCGCCGCTATCGGAATTGTCCGATTACCAGACGCGGTTGAAGTCGGTGACCGGCGGGCAGGGGAACTACTCGATAGACTTCAGCCACTACGCGCCGGTGCCGCCGCACACGCAGGCGCAGCTTGTCTCCAGGCACAAGCAGCCGGTGGAGGAAGAGCAGTAATCTTTCACCAGGAGGGTTCAAGTGCCGGGAAGCGAAAAATCCCGCTCTATCCTTCCCCGCACCCGCCGCGCGAGCGCGGCGTCAAGCCTGGTTGCCGCGAGCCGCTTGAGCAAGGTCTTTTTCCCGGTCATTTCGTTCCGCGCAAGCTCGCGCGTGAACTCGAGATCCTTTTCCCGGCCCGCCACGTATTTGGAAAGGGCCAGGTCGTGTACTTCCAGGCAGAGGCCCGCGTAGCCGCCCGTGTTGGCATTCGCTATGCGTACCAGGCGCCGCTGCCAGCCGCGCGGCAGCGTCGCGGTGTCCGGGGCAACGCCTTGCGCGTAGTAGCCGTATTGCTGGTGGAATCGCGATCCTTCGCCGATGGCGCCGTCCACTTTGTCGGCCAGTTCGGGCTTGCGCCTTGGGTACAGGTCGCCTTCCATCGATCTGCACAACGCCGCCGGAGCGTCGGGGAACTGGCCGAGAACTGCCTGGCTGCCGATCACGACGATGTCGCGCTCGCCGGCGATGCGTCCCGCCGCGCGAATCAAGTGCTCAAGCTCGGAACGCTTCATACACGCGTCGCCGCTCGGTGGGCGTGAGCACGCCCGCGAAAGGAGAAGACTGCCGCAAGCGCACGGCCGACTCGCCGGCATCGGTAATCAGGGCGGCGATTTCCGGCCAGGGATGATCGAGGATCTCGCGCCACTCGCTCAACGCGCGCGGAACGCTGTCGCCGTAACGCCCGGCCCACGTCGCAAGGTTGCGCCGCGCCGTGTCGAGCAGCCTCCGGTCCGCTCCGATCTTCCGGGCGATCAGGCAATGCATCGCGAGGCTGCGCGCCTCGATGATGCGGTGCTTGAGCAGGCCGGGGGAGAGCGCCGCGGATGCCGCGGATTGCCAGCGCGTCGAGGGACGCAGGCCCGCCGCGCGCTGGCGGGCGCGGTAGCGGCGCATGCGTTCGGCCGCGGTCTGGGCGCGGCCGGTGGGGGGCCGTCCCGGGCGGCGGCGGGAATCGGTCATCTAATTATTGTAACACGTGACGATAATTACCGGCAACCCGGCCCACCTCCGACCTCGGCAAGCGTGGTAACGTCACCGGCACCGACAGCGCGGGCGGCGGCATGACCGCGCTCAAAGGTCAGGCGCCGCTATCAGGTCGCGCAGGCGCGCCCCGACAAGGTAAAAGCGCTCATCGCAATCGAGCCCGCGGGTCAGGGCGACCCGAAGCAGGCCGCCGTGCTAAAAGACATCCCGGTGCTCGTCGTCTACGGCGACAACATCGCGCTCGACTCGCGCTGGCCGCAGATCAGGAAGAACGGCGTCGATTTCGTGGGCGAGATTTCGAAGGCGGGCGGCAAGGTCGAGATCATGGACCTGCCGAACGCCGGCATGCGCGGCAACTCGCACATGCTGATGATGGACAGGAACAACCTGCAGGTCGCCGCGCTGATCCAGGATTGGTTGGCGAAGCAGGGGCTGTACCGATAAACGACACGGAGTTCACCTTGTTCAAGAAGATAGACCACGTCGAGATCGTGACCAACGAGCCGGAGCGGAGCGTCGAGTTCTACACCGGCGTGCTCGGCTTCAAATTGAAATTCCGCGACCGTGTCCCGCTGAACGACGCAGGCGGCTCGCTCGGCATCGCGTACCTCGATCTCGGCGGCACCGCGATCGAGCTGCTGACTTATGAAGGCACGCCGGTCGAGCCCGCGCCGCAGAAGACCCACCTGGGCTACCGCATGATGGCGCTCGAGGTGGAGGACATGCGAAAGACCCTCGAATACCTGAAGGCGAAGGGAATCGACCCCGTCTGGGGCCCGGTGTTCAGGGAGAACTACGCCAGGGCGGAGATACGCGATCCCAACGGCTACCACATCGAGCTCAGGCAGTGGCTTCACTGAAAACGCCGGCTATGGAGGCAACTCGCACATGCTGATGATGTACCGGAACAACCTCCAGGTCGCCGCGCTGATTCAGCAGTGGCTGGCGAAGCAGGGGCTTTACCGTTAAGGAAGACGAGATTCCCGGGCGGTGATGAGAGTTGAATGAGATTTCGGCGCATACTCACGCGGCGATGCAATCTACTTTTGTTCAAAAAGTCACATACTCGACTCGAAAGTGGAAGTGCAATCCCCCGCCAGCACGCTATGGAGGGAACCTTTTCGGCCGCGCGGACGTGTAGTTACTTTTATGGCGCCCGTTTTGCCCTTCCGCCGAACCCGGCCCGCCGCGCCAAATTTCGAGGATCTGTTGCGCCCGCATGTCGAGTACCTCTATCGGCTGGCTTGGCGCTTCACCGGCAGCGTGGCCGACGCCGAGGACCTGGTTCAGGACGTATTGCTCAAGCTCTACCCCCGTACCCAGGAGCTGTTCGATATCGAGCAACTCCAGCCCTGGCTGGCCCGGGTGCTTTACCGCCAATACGTCGACTTCGTCCGCCAACGGGCTCGCACGCCGATCGCTGAACTCGCCAACAACACGGAGGGCGACGACAACCTCCTCGACACGTTGCCGGCGATCGAAGATGGCCCGGAAGAGCACGCCGAACGCAGCGGGTGGCGCGAGCGCATCCTGGGCGCCCTCGACCGGCTCAATCCCGAGCAGCGCGCGGTCGTCACGATGCACGACGTCGAGGGGTATACCCTCGAAGAGCTCGAGACGATTCTGGAGACGCCGCTCGGCACCCTCAAGTCGCGCCTGCACCGGGCCCGCCACCGGTTGCGGGCGCTCCTGGCGGTGGAACCTTTTTCCGCCGGCGAGCGTGTTAACGGGTAGGAACTTATCAAATGGAATGCCACAACTTCGCGCTGCAATTGGACGACTACCTTGACGGGCGGCTCGACGCTGTCCGGCAGCAGTCGATTCAGGAACATTTGGAGGGTTGTCTGAACTGCCGCCGCCGGCATCAGCACGCGGTGGCGCTGCAGGCGGCCTTGCGCACGCTGCCCGCGCCGTCCCCGCGCCCGGGCTTTTTGGACCAGGCGCTATCGAGCGCGACCCGTGCGGCGGTCGGCAGCGCTCGCCAAACGCGGCGCGCCGTGCTTGGCATGGCTCTAGCGGCAAGTCTGGTGCTTGGCCTGGCCTTGGGCGTGTTCCTCGCGACACAGCCGGCGCCAGCACCGGTGCAGACGGTGGCTCTGACCCTCAAGCACCCCGAGACCGTGCGCCTGATGTTCAACAGCGCGAAGCCGCTGCCGGCGGCGACGATTAGCCTGACGCTGCCCGAGAACGTCGAGCTCGTCGGCTATGGCGACCGGCGCGAGCTCTCCTGGCAGACGGATTTGCGCGAAGGCGGGAACTTGCTGCAGCTTGCGCTCGTCGCGCACGGAACGGCGAAGGACGAGCAACTCGTGGCGCGCCTTTCGCACGGCGGGATCAGCAAGACGTTCCGGCTGAAGATTGAAATCAAAAGCGCGGGCAAGACGGGCATGGCGCCCGTCGGGCTCGAGACTTAGTCCTACCGCAGGCAAGGAGGCATGTCATGAAGCAATTCACGCGATATACGATCGGTACGATTTTTGCCCTCGCGCTGTCGAGCGCGGCCTGGGCGCAGCAGCGGGATCTCGAGGTGACGATGGACGTCGTGCCGGCCAACGCATCCGCCGGCGCCGCCACCGGCGAGATCAAGCTGCCCATCAAGCTGCCCGAGACGGCGTCGCCCCGGGCGCAGGATGCCTCGGCCTTTGGCCTCGGGACTGCCAACAGCGCCCGCGAAAATCAAGGGGATCTCGGCCGCGAGTTCGGGCAAGGGGTATCCGAGGCGGCGCGCCAGCGGGCTCGAGACCGCAAATCGGATATCCCATCGAAATCCGGGCGACCGTAACGCCCTCGTTCCGGCCGGGCAACGGACAGCCACGCCCCGCTCGCGGAATAACCGTAGTTTCCCGGCAGCGGCCTACCCGCTGCGCCGGAAGAGAGGGAGCATGAGCACGACTAAAGGGCGGTTTTTTTCGTCCGTGATTCTTGCATTGGGGATCGCGGGTGCGGCGGCAAGCGTGTTCGGCGCGGCGGTCGTGCAGGAGTCGGAAGGCGATGTCCGCGCCGGTGCGACCCCCGCCGAAAGCAAGCCTGTAGCCCCAAAACAGCGTGTGCTGTCGGGCGCCCTGGTGACCACCGCTCCCGGTTCCCGGGTCATTCTGCGCTTCGACGACGGCCAGGTCGTGGCGCTCCACGAGAATACGCAGTTCCGGATAGAGGACTTTCGCTACCGGCAGGAGGAGCCGACGGCCGATCGCGCGGTGTTCGTCCTCCTGCAGGGAGCGCTGCGCGTGCTGACCGGAGCGCTGGGGCAACGCAACCCTGACGCGTTCTCGCTGAGTGTCCGGCTGTCGACGATCGGCATCCGAGGCACCGACTTCATGGTCGCGATCGTGAATCCCGCCTACCTTTCGGTGCTCAAGGGAACCGTTGCGGTGACGAACACCGCGGGCACGGTGGCGTTCGGAGCGGGAACGGTCGGATCGATCGCGACCTCGGCGACGCTCGCGGTCTCCATTCCTGCAGGCGCTTTGCCCAACGCGGCTTCGTCCGCGTTCGCCAGCCTCGGCGCGCTGCCCATTACGCCGGCGGGCTCCGCCACCGGCGAGATCAAGCTGCCCGAGAAGGCGGTGCCCCAGGCGCGGGATGCCGCGGCCTTTGGCCAGGAGACCGCCGACAGGGCTCGCGAACTGAAAGGGGATCTCGGCCGCGAGCTCGGAAAAGATACATCCGAGGCGGCGCGCGAACGGGCACGAGACCGCAACCCGAATATCCCGTCGAAATCCGGGCGACCGTAACTCGGTCGTCACCCCCGGGTCCGCTCCCCGCTGGAGTAAACTCCGGCGGGTGTGCGCGTTTATTCGTCGTCGAGGGACGCAAGGGGGAAAAACACGCGACTTTCGGATTTCCTGCCTTGTCGTCGTCGTTTTACTCCTGGGCGTCGTTCAGTGGCAGCCTGTCGGCGCCGCCGCGGACGGCGCGCAGGTTTTCGAGCAGGGTGTCAAGGCATTTCGCGCGGGCGATTACCCCGCGGCGCTTCAGTCGTTCCTCGATGCGCGGCGGGCGGGCCTGGACACTCCGGGTCTGCACTACAACCTCGGCGCGACGTATTACCGGCTGCAGCGCTACCCGGAGGCCGAACGCGAGTTCCAGGGGCTCGCGAGCGGCCCGGAGTGGGCCGCTCTCGCGCACTACAACCTCGGCCTGATCGCGCAGCGCATGGGGCGCGAGCAGCAGACGATTGAGTACTTCGAACGGGCACACCGCACGGCCACTGACCGGAACTTGCGCGCACTCGCCGGCACGGCCCTCGAGCGGCTCGGCGGCGCGCCGCCGCCGCCGCGGACGGGTGCCGTGGTCTCGCTGGCCGGCGGCTACGACAGCAACGTGGCGCTGTCGCCGGATGCCGAAACAGCCGGAATCAGCGACAAGAGCGACTTCTTCGTCGAGGCGCTCGCCGCGGCGAGTCACCGTCTGACCGGGGACGCCGCGCGCGGTTCGCAAGCTTACGGCGGCTTGGTCCTGCGGAAATACAGGGATCTGGATCAATTCGACCTGATGGGATTGCGCGCCGGCTTGAGCTACGACACCGATTCGGGTCGCTCGCAGACCAGCGTTGGCGGTTATCTCGACGTGATCTACGTCGACGGCAACCGCCTCGAGCAGTCCGCGGTGGTCGATGTACAGGCGCGCAGCCGCCTGGATGCCGGCGGCGATCTGCGCGGGCGCTATCAGCTCGGGCACATCGACGGCGGCGGCGGCTTCGAGTATCTCGACGGATGGCAACAGCGCTTCACAGCGGATGCGGGCTTCGCATTGGCGCCCGCCCTTCTGCGCGTCGGCTATCAACTCGAGCTCAACAATCGCAGGGATCTCCAGCAGGGGGCCGAGTTCTTCAGCTCCTCGCCGACGCGGCATTCGCTGTTCGCGACCGTCGCTCTGCGCAACGCCGGCGGCTGGCAGACCGATGCGCGCGGAGAATATCGCGTCAGCCGCTACAACGATCCTAATCGTCTCAACGGGGGCACCCTCGAGGTTACGCGCAAAGACGACCGTTACGGTATCGCCTTGCGCGCGAATCGTCGCCTTACCGCTCTGTGGCGTGCGTTCATTGACTACAGCTACTATCGAAACGAATCGAACCTGGACACCTACGACTATAGCCGCTCTCAGGTGATGGTCGGTATCGAAGCTGCGCTGGAAAAATAGGTTCAGGGTCGATTTTCTTTTGTAATAGGAAGAGAACTCGACTCCGGTCCCTTGAGTTTTGCATCCGCGGCAACTCGCACATGCTGATGATGGACAGGAACAACCGGCGGATCGCCGCGCTGATCCAGCAGTGGCTGGAGAGGCTGGGACTGTATCGCTAGGCGCACTCTCGTGATTTACCGCGCCCGGTCCGCAGACCGCCGCCAACCGGGCGCCCGGAGCGCCATGGCAGCACCGGAGATCAGCGACGGCAGGGCGACCGGCAAGGGGTCAAGGTCCATCTTTTTCCGGTAAGGCACTGGCGTTTCCCGCAGAGGCAGGCTATATAGGGAATTGGTTTTCCAGGGAGAGAATCCTATGAGTACGCAGAGTGCCGGCCAGCCGCGCGACTGGAAGAGAACGCGCCGCATGGTCCGGGGCATCGCGATTCTCGCGGCCACGGCTTACGTGGGCGTGGTTTTTGGACGGTTTCTCGCGGAGACGATCCAGGATTCAAACGTCAAGACCGTTCTCGGGGTTCCCCTTGCGTGGGGCGTCGCCGGCCTCGGTCTGACCTATATCATCACCTCGATCGAAAAGCTGTTCGAACTCGCGCTGACTCTCTGGGAATACGTGACGAAACCGGACAAGGAGAGTTCGCTTTTTCCCGGTTGCGTGGCCCTGGCGTGCCTCGTGGCCTATCTGACCGCGCTGCCCACCGTCTTTTCGGGCACCCGCATCGAGCCCGCTCAGGCGGAGGTCAAAAAGGAACTCGTCTATCTGGCGCGAATGACGGGCGAGGAACCCAGGCCCGCCGAAGCGTTTCCCTTCCTGTTCGGGCTTGCCAGCGGGCCGCCGGGCTGGTCGAAAGGCGTGAATCTGAGCAAGGAACAGGAGGCCGATCTGACCAGGCTGCTGGGGAGCCTCAAGGCTTGTGTCGGCTCCAATCCTGACGAGAACGTGGAGATCCAGGTGCAGGGTTTTGCCGACGAAAACGAGTTTCCCTCGAAGACCAGGGAGCTGAACCGGGAGGCGGCGAACCGCCGGGCGGCGAACCTGCATCAGCGGATCGTCGCGATCACCGGAGCCCAGGACGCAAAATCGAAAGTGATCGTGAAAGACCCGGTTCAATGGGCCTCTCTCGAAGCCATGATCCGGCACCCGCGGTATTTCAAGGCGCGGCCGCTTCGGGAAACGGGCAGGGGAAAAGACCAGGGCCTGTTCAATCGCCGCGCCGATATCATGCTTCTGCGGGCCGGGGCGTGCGAAAAGCTCGCTGCAAGATGACGCGCGCATCATCCCGGCGGCGCCGGGCGCCGCCCGCGCCTGGTCGATTCAGCGGGCCGGTCGGTCGCGCCGGCTTTTACACGGCGGCGGCGCGGCGCCTGAACATGCCGTAGCCTTCCATGCGCATGACCAGCTCCTGGTTCTGGTTGAACACCTCCCAGCGGTGCAGCACCATGCCGCGGTCGGGCTTGCTCCGGGAAGCTTTTGCCTCGAGCACGGTCATCTTCAGCTTGAGCGTGTCGCCGGGACGCACGGGCTGGGTCCAGCTAACTTCCTTGACGCCGGGCGAGCCCATGCTGGCCGACTCGATCAGATAGGAATCGCAGATCATGCGCATGCACAGACTCACGGTCTGCCAGCCGCTCGCGATGAGCCCGCCGAAGAGGGATTGCTTCGCCGCCTCCTCGTCCACGTGGAAGGGCTGCGGATCGTAGCGGCGCGCGTATTCCAGGATCGAATCTTTCGTGAGGGTCGGGCCGGATATCTCGAGCGCCATGCCGACCGGAAAATCCTCGAAATAATATTTTTTCGCGCTCAAGCGCCGGCCTCCGCCTTGAGCTGCAGGGCCTTGTATTCCAGGAATTCCTCGAGCCCCGGCCGGCCGAGCTCGCGGCCCTTGCCGGATTGCTTGACGCCGCCGAAGGGCGCGAGCATGTTGAACTGCCCGCCGTTGATGTCCACCTGCCCGGTGCGCAGGCGCCGCGCGACGCGCTTCGCGCGCTCTTCGTCCTTCGACCACACCCCGCCCGCGAGCCCGTACGCAGTGCCGTTGGAGATGCGCACGGCCTCGTCCTCGTTCCTGTAGGGAATGATGGCGAGCACCGGGCCGAAGATCTCCTCCTGCGCGATGGTGGATTTCGGATCGACGCGCCCGAAAATCGTGGGCTTCACGTAGAAACCCTTTTCCAGTCCGTCGGGCGCGTCGGGCCCGCCGCAGAGGAGCTGCGCGCCCTCCTCGATGCCCATCCTGATGTAATTGCGCACGCGCTCGCGCTGCGCGGCCGAGATGAGCGGACCCAATTTTGCGGAGTCGCCGAACGGGTCGCCCACCGTGAAGGTCTTTGCAAGCTCGACGGCGATTTTCGCGGCCTCTTCGTATTGGCTCTCGGGTACCAGCATGCGCGTGTGCGCGCTGCAGGTCTGGCCGGAGTTGAGGAAGCAGGAATTGACCGTGCCTTTCACCGCGGCGGCGAGGTCCGCGTCCTCGAGGATCACCGAGGCCGACTTGCCGCCGAGCTCGAGCGTGACGCGCTTCACCGTATGCGCGGCGAGCTCGGAGACGCGTTTTCCCGCGCGCACCGAGCCGGTGAAGGACACCAGGTCCACGAGCGGGTGCTTCGCCATCGCTTCGCCCACGACCGGGCCGTAGCCGGTGACGAGGTTGAACGCGCCGCGCGGCAATCCCGCGGCGTGGATCACCTCGGCGAGGATGAAGGCGTTGAGCGGCGCGATCTCCGAGGGTTTCAGCACCACGGTGCAGCCGGCGGCGAGCGCGGGTGCGACTTTCGCCGCGATCTGGTGCAGGGGGTAGTTCCACGGCGTGATCGCCGCGACGACGCCGACCGGCTCCCGCAGCACGAGCGAGTTGCCGACCTTTTCCTCGAACTTGAAGTCTGCCAGCATCTTCGCGTACATCGCAAAGGTGAAGGCGGGCGACCCTGCCTGGATGCGGGTGGCGAGCTTCACCGGCATGCCGACCTCGCCGGCGATGACGCGGCCGATTTCCCCGGCGCGCGCTTTCAGCCCTTCGTGGATTTTCTGGAGAAAACCTGCTCGCGCGGCCGCACTGGTCGCGGCCCAAGGCTCGAACGCCGCGCGCGCGGCGCGCACCGCAGCATCGACATCCTCCGGCGTGCCTTCGGGGACGCGGCCCATCAGCTCTTCGGTCGAAGCGCTGGCGACATCTATCGTCTCCCTGCCGGTGGAGGCCGTCCACTGGCCGTCGATGTAGAGTTTGTCGCGCAGTTGCATGGGATGAAGAGGGGGCAGATCAAAAGGCGCTGATTATAACCGCCAAGGAAAAGACCGGGTCTTGGGTTCCTCTGCGTCCTTGGCGTCCTCGGCGGCAAATGCCTTTTTGCTATGGCTTTCCCGCAGGGGCCAACTCCGGTGGCGTGCGCTCGTATTTCAGGATCGCCTGCCTGAGCGCCTCGGGCCAGGGCGCGGCCTTTCTTGTTTTCAGGTCCGCGTTCACGTACACCAGCTCGCCGCTCGCGATGTGCTCGCTCCCCCGCCAGATGCCGAACAGGAGCTGCATGGATGTCCGGCCGATGCGGCCGACGCGGCAACCGACCTCGAGCGCGTCATCGTAAGTCGCCGGGACATGATATTCGGCGGCCGCCTTCAGCGCGTAGATGTCGGTGCCGAATTTCTCGACGATGCCGTCGGGATAATCAAACCCGGTCGCGCGCCAGTACTCGGTGACGGCGACGTCGAAATACAGGAAGTAATTTCCGTTGAACACCACGTCCTGCCGGTCCACCTCGGCCCAGCGCACGCGCAGGCTGTGGAAGAAAGTGAATTCCTCGCGTTTCATTTCCGCGGTCCTCGATCGATCCTGAGCCGCGTACTATAGAAGCAAGGGCGCGCGCCCGGCAAGCCGGGCATGGACAGCCGCGATTCGAAGTGGCAGGATAGCCTGCACTCGCGAAGCGGCGGGCCGGAAGTTCGCGGCACCGACGCCGGCTTGGATCTTATTTGACGGAGGACATCATGCTGCGCACTCTGCTTTCTGCATTGGCGGCGCTGGGGATGGCGTTCAGCGCCCAGTCCTGGTCGCAGAGCATCAAGATCGCCATTCTCGGCCCCATGGCTTTCGTCCAGGGCGAGAACCACTGGGGCGGCGCCGAGATGGCGCGCGATGAAATCAACAAAGCCGGGGGCATCCAGGTGGGCTCGGCCCGCCGCCAGATCGAAATTGTCAAGGTGGACACCAACGAGATCCAGAGCGTGCCCGATGCGACCAATGCGATCGAGCGCGCCATCACCCGCGAGCGCGCCGATTTCCTCATCGGCGGCTTCCGTTCCGAGGCGGTGCTCGCGATGCAGGAAGTCGCGATGGACGCGAAGAAGATTTTCCTCGGCGCCGGCGCGGCGCATTCCAAGCTCGGCCTGAACGTCGAGCAGAACTACGAGCGCTACAAGTACTGGTTCCGCATCACCCCGGTGAAGGATGTCGATCTCGGGCGCACCCTGTTCGCGGTGCTGGGCTCGGTCGGCGCCCAGATTCGCGCCGATCTGAAAAAGGAAATGCCCAAGGTGGCGATCTTCGCGGAAAAGGCCGCCTGGACCGAGGCGCTGGTCAAAGCCGCCCAGGACAACCTGCCGAAGATGAAGATGGAAGTGGTCGGCCTGTGGCAATCCTCGGACCGGGCGACCGACCTGACCGCGGAACTTTCGGCGATCAGGCGCTCGGGCGCCGATATCGTGTTCACCATGCTTTCCGGGCCGGTGGGCATCGTCATGGGGCGGCAGATGGGCGAGCTGCAGTTGCCCGCGGTCGCGTTCGGCATCAACGTCGAGGGACAGAAGGACGGCTTCTGGCAGGCCACCGCCGGAAAAGGCAACTATGTCTCCACTCTCGATACCCTGGCCGAAGTGGAGATCACCCCGAAGACGGTCCCGTTCGTAAAGGCGTTTACGGAACGCTACAAGAGGGCCCCGACCTACAACGCCGGCACCTACGATGCGATCATGATCCTCAAGGCGGCGATCGAGCAGGCGGGCACGACCGACGCCGACAAGCTGGTGCCGGTGATCGAGAAGATGGAACACGTCGGCGTGACGGGCACCGATACCTGGGACAAGCGCCACGATCTCGTCTGGGCGATCGGCAAGACCGCCGGTATCGCGGTGCAGTGGCAGGACGGGCAGAAGGTGCCGTTCTGGCCGCCGCAGGTGAAGGGCATGAAGCCTTTCAAGATGCCGTCGGCGAAATAAGGGGCGCTCGAGCCGAGGCGGCCGCGCGCTGCAGGGTGCGCGGCCGTTTTGCTTCATGCTGCAGGACATTCTCGTCAGCGGGCTGGTGAACGGCGGCGTGTACGCGCTGCTGGCAATCGGCTTCTCGCTCATCTTCGGCGTGGCGCGCATCGTCAATATCGCGCACACGGCGTTCTACATGCTCGCCGCGTACGCCTTCTACGGCTTGCTGGTGAAAGGCGGGCTGCCGCTTGCCGCGGCCATTCCGCTGGCGGTCGCGGCGGTGGTGGCGCTGTCTCTTGTCTGCTACCGGCTGGTGATCGAGCCGGTGCGGCAGCACGAGTCGGCGGTGCTGATCGCCACCATCGCGCTGGCGCTGATCTTTCAGGAAAGCCTGTTGATTTCCTTCGGCGGCAGCTATCTCGGCATTCCCTCTGCCGTGGACGGTTTCGCCTCGATCTTCGGCGTGCGCGTGAGCTACCAGCGCCTCATCATTCTCGTGGTGGTGGCGGCCGTCCTCGGCGCCACCTGGTTCCTGCTCAACCGCACGCGGCTGGGACTGGCGATCCGCGCGGCGGCCAACGACCAGGAAATCGCCAACCTGATGGGAATCAACGTCAACCGCGTCGCCATGCTCACGATGGCGATCTCGGTGGGACTTGCCGCGATTGCCGGCGTGGTCGTGGCGCCGGTGTTCGTGGTGGATCCCCTGATGTGGCTCTCGCCGCTCGTCATCGTGCTCGCGATCGTGGTGCTGGGCGGGCTGGGAAGCCTGAAGGGCAGCCTGATCGGGGCCTTCATCATCGGCTATGTCGAGGCGATCACCGTGTTCGCGGTTCCCTCCGGCGCTTACCTCAAAGGCGCGGTCGCGCTCCTGATAATGGTGATCGTGCTGCTGATCCGCCCCGAGGGCCTTTACGGCGTGGCGTTCGAGGAAGAGCGGTGAAAGCCGTCCTCGCGCTCCCGGCCCGGCTCTGGGCGCAGCTTCGCCACGAGGTGCTGGTGCTGCCCAGCCGCAGCTTCGTGCTCGGCGCCTGCGTCGCGCTGCTCGCGCTGCCGCTCGCCTATGACGACCCCTACGTGCTGCGCGTCGTCACCATGGCGGCGATCTTCGCCATCTACGCGGCGAGCTGGGATCTGCTCGCCGGCTACACCGGCCAGGTCAATTTCGGCCACGCGCTGTTCTTCGGCGTCGGCGCCTACACCTCGGCGCTGCTTTCGCATCACGCCGGCCTGTCGCCGTGGCTGAGCGTCCCCCTCGGAGCCGTCGCGGCGATGGCCACAGGGTTTCTCGTGGGCATACTCTGCCTGCGGCTGCGCGGCTCGTACTTGAGCCTGGCGACGCTCGCTTTTCCGCTCATTCTCACCGGCATGCTGTTCGCGTTTCCCGATATTTCCGGCGGCGAGCTGGGAATCTCGGGCCTCAAGCGGCTGGCGAACTCACCGCTCGCGAACTACTACGTCGCGGTCATCCTGATGCTCGTGCTCGTATTCGCCATGTGGAAAATCGGCGACTCGCACACGGGCCTGATCTTCCACGCGATCCGCGAGGACGAGGTCGCCGCGCGGGCCTCGGGCATCAACACCCCGCGCTACAAGTTGCTCGCGTTCACGCTCTCGGCGCTTTTCGCCGGGGTCGCGGGCGCTCTGTTCGCGCATTTCCTGCGCGTCGCCGGGCCTTCCTCGCTCGAGGTGGCGCTGTCCTTTCAGGCGGTGATCTGGGGCATCTTCGGCGGCGTGGCGACGATTTACGGGCCGGTGATTGCGGTGTTCACTCTGTATCCGCTGACCGAGCTGCTTGCGAGCTTCGAAATCTTCAGGGAGTTCCGGCTGCTCATCTTCGCGGTCATTGTGTTGCTGGTGCTGCTCTTCATGCCGCGCGGACTCACGCCCTGGGTGCGCGACAAGATCGAGATCGTCTGCCCGCGCTGCAAGAACCGGACCGTCTTCACGCGGCACGCCTGCCGGCTCTGCGGCGCGTCGCTCGAGTAGCGCTTAAAGGGTGCGGCTCGCTTGCGGCCCTCAGGCGCCAGAGATCAAGGGACTGCCGCCGGAGAGACGCCGCGAGGCACGATGATTCCGGCGGGACCGGCTCGCCCCGCCCCCTTACAGCCCCAAATACCCGGCCCGCAGCTTCTCGTCGGCCATGAGTTCCTTGCCGGTCCCCTGCGCGATAATGCGGCCCTGCGACAGCACGTAGTTGCGGTCGGCGATCTCGAATACCTTGCCGACTTCCTGCTCGACCAGCAGCATCGGAATGCCGCCTGCATGGATGCGCTCGATCGCGCCGAAGAGCTCCTTGCGGACCCGGGGTGCGAGGCCGAGCGAAGGCTCGTCGATGCAAAGGAGCTTCGCCTCGAACATCAGGGCGCGCGCGATGGCGAGCATCTGCTGCTCGCCGCCGGAGAGGGTGCCCGCCACCTGGCCCTTGCGCTCCTTCAGGTGAGGAAAGAGCTGAAAGCAGCGCTCGACATTCCGCGCGATCTCGCTCTTGCTCCGGCTCAGGTAGGCCCCCGCGAGCAGGTTTTCGGTCACGGTCAGCTCGCGGAACGGGCGGCGCCTCTCCGGGCAGTGGACCAGGCCGCGGCCGCGGATCTCGTGCGCGGGGAGGCCGTCGATCTTTTCGCCTGCGAATCGCACCTCGCCTTCGAGGACGATATCGCCGAAGACGCCGCGCTTCGTCTGCGCTTCCCAGCGCACCAGCCCGGAGATGGCGCGCAGCAAGGTGGATTTGCCGGCGCCGTTCGGCCCGACCAGCCCGACGAGCTCTCCTTCGCCGACCGCGAGCGAAACGCCTGCGAGCAGCACCGCCTTGTCGTAGCGGACCGACAGGCTGCGCACTTCAAGCAGTGGCATGCTCGCCGCCCAGATAGGCCTCGATCACGCGCGGGTTCTTCACGACGTCCGCGGGCGTGCCGTCGGCGATGATCTCGCCGTAGTCGAATACGATCACGCGGTCGACGATGGACATCAGCTCCTTGAGCTTGTGCTCGATCATCAGCACCGCCGGCCCCTCCGAGTGCAGCCGGCCGAAGCGCCCGCCCTTGTGCAGCCGCTTGATCGATTTCGCGAGCAGCCCGGATTCCACGGGGTTGAGGCCGCCGAGCGGCTCGTCGAGCAGCAGCAGCTCCGGCTCCGAGGCGATGGCGCGCGCGACCTCGAGGCGTTTCAGGTCGCCCTGGGAGAGGGCCGAGGCGGGCTCGAGCGCGAGATCGGAGATGCCGACGAATTCGAGCGCGTCCATCGCGCGCGCCTCGACGCGCTTCACCCATTCGCCGCGGCGCGAAGCGCGCCGGTTCAGGCAGGGCACCATGACGTTGGCGACGATCGGCAGGTGCCGGAACGGGCGGGTGTTCTGGAACGTGCCGGCGATGCCGAGATTGACGACGTCCCACGGACGAGAGTCCGTGATGTCCGCGCCATTGAAGACGATGCGCCCCGAGTCGGGCTTGAGGATCTTGGTGATCAGCCGCAGCAGCGTGGTCTTGCCGGCGCCGTTCGGGCCGATGACGCCGACAATCTCGTCGCGGCGCACCTCGAAACTTACGTTGTTGACGGCGACGAGCCCCCCGAAGCGCTTGGTGAGCCCCTCGATGCGGAAGAACGGCGCGCTCACGCCGCCTGCTCTTCGCGCAGCTCGCGGCGCGACACCTTGCCGACGTCGGTCTTGGGCAGCTCGCCGCGGAACTCGATGATGTGCGGAACCTTGTAGGGGGCGAGCCTCTCCTTGCAGTGCTCGAGGATCTCCTTCTCGGTCAGCTTGCCGCGCGCCTCCGGCTGCGGCACCACGATCGCCTTGATGCGTTGGCCGACCGCCGGGTCGGGCACGCCGATCACGCCGGCCGCCTTCACCGCGGGATGCGCGTAGAGCACGTCCTCGACGTCCTTCGCGAATACCGAGTAGCCCTTGTACTTGATCAGGTCCTTGCGGCGGTCGTGGAAGTGGAAGTACCCCTCGTCGTCCATGCGCACGATGTCCCCCGTGCGCAGCCAGCGCGCGCCGTCCACCTCGACGAAGGCCTTTGCGGTCTCCTCCGGATTGTTCCAGTAGCCCTGCATGACATTGGGTCCGGCGAGGATGAGCTCGCCCACCTCTCCCGGCGGCACGAAGGCGCAGGTCTCCGGGTCGATCACCGCGGCTTGGACGTTGGTAACGGGCACGCCAAAGGAGCCGGTCTTCATGCGCCTGAACGGATTGACGTGGCTGGTCGCGCAGGTCTCCGACAGCCCGTAGCCCTCGCAGATCGACGACCCGGTTCGCCGTGTCCAGTCCTTGACCGTCGATTCGTGCAGGGTATCGGCACCCGAGAGGATCAGCTTCAGACGCTTCCAGTCCACCTTGTCGGTGTCCTTGTGGTCCTTCAGATACTCGTAGAGCGTCGGCACGCCGTGAAAGATCGAGACGCGGTATTTCTCGACGGCCTCGAGGATCCCCTCGGTATCCGGAGTGGTGAACAGAACGAGCGACTGGCCCCGCAGAAGTCCGTTCAGCATGATCACGACCTGGCCGTAAATGTGGAAGAACGGCAGGAAGGCGATGATCACTTCCTCGCCGTCGTTCTCGAACCGGAAAACGGAGCGGGCGATCACCGTCGCCGCGATCAGGTTGTAGTGTGTGAGCATCACGCCCTTGGGGTTGCCCGTCGTGCCGCCGGTGTAGGGCAGGGCAGCGAGGTCGGTTCGGGGATCGATCGTCACCTCGGGCGGGCCGACGGCCTGCGCAAGCAGCTCCTGAAACCGATGCACGTTGCCGCCCCGGGGCGGCTCGGACGAGCCGGGGCTGCTGAAGATCCTGCCGAGCATTTTTTTCAGGGGTGGAAGGTATTCCGCGATGCTGGTGACGACGATGTGGTCGAGCGCCGCGCCGCATGCGTGAATCTTGTCGAACAGGATGTCCTGGCAGATCGCCGCGCGCGCCCCGCTGTCTGCGAGCTGGAAGCGGACTTCGTGCGAGGTATAGACGGGGCTGATCGGCGTCACGATGCAGCCGCACTTGAGCGCCGCAAAATAGGCGATCACGAATTGCGGGCTGTTGAGCAGGTAGAGCGCGATCCGGTCTCCTTTTTTCAGGCCGAGCCGCGCAAGCGCGCCGGCGAGCCGGTCCACGGCCTCGCGCAGCTCGCCGTAGCCGATTGCCCGGCCCTGGAAGAACAGCGCCGTCTTGGCCGCAAACCTTTCGGTCGCCTCGTCGAATGCCTGCGGCAGGCTCTTGAGCGAAACTTCCGCGGTCTGCGGCATCCCGCTCTCGTAGAAGCGGGTCCAGGGCCTGGACAAATACAGGGAAATCGCGTCCACGTCTCCTCCTTCGATTTCGTGTCGCGCCGCGCGCTCGGGCGCCGCGTTTCGAGTCCTTTGAGTCTATACTGCCACGCACTCCGCCGAGCAACAAGGCAGCGGCATTTCGCACTGTTTCCATGGACGAGATCGTCATCCGCGCGATTGCCCGATGGCCGAACGTGCCGTCGGTATTCGGCTGGCTGCGTCTGGACCGGCGCGGAAACTGGTGGGTCAAGGCGCGCGCGTCGCGCGACGGCGTGCCGGAGTTCGAACGCATTTCGAATCCGGCCGTGATCGAATTCATCGGCCGCAATTACGAACGCGACGCCGGGGGCCGCTGGTATTTTCAGAACGGGCCGCAGCGGGTCTTCGTGGCGCTCGACTACACGCCGTGGGTCTACCGGCTCGACGACGCGGCCCAAGGGATCGTCGCACACACGGGCCGTGCGCCGCGCGCGCCGCAGGCGGCGTTCTTCGATGACGCGGGCGCGCTGCTCCTGCAGACCGATCTCGGCATCGGCGTGTTCCTCGATCGCGACCTTCAGGCCGTTCTCGAACGCCTGACCGATGCCCGCGGCCGGACCGCCGAGCAGTTCATGGACGAACTCGCGCAGGCAGTCGACATGAAAGCGCGCTTGTTCGGCAACACCGTCAAGATCGCGTCCATTCGTGCCGCCGACGTTGCCGCACGATTCGGGTTCGTGCCCGCTCCCGCGCCGCGGCCTGGGGCACCGAGTTGCTAGCCCCGGAAAATCCCTCGGGGCGGGCAATTTGTAACGCCGTGTAAAAAGTGAAGGCTTCCGCTTCAGGCGGCGTTAGACTTGCCATGAAGGGCTGCGCCGGCCGCAAAAGGCGCGAGGAGGCTCGAATGAATCGCTGCACCGTGTTGCTGCTCGGACTGTCCCTGGCGCTGGGCGCCGATGCCGCGCTTGGCCGTGGAGGGAACAGCGGCGGGCACGGCGGCGGGCGCACCGCAGGATTCCACGGAGGACATGCAATTGGGAGCGTGCGCGTGGGGCCGGTGTTCGCGGGCGCGCGCTTCGCGCCGGTGGCCCGTTCGCCGCGCTTCTTCCATCGGGGCGCAGTCTTCGTCGGCGGCGCCGTGGTGCTGGCGGCGCCGTTCTATCCCTATCCCTATCCTTATCCCTATCCCTACTATCCCCCGGCGTACACGGAGCCGCCTGCCTACGTCGAACAGGGCGGGAACGTTTACTACTATTGCCCGGACTACCGCGACTACTACCCGAACGTCGCCAGCTGTCCTTCGCCCTGGATGAAAGTGCTGCCCTAGACGGCCGGCTGCGCCGGGAGGCTCGCGCCGCCGGCTTTCAAACCCGCCGCGCCGGTTGCGCGCCTAGCCGGTGACGAGCGCGACTTTTCCCCGCACCCTCCGGTTCATCAAATCGTTGAGCGCGTCCGCGGCGCGCACGAGCGGATAAGTTGCGCTCACCAGCGGCGTGATTTTCCCGGCGCGCAGCCAGGCCGTCAGTTCCTTGAGATTCGCGGCGTTCGCGGCGGGCTCGCGCTTGGCGAAATCGCCCCAGAACACGCCGATGATGGAACAGCTCTTCAGCAGCGCGAGGTTGAGCGGGATCGTTGGAATTTCACCCGCGGCGAAGCCGATCACGAGGTAGCGGCCGTTGCGCGCAATGCCGCGCAGGGCGCTCTCCGTATACTTTCCGCCCACCGGGTCGAAGACCACGTCGACGCCCCTGTTGACGGTGAGATGCCGGATGGCCTCGCGCAAATCCTCGCGTTCGTAATTGATCACGATCTTCGCGCCATGGAGCTTGCAAATCTCGAGCTTGTCGTCGTCCGAGGCGCAGGCAATGACGCGCGCGCCCATGAGCTTGCCCAGTTCCACCGCGGCGAGCCCCACGCCGCCCGAGGCTCCCAGCACCAGCAGCGTCTCGCCGGGCTGCAGCGCGGCACGGTCCTTCAGCGCGTGGTAGGCACTCGAGTAGGCCACGCCGAACGAGGCCGCGATCTTGAATTCGATCTCCCCGGGCATGGGCGCCACGCGCGTCTCGTCGACCACGACCTCCTCGGCGAATCCGCCCAGGCCTGTCAGCGCCATCACTGCGTCTCCGGGCATATAGCCGTGCACGCCCTCGCCGGCCTGCTTCACGATGCCGGCGATCTCCCCGCCTGGAGTAAACGGCAGCTCGGGTTTGATCTGATACTTGCCTTGGATGACGAGCACATCGGTAAAGTTGACCCCGCTTGCCTTGACCGAAACCGCGATTTGCCCCTTGCCGGGCTTGGGCGAGGGCAGTTCTTCGACGACGAGCGTGTCGGGCAGCCCCCAGTTCTTGCACAGCACCGCTTTCATGCGCGTCCTTTCGAGTGCCGCGACATCATAACCGCGTTGTTGCTTCGGTCACAATTATCGGGCTACCATGCCGGACTCATCAGACCGGAACTGTCACCGCTCGAAGGAGGCCGCCATGGCCGAATACGCAGTGCAGCGCGAACCCCATTTCGCAGGCTTCTGGAAGCGGTTCCTGGCTTTCGTCATCGACTGTCTGGTCCTGATCGTCATCCTTCTTCCCGTGATGATTGCCGTTTACGGGAGCGGCTATTTCGACAGAGCCAAAACCGAGTTCGCCGCCCTGCTAAGTTCGTCGGGCGACACGAATGCCGACCTGGCGCGTGTACTCGATATTCTCGGCCGTCCTGATTCCGCGGTCGCCGCCATCCTCGACATCCGGGTGCAGATCGCCTTGATGGTGGCGACGATCCTGTTCTGGCGCTTCCGTGGTGCTACGCCCGGAAAAATGTTGGTGAAAGCCAGAATCGCAGACGCGAAGACCCTCGGCAGGCCTTCTACCGGACAGCTGACAGGCCGCTTCTTTGCCTATCTTGTTTCGTTCATTCCGGCGTGCCTGGGCTTTCTCTGGATCGCGTTCGACAAGCGCAAGCAGGGCTGGCACGATAAGCTGGCGGGCACCGTTGTCGTGGAAGAAGACGACTGACTCGTGTCCCGGCGCGGTACGGGCGGGCATTGAAACAAGGAGGAATCAATGAGCTGGGGATTCTGGATTTTCATCGGCATCATCGTCTGCGTCATTGTCTGGCTGATCTCGCTCTACAACGGACTGGTGGCGCTGCGCAACGGCTTCAAGAATGGTTTCGCCCAGATCGACGTGCAGCTCAAGCGCCGTTACGATCTCGTCCCCAACCTTGTCGAGATGGCGAAGGAGTACATCAAGCACGAGCGCGGGACGCTGGAAGCGGTCATCACGGCGCGCAACAGCGCGCAAAGCGCGAACCAGAAAGCCGCCGCCGATCCGGCCGACGCCGACGCGATGAAGGGATTGGCGGCAGCCGAGGCCGGCCTGAGCGGCGCGCTGGGACGGCTGTTCGCGCTGTCCGAGGCCTATCCGGACCTCAAGGCCAACCAGAGCATGATGCAGCTTTCCGAGGAACTCACCAGCACCGAAAACAGGATCGGTTTTGCGCGCCAGGCCTATAACGATGCCGTGATGAGCTACAACACCGCAATCGAAAGCTTCCCGGGAAATTTCGTCGCCGGTTCGGGGGGCTTCCGCAGCGCAACGCTGCTGGAATCCACCGAGTCCCCCGACGAGCGCAAGCCGGTCAAAGTTTCGTTCAGCTAGCGCCTCTTGCCGGGCGCTCGCGCAGGCTGCGCGATGAATTTCTTCGAGCAACAGCACCGGGCCCGGCGCCATACCGGGCTGATGGTCGTGCTGTTTCTTATTGCCATTGCCGCCATTGTCGCGGTGGTCGACTTCGTCGGCGCCATCGTCTATATGCTGGCGACCGAAGCACCGCTCGATCCTTCCCGCGGCTTGCTGGCCCAGGTGCCGCGGCCGGTGTTTTACGCCACGACCGCAATCACACTTTTCATCATCGGATGCGGGACCGTGACGCGGTTGTACAGGCTTTCCGAAGGCGGCACGGCAGTGGCGACCATGGTCGGCGCGCGCAGAATCGCGCGCAACAGCATGGAGCCGCTGGAGCGACGGCTGCTCAACATCGTCGAGGAGATGGCGCTCGCCTCCGGCATCGCCGTGCCGCAGGTGTTCGTGATCGACGATCAGCGCTCGATCAACGCCTTTGCCGCCGGCTACTCGCCCGACGAGGCGGCGGTGATCGTCACGCATGGGGCGCTTGAGCTGCTGAATCGCGATGAGATGCAGGGAGTGATCGGCCACGAGTTCAGCCACATCCTCAACGGCGACATGCGTCTCAATGTTCGCCTGCTGGGGGTGATCGCCGGCATCATGGTGATCGGCTCGACCGGCGCTTTTCTGATGGGCGGCGGCCGCAATGATTACGAGAGTGACCGCCGATGGAGGACGGATTTCCGGCTGTTTATGCTCGGCCTGGGGTTGTGGCTGATCGGTTCCATCGGCGTATTCGCCGGGCGGCTTATCAAGGCGGCCGTCTCGCGCGAGCGCGAGTTCCTCGCCGATGCCTCCTCGGTCCAGTTCACCCGAAACCCGGACGGACTCGGCGGCGCGCTCTTCAAGATCGGTCAGCGCGGCAGCGTCGTTTCGCAACGCTATGCCGAGGAACTTTCACACATGTGCATCGGCGCGCCCGTGAACAATTTCTTCGAGTTTGATTGGCTCAGATCCCACCCGCCGCTGGACGAGCGCGTCGAGCGCATCATGGGGCCGGGCGCCAAGATGATTTTGCGCGACCGGATGAAGCGCGCGGAAGCAGCCGCGGTGGCGGCAATGGAAAGCCCGGTGGTCGCCGAGTTGATGAGTCCGCTCATGGGTTATGGCGGCGCGACGAGTGCCCCGATAGGGCTCGCCGGCGTGGCCGGGGTCGCGTTCGGCCTGGCTCCGGAAACGGTCGCGACGACTTCGCAGGCTGTGATGGAAAGCGTCGGCAATCCGTCCGCCGCGCATTTCGAATACGCGCGCCGGGTGCTCGACGCCATTCCCGTGGAGATCCGCGCAGCGGCCGGGAGCAAAGAGAGCGCCCAGGCCGCGCTGTTCGCGCTCTTGTTGGGCGAGAGCGCGGTGCGCGAGCGGCAGCTCTTGCTCATCGGCAGGGATTCCGGGACGGGGGTCGCCGAGCAATGCGCCCGATTTGCCGAAGCGCTGCGTCCGCTTGGAGTACGCGTGCGCCTGCCCGTGCTCGAATTGGCCATTCCGACTCTGAAAATGCTTTCCCAGCCCGAGCGCGACGTGCTGCTCGCTCAGATCGCGGCCTTGATCGAGGCCGACCGCAAGGTGACGCTGGGCGAGTTCGTGCTGCTGACCCTTTGCCGGCGCCACCTTCAGAAAATCGAAAAAGGCGCGCCGCCGGTGAAACACAAGATGATCGAAACCGCCGCGGCGCAAGCAGCCGTGGTGCTGTCGCTGCTGGCACACTCGGGCAAGGGCGGCATGTCTGCGTTCGACAAGGGGATGTCGGCGCTGGGCATTCCCGGCGGAGTACTGCGCGCGCCCGCCGAACTCAATATTGCGGCGGTCGAGGACGCGCTGCGCGAGCTCAATCTGCTCGCGCCACTGAAGAAGCCGTTGTTCGTCAAGGCGTGCGTCGAGGTGGTCATGGCCGATGACAAGCTGACGGTGGCCGAGGGCGAGCTGGTGCGCGCCATCTGCGCCGCCCTCGACAGCCCCTTGCCTCCGATTCTCGACACCGCGGAGCCTATCGAGCACTAGGCGCGGGCAGGCAGACGCCGAATCCCCGTGGTGAACGGCTGTGTTGAACGACCGCGTTTAACGACCGCGTTTAACGACCGCGTTTAACGACTAAACTCTGGAGCGGAACAATGGACCTGCAGCGTAAAGTGGCGTGGGTGACCGGCGGCGGCAGCGGCATCGGCCAGTCGGCCGCCGTGGAGCTGGCGAAGGCCGGCGCAACCGTGGTGGTGTCGGGACGCCGCGAGTCGGCCCTCGCCGAGACGAAAACCCTGATCGGGAAGGCCGGCGGCAAGTCCGAAACAGTTGCGCTCGATATCGCGGACAAGCAGGCGGTGGCCCTGGCGGCGTCCGGAATCTTCTCGCGCCACGGCCACATCGACATCCTCGTCAACTGCGCGGGAATCAATATCCCGAAGCGCTTTTTCAGGGACCTCGACGCGGGTGAATGGGACAAGGTCGTCGGCATCAACCTGAACGGGGCCTTCTACTGCACGCTCGCCGTGCTGCCCTCGATGCGCGAGCGGGGGGACGGCCTCGTGATAAACATCGCGTCCTGGTTCGCGCGCTATCCGGGCTACGTCGGCGGCGCCGCGTACAACGCCAGCAAGCAGGCGCTCGCCGCGATGACGCACCAGCTCAATATCGAGGAGGGACTGCACGGCATTCGCGGCTGCGCCATCTTCCCGGGCGAGACCGTGACGCCCATGCAAAAAGCGCGGCCGAAGCCGCCTTCTCCCGAGGACCAGGCGCGCATGCTGAAGATGGAAGACCTGGGACGGGTGGTGCGCTTCGTCGCCGAGTCGCCCGCGCACGTGTGCCTGAACGAGATCGTGATCACCCCGACCTGGAACCGGCTGATACTCGGAGGCGGCGAGATGCCGCTCGCGCCGAAGACCGGGTAAAGGCCGGCGCGCTGCGCGCGCTCGTTTACTCAGGCGCAACTGACGGCGCGGAAAGGTTCGAGCGAAACGCAAATCGCGGTGGGCATTGGGTGGGCGCTTGGGGATAGACCGCCCTTTGTTTTCCGAGCGGGCTTACTTCGCAAATAATCGTGGTCGCCCCGATTGTTCTGCCCTGTCTCGATCGCTCGCGCGATTAGCGCCGTCGGGACAGGGACGTCACTTCTCGGGCAGGTTATTTCTTGACACTCGCTGTGGCTGCTTCCAGGCCTTTCTTCATCGATTCCCAGGTCGCGTCCAGTCCGGCCTGCATCTGCTTACCCACCGACTCGGTGGCCTTGCGCATTTCCGCCAGTTTCTTGTACGCAGCATCGCGGTTGACGCGCATCGCCTTGACCTGTTCCTTGTACGTGGCGCGTGCTGCGGCATCGGCTTTTTCGCCAGCGGCGTTCAGCTTATCGACCTCGGCATCCCATTGCTTCAGTTGCGACTCCATGTTGGTGAAATACTCAAATTGCATACTCATAATGTTCACTCCTTTGTGATTGAGAATTGATGGCCGGCCGCTGCACGGCAGCCTGAAGCACGCACCGGGGACCCCCGGCGTAATGCGAAGTTGACGTTACGCCGACGACGCGGAGGGGTCTGTACGCCAGCACACGCAGAGGAAATAGAAGGGGCCGGGGTCTCATGTCACTCGGTTAAGCCTGTGACGCCAGGAAGAAGAGTGAATTATTTGGGGCCAGGCTCGATCTATTCCAAGCGGCTTGATCCCCAACCCATAGCGATTCAGCAACCGAGCCGACGATACGGCTCGGCCCGCGCCCGAGCGAACGGCCCGATCGTGACTAGATCAGCCGATCCGGGCCGATGCATCGCCCGAAGAATCGCCGCAAGAGCGCAATCTTCACCAAACACCCGTGCGATCGGTTGCGATTGACCCACTCGCCCGCCAGGCGATAAATTCATGATTGGCCGAAAGAGGCGTTTAAAATCCCTATTCCCCTTCAGCGGCATCGTGCCGAACAACTGGGCGCGCGAGTACGGGCTGGAAGTGCGCTATCGCTGGCGCTAGCGCGGGAGGGCCCGCCGCCGGTTTGTGACTGGCGGCGCGGTAGTATGATTGCCCGGTATTCAGAGGGGGCTCGAATGACAAGAAGAATTCTGGCAATGGTGGCGATGGGGGCCGTTCTGGGCGCGCTGTCCCAGGGCGCGGCGGCGCAGAGCCCCGATCCGTCCATGACCACCCGCAATGGATGGGAGGCCGGCGGGCAGGTGTCGAAGTACCGCTACGAAGAGCCCGACCTGGCGGTTAAAATCACCGGCCATCTCGCCGGCGCCACCGGGGCCTATACCTTCACCGACGACGAGCGGCATATCTTCACGCGCATCGACGGCCGGCTCGCCTACGGCAAGACCGATTACGAGGGCAGCGGCACGCAGACCGGGGTTCCCGACACGATCTTCGAGACGCGCGCCGTCGTCGGCATGGATTTTTTCCCCGGACGGCTCGTGACCCTGTCGCCTTACCTGGGCCTCGGCTACCGCTTTCTCTACGACGATTCGCGCGGCTACACCTCCACCAACTTCGTCGGTTACCGCCGCTACTCCAATTACCTGTACGCGCCGTTCGGCCTCACCGCCCGTTTCGACATGGGCAGCAAATGGGTCCTCGCCCCGACGCTCGAGTACGACGCCTTCCTGCGTGGAAGGCAGGAGACCAAGCTCTCGGATACCGGCCTCGGATTCAACGACGTGAGCAACAACCAGAGGCACGGGCGCGGCTACCGCGCCTCGCTGATGGTGCAGATGGACCACTGGGCGTTCGGCCCGTGGCTGCATTACTGGAGCATCAAGGACTCGGACATCCAGCCCATCGGCCTGGGTCGTGGCGGCCTGGAGCCGCGCAACTGGACACGCGAATACGGGCTGGAAGTGCGCTACCACTGGTACTAGCGCAGGCGGGCCCGCCGCATCGAGCGGTGGACTTCGCTTGGTGGGCAGTGGTGCTCGGTTGAGTAATCGCAATGGGTCGAGAGCAGGCGGTCGATGGTATCTGCGACGCGATCAGGTCACCGTTGCTTCTATCGAACCAGCGGATTTAACCCCCGCTTCGACACGCACCGCCAAGCGGCTCGTTATCCGTTTTTTTTCTCCTTGGCGGCGAGCAGCTTGAAGGTGCCGATCGCCTTGGCGAGCAGGGCGCCCTTGTCGTCGCGGGCTTCCGCCTCGCAGAACGCCGTGGACTTGCCGCCGTGGAGCACGCGGCCTTCGGCGGTCACCTTGTCGCCGAAGCCCGCTTTCATGAAGCCGACGCTCAGGTCCACCGTCAGCACCCCGCCGATGACCTCGTAGTGGCCGCGCACCGCCCAGCTCATGGCCAGATCCAGCATGGTCATGATCACCCCGCCGTGGGTGGCGCCCCAGCTGTTCAGCAGCTCGGGCCGCCTCTGCAGCGACACCACCGCGTGCTCGCGGGTCATTTCCACGAGCTGCACGCCGAGGTGCTCGGTGAACGGGATCTTTATGTCGTGGGAATTTTGCGTCATGAATGATGCGCAATGGGCGCGTCCCTTCCTCAGACGGCGCTCGCGCCGCCGTCGACGGCGATGATTTGTCCGGTGATGTGGCGTGAGGCATCGGAGGCGAGCAGCGCCACCACGCCTTTCAGGTCCTCCCCATCGCCGAGCCGGTGCAGGGGCGAGTTCGCGATCACCTTCTCGCCGATCCGTTCCAGGGAACCCTTCGTCATTTTCGAGGGAAAGAAACCCGGGGCGATCGCGTTCACCGTGATATTGTGCTCCCCCCATTCTCCGGCGAGCGCGCGGGTGAAATTCACCAAGCCTCCTTTTGTCGTGTTGTAGGCGAGCGTCTTCAGCATTCCCAACGAATTGCCGCGCAGGCCGGCGATCGAAGCCACGTTGATGATTTTTCCATAGCGGTTCGGGATCATCGAGCGCTTTCCCACCGCCTGCGTGACGAGGAAGGTGCCGGTGAGATTCAGGTTTACGAGTTTCTGCCAGGCGTCCAGCGGATGGTCCTCGGCGGGCGCGCCCCAGGTCGCTCCGGCATTGTTCACGAGAATGTCCACCTTGCCGTAATGCGCGAGCACTTTGGACACCATCGGCTCGATCGCCTCGGGCCTGGAGAGATCGCAAGCAAGGGGCAGGGCTTCCGCGCCCTGGGCGGCGAGGTGCGTGCGCGCCTCCTCGAGCTCTTCGCTCTTCCTCGCGGCGATCGCGAGCCTCGCGCCCATTTCGCCGAGGGCTTCGGCGATCTGCAGCCCGAGCCCGCGCGAGCCGCCGGTGACGAGGGCGACTTTTCCGGTAAGATCGAGGAGTTTCTTGACGCTCACTTCTTCCTCTGAAACGTTGGTTCCGTTCGTGGTGAGCCTGTCGAACCACGAACGTTCGCCGAACGGCTCAATCGCGACACTTCAGCCCAGTCTCCAAGCATCATCGCCTCTTTCTTCTTCCTACTCCAACCTTTGATTTTCTGCTTGCCAGCAAGTGCTTCCTCTCGGGAGGAAAACGATTGAGAGAATACCAGCGTTATTGGTAGTCGCGAACTTGTATATCCCGCGATAGTTCCGGCTTGGTGCTGCGCAACCCGAGTCTCAAGGTTGTCCGAGTGCCCGGTGTAATAAGAGCCGTCGGCACATCTTAAAACGTAAACCCAAAATGCCATTCGATTGTTGTGATGCTCCTGTGTTGCGAACGTTCGTCCTTCGACAAGCTCAGGACGAACGGCGAAATGTTGATATCAGTTGAACGTTTTGCCTTCGGCGGCGAGTTTCGCTAACAGTGGCGCCGCCCGCCAGCACTCGCCATGATAGCCGTTACTGTATTTCTGCATTGCCGCGACGACGTTTTTCAGGCCCACCGTGTCGGCGTAGAACATCGGGCCGCCGCGGT
>JBGPYQ010000102.1:0-10829 GCA_041493345.1 Gammaproteobacteria bacterium | reverse complement strand
GGGCTGAGCGAGGCCGAGGCCGGTCGGACCGAACTGGAATATCGCCATGTCGGCGTTGATGACGGTGCCGCGCTCCATCTTCGGCGCCGGCACGCCGAGCACGCGGCTGTATTTCTCGGCGGCCGCGGCGACGTCCGTGACTGCGATATAGACGCGCTCGATGCGCAGCACGCCGTTGGGATGGCGGCCCGCCGTCACGGCGTTCCGCTGCTCGACGAGCCTGACGTAGTCGACGCTTCCGCGCGCGCGCACCGCGGCCGAATCCAAGGCAAGATCGTCGCTCGCGAGGGCGATCGACTGCAAGCCGTCGCCGCCGCGCACGAGCTCGAGATGATCGCCGTCGTTCCGGGCGACGCCGCGCTCGTCGAGGTCGAACCCGATGCGACGGTACGCGTCGATGCCCGCGCTGAGGTCCGCGACGCCGATCGTGACGTGATCGATGCGGGTAAGAATAGCCGCGCCTACTCCGCCTGGATCTTCGCGCGCTGCACGATATCGCGCATGCGCTTCAAGCCGTCCTGCGTCCACTGCGTGACCGTCCCGGGGGCCGAGCCGATCGGCTCCAGCCCCTGCGCGATCAGCTTCTCGCGCACCTCGGGCGCGTTCACCGCCTTGACCAGCTCGGCATGCAGCCGGTCGACCACGGGCTTCGGGGTGCCGACGGGCACGACGAACGACGCCCAGGTGCGCCATTCGAATCCAGGCACGCCGGCCTCGGCCATGGTGGGCACCTCGGGCAGGAGCGGCGAGCGGGCCGCGCCCGGCACCCCGAGCGCGCGCATGCGCCCGTCAAGGATGTACGGCCGCACGATCGACACCGCGCCGAAATGCACCTGCACCCGGCCCGACATCACGTCCACCGCCGCCTGCGTCGCGCCGCGGTACGGGATGTGCACGACGTCGATGCCCGTCGCCGCCTTGAACGCCTCCATCGCGACGTGCTGCGGGCTGCCGTTGCCGCCCGAGGAGTAGTCGATCTTCCCGGGCCGGCTTTTCGCCAGCGCCACGAACTCGGGGACCGTCTTCGCCGGCAGGTCGTTGTTCACCACCATGACCCAGGTGATCGCCGCCACCACGCCCACCGGCACGAAGTCCTTCACCGGGTCGTACGCCACCTGCCGGATGTTCGGGATCATGGTGAGGATGCTGTCGTTCAGCGCGCCGACGGTGTAGCCGTCGGGCGCGGCGCGCTTCACCCGCTCGGCGCCGATCGACCCGGCGGCGCCGGGCTGGTTCTCGATGACGATCTGCTGGCCCATGTTGTCGCCCATCTTCTGAGCGACGATCCGGATCATCACATCGACCGCGCTGCCCGCTTGCAGCGGCATCAGCATCAGGATCGGCCTCGCGGGATACTGCTGGGCCGCGCAAGGCAGCGCGAGGGCGAGCAGCGCCGCGCCCGCCAGGAATCGGATTGGAGATTGTCCTTGCGTCTTCATCGTGGCCTCCTCCCGTGGAGTCGGCGCAGAGGATAGCACCTCAGGTACCGAGCGCGGGGATCGCAAAGGCCCCCGCAAGAAAGCCATACGAACGTATAGCTACTCCGCCAGATTCGTGCTAGTTTTCCCATGGCGAAAACCGAGTTCGATTAGGACCCCGGCAAGGATTCAAAGCAAAATTGAGTCGGTATCGATTTGACCACCCCAGCAACTGTGGTATCAAAGTCTGCGGTCCACTCTTATGCCAGATACGGCTGTCGATGGTCTCGTGGTTACGCTGGTGCATGGCACATGGGCGCGACGTGCGCCCTGGACGATGCCGGATTCTGTGCTTTGTCGGCATCTGAAAGCCTCGTTGCCAGAGCTTCGCGAAATCCACAGCTTCCAATGGAGTGGATCGAATCTCCAGTACAAGCGGGTCCTTGCTGCCGCCGAGCTTCTGCGGTGGCATGAGGACCTTCGACGCCGGCACAGGCACGCGCAACATTTCATAGTCGCTCATAGCCACGGCGGAAACGTAGCTCTTGAGGCCGCTCTGCGAGACAAGACCTTTCGAACTTCTCTTCGCGGCATTGTTTGTCTTTCTACACCCTTCCTGCAATTCTCAGAGCGCCCGGAAATCGACAAGAAAACATTACTAACGCTGGCGTTCTTCGGCGTCTACTTTGTGGTGCTCTTCTATTTACTTCCAATGATCTCGTGGTGGATGAGGACGCTCCTGGTTTTACTCCTAGTTGGTCTCGCTCTATGGATGCCGAAGCTGCTGGATGTCATATTGGGAGACGAATTGGATTCAACATCGCTGCGTGCCTTGGATTGGGGCGACGCATCACCTCTCGATCGCCGAGCGCGGGGTGAGCGGCCGACGGATCTCAATCTCCTCATCATTCGTTCACCTGGTGACGAGGCCTCGTCGGCGCTCGGAACTCTTCAGATGCTCGGTTGGGCGGCGACCCGGAGTCTGAATCTCGCAGAGCGATTTCTTGGTTCGCTGGGCTCACTGGTTCTGGAGCGTCCGCGGATCGGGTACCTAAGCCTTGGTGTCGCATGCGTAGGCGCTGCTTTTATTACGCTTTTTGTATTAGGGATATCCTTCGACTCGTTCATACTGAGCTGGATGGTTCCTGACCGATTCGCCGAGAAGATGAACATCATGTTTGATTGGCTGCTGCACCCAATTTCTTTTGCGGCACGGCTGAAGCCTGCAGGAGTAATCCTCTGGTGGTTGATGTACGGGTTTATTGCGGCGTCTGTGGTCACAGCTATCGTGTGGCATGCCATTACTCTTCTTGTGCTCATCCTCGGCGTATTTCTCTATGCTCTGCGCCTGCCGTTCGGGTTTATCCAACCGGCGAAGGTGTTCACGGAAGCGATTACCGCAGAAGCGTGTCCTCCCGGAGAGTGGACGATTGTTCAGCTATCCCTATTTGAGAGGACGTCTAATCTATCTCATAGCGAGCCATATTCCCAACCGGTCGTCCTTCGGCGGATTTCAGAGTGGATTGCGCGAACAGTCAGGCCTATACGCAGCGTGTAGCGGGAAGAACTATGAACACGCCTTCGATACGTTCGAAGTGTTATTCGCCCTCGCCGTAGCGGATATGCAGGACATGCGAGAGCAGGGAGTATGGGGTCCCGTTGGCCGAGTCGGGTGGAAGCATCACCGTGGAGAAAATGCTCCACGGCGTTGAAGGCGAGCTTTTAGGCACGTCAACGATTGAATTGACGTTTCGCCAGCGTCGGCGCCTGGGCTATGAGGTCGACGGTCCAACGCATGCGCGCGCTTTCCCGGCACTTGCCGAGTTTGCACAGGACGTAAAACAACAAATTATGAATAAGAAACAACCGTGGTTTATGATTCGCAAATGACCACGAAGAAATTTGAAATCCTGGTGCTGAATCAGATCTCCCAGATCGGCCTGAAGCGCCTTCCGGCCGGGGCCTACCGCATCGCGAAGGACTCGGCTCACCCCGACGCGATCCTGGTGCGCTCGCAGGACATGCACGCGATGAAGATTCCCGACAGCGTGCGCGCGATCGGCCGCGCCGGCGCCGGCACCAACAACATCCCCGTGAAAGCGATGAGCGACAGGGGCGTGCCGGTGTTCAACGCCCCCGGTGCGAACGCGAACGCGGTGAAGGAGCTGGTGCTCGCCGGCATGCTGATGGCCGCCCGCAATCTGGTTCCCGCCGTCCGGTTCGTAAGCTCGCTGAACTGCGACGACGAGACTCTCTCCAGGCGCGTCGAGGCGGAGAAGAAGCAATTCGCCGGCATCGAGCTGCCGCAGCAGACGCTGGGGGTGATCGGCCTGGGCAAGATCGGCAGCCTGGTCGCCGACGCGGCGATCAAGCTCGGCATGAACGTCCTCGGCTACGACCCCGAGATCACGGTCGATGCCGCGTGGAGCCTGCCCTCGCAGGTGAAGAAGGCGAACTCGATCGAGGAGATCCTGAAGGCGAGCCAGTTCGTCACGCTGCACGTTCCGCTGCTTGCGGTGACACGGCATCTGATCAGCGCGAAGAACCTGGAGCTGATGCGTCCGGGAGCTATCCTGCTCAACTTCTCGCGCGAGGAAATCGTCGATGCCAGGGCGGTCGCCTCGGCGCTCGCCTCGAAGAAGCTCAAATACTACGTGACCGACTTCCCGGCGCAGCCGCTGTGCGAGAATCCCGCCGTCATCGCGCTGCCGCATCTGGGCGCCTCGACCCGCGAGGCGGAGGAAAACAGCGCCGTCATGGTCGTGGACCAGGTGCGCGACTACCTCGAGAACGGCAACATCCAGAACGCCGTGAACTTTCCCGACGTCGTGATGGGGCGCGAAGCGCCGTACCGCGTCGCTGTCGCCAACGCCAACGTGCCGAACATGGTCGGCCAGATTTCAGGCAGCATGGCCAGGGCCGGGCTCAACATCCACAACATGACGAACCGCTCCAGGGGCGAGATGGCCTACACGCTGGTCGACGTGGACAGTCCGGTGAACAAGGGACTGATCGACGGTCTCGCGCGCATCAAGGGCGTGCTCGCGGTTCGCTATCTGCCTTCATCCTGAGCGCCATGGCAAAGAAGCGGATTGAAGTGGAAGCGGGAAGCGGTGATGTGTTCACCGATCTTGGCTACGCCGACGCAAAAGAGCGCCGGCTGAAGGTGCGTCTCGCGCTGGAGGTGAATCAAGTCCTCGAGAAGCGCGGACTGCCCCAGGCGCAGGCGGCGAAGCTTCTCGGGCTCCGCCAGCCGCACGTGTCGGACCTGGTTCGCTACCGGCTCAACCGGTTCTCGGTCGAGCGCCTGATGGAATTCCTGACCCTGCTCGGCAAGGATGTGGAGATTCGGATCACGCAAAGACCCGCGCGAAGGTCCTCATCGACGGTGCGCGTGCATCACGTCGCATAAGGCAGGTTTCCAAAACGCAGGGAAAACGTAGGAGATTGGGCGGGTTTCGGCGAGTTTGGACGAGCGAGGGCGGGCCTAAATCAACACTTGGTTAAACCGCGCTTTGTTCGCAAGCCTGTAGATGTCGAAATCCGCCCGGTCGATGGTGAGGATATCGCTTACGCCCAGCTTCTGGAGCAGGAACTTCGCGACGGGCACGTGGTGATGATCGCGCCGTTTGAACAGCGCGACCAGCTGCCCGGTGTCAACGAGGATGCTTCGCACCTATCGCCCGCCGCAGATATTTCTTGGCCTTGGCGGCGGCATCGCGTGGCCCGGTACCGTCGCTGCCGACGACACCGAACTTCGCCGCGATTTCGTAGGAGGATTGTCCATGCTGCCGCGTAACCCAGGCGCGCACCAAGCCGGTGACGACCGTGGACTTGGTCGCGCGCTGGCGGCGGCACGCGCTTTCGAACTGCTTTTCCAGATCCGGATCGAGCCTGACGGTCAGTGTCACCTTGCCTCCACAGGTCCTTGTGATACGCATACTACAACGGCGCCGCGCCGACAGCGCCGGGCAATCGCAAACCCGATGCGCACCGCGCGCCTTGGTAGTTTATGATTCGCGAATGGCCGACGACATCGCCAAGCACCGCGCAACGATAGACGCGCTCGACGAGAAAATCGTCGCGCTTCTGAACGAGCGCGCGGCGCGCGCCGCCGCCATCGGGAAACTGAAAGCGAACGGCGGCGTGTACCGCCCCGAGCGCGAAGCCGAGGTGCTGCGCCGCATCGTGGGCGCCAATCGCGGACCGCTTGCGAACGATGCGCTCGCGCGGCTTTTCACCGAGATCATCTCGGCCTGCCGCGCGCTCGAGCAGCCGCTCTCGGTCGCCTACCTCGGGCCGCAGGGGACCTTCAGCGAGATGGCGCTCGGCAAGCAGTTCGGCGCGAGCGTGGAGGCGCTGCCCTGCGGCTCGATCGACGACGTGTTCCGCGCCGCCGAGACGGGGACCGCGCAATACGCGGTCGTCCCCGTGGAAAACTCCACCGACGGCGCGATCGGCCGCACGCTCGATCTGCTGCTCGCGACGCCGCTCAGGATTTGCGCCGAAGTGGTGCTACGCGTACAGCAGAACCTGATGGCGAAGCGCGGCTCGATGAAGACCGTGCGCAAGGTCTATTCGCACCCGCAGTCGCTCGCGCAGTGCCACGGTTGGCTGGCGCTGAACCTGCCGGGCGTCCAGCGCATTCCGCTGGCGAGCAACGCCGAAGCCGCCCGCGTGGCGGCGAAAGAGGCCGGCGCCGCCGCGATCGGTCCGGAGATCGCCGCGGCGCGCTACGGGCTCAAGCTGCTCGCCCGCTCAATCGAGGACGATCCCAAGAACAAAACCCGGTTTCTCGTTCTCGGCGCGCACGATGCCGGGCCCTCCGGGGCAGACCGCACTTCGCTCGTCATGACCACGCACAACAGGCCTGGTTCTTTGCACGACCTGATCGCGTCTTTCTCGACGTTCGGCGTCAACATGACGCGCCTGGAGTCGCGCCCGGCGCGCACCGGTCAATGGGAGTACTACTTCTACGTCGACATCGATGGCCATCAGGAAGATTCGAAGGTCGCCAAGGCGCTCGCCGAGCTGCGCGGCAATGCGCCGTTCGTCAAGGTCTTCGGCAGCTATCCGGCTGCCGTTCTCTGATCTGTTCCATGGAACTCTGCGAGCAGTCGCCGTCCTACATCCGCGCCATCGCGCCGTATCAGCCCGGCAAGCCGATCTCCGAGCTCGCCCGCGAGATGGGGCTCGACGAAAGAAAAATCATCAAGCTCGCCTCGAACGAAAATCCGCTCGGTGTATCGCCGAAAGCAAAGGCGGCGATCAGAAAAGAACTCGCGCAGCTCGGACGCTATCCCGACGGCAACGCCTTCGAACTGAAAGCGGCCCTTTCGCGCCGCTACGGCGTGACGCAGGCATGCATCGTCGTCGGCAACGGCTCAAACGACCTGCTCGAGCTGGTCGCCGGGGCATTTCTTGCGCCCGGCCGCGCAGCGGTGTACTCGCGGCACGCCTTCGCGGTCTATGCGCTTGCGACCCGGACGCGCGGCGCCAGGGGCATCGTCGTTCCGGCGAAGAACTACGGCCATGACCTGCCGGCGATGCTCGCCGCGATCACGCCGCAGACGCGGGTGGTGTTCATCGCCAACCCGAACAATCCCACCGGAACCCTCGTCACGGTGAAAGAGATCGAAGCGTTTCTCGGGCGCGCGCCCAAGGATGTCGCGGTGGTGATCGACGAAGCCTATACCGAGTATTTGCCGCCGGAACTGCGCTACGACGGCATCGCGTTGTTGAAAAATTTTCCGAATCTCGTCATCACCCGCACCTTTTCCAAGGTGTACGGCCTGGCGGGCCTGCGGGTGGGCTTCGGACTCATGCATCCGAAGGTCGCGGATCTGCTCAATCGCGTGCGCCAGCCGTTCAACGTCAACAGCCTGGCGCTCGCCGCGGCGGTTGCCGCGCTCGATGACGGGAAGTTCGTCGCCAGGAGCTACAAAATGAACCGCTCCGGCCTAGCGCGGCTGGAGGGCGATTTCAAGGCGCTCGGGCTCGAGTACATTTCGTCGTGCGCCAATTTCGTGAGCTTTTGCGTACCGCGCCGGAACGGCAAGTCGCTGGCGGGGACGGTGTACGAGAAACTGCTGCGCCAGGGTGTCATCGTCAGGCCGCTGGCGGGCTACGACATGCCCGACCATCTTCGCGTCACGGTCGGCCTGCCGAAAGAAAACGAGAAATTCCTCAAGGCGCTGAGGACGGCGCTCGACGATTGATGGCGCGCCTGGAAAAACTCGTGGTCGTCGGTGTCGGCTTGATCGGCGGCTCGTTCGCGCTCGCGTTGAAGGGGGCGGGCGCGGTGAACCGGGTGATAGGCGTGGGGCGCGGCGCGCAGAACATCCGGCGCGCGCTGGAGCTGAAAATCATAGATGCCGCCGGGGCGCTCGACGCGGCGACGCTGGCGGACGCCGACCTCGTCCTGCTCGCGGCGCCGGTTGGGCAGATGCAGACCCTCATGCGCTCGATCGCGCCCGTGCTGGGCGCGCGCACCGTCGTGACCGATGCCGGCAGCACCAAGCGCGACGTGGTCGAGCTTGCCCGGCGCGAGCTCAAGGGCGCGCTAGCACGCTTCGTCCCGGGACATCCTATCGCCGGCACCGAGAATAGCGGCGCCGAAGCCGCCATTGCCGGGCTGTATCGCGAGCGCAAGGTGGTGCTGACCCCCCTCGAGGAAAATGAGCCGAAGGCCATCGCGCTGGTGCGCTCGGCGTGGGAGCAGTGCGGCGCGAGCGTGTCCGAGCTCAAGCCCGAGGAGCACGATGCGGTGTTTGCCGCCGTGAGCCACTTGCCGCACGTTCTCGCGTACGCGCTGGTCGATCAGGTTGCCCGCCACCCGAACGCGGCGCAGCTGTTTTCCTACGCCGCGGGCGGCTTTCGCGATTTCACCCGCATCGCCTCGAGCCCTCCGGAGATGTGGCGCGACATCTGCCTCGCGAACCGCGAAGCGCTGCTCGCCGAGCTCGACCGCTACCGCGGCGGCCTGGACGAGCTGCGCGCAATCCTGGAACGCAGCGACGCCAGGGCGCTGGAGGCGCTGTTTTCCGGCGCGCGCGACGCGCGCAAGCGCTGGCTGCAGAGCGGGCAATGACGCGAGCAACCCGCTTGCGGATGTCCTGAAAGCGGCAAGGTGGAATCGCTCGAGCTGGGTCCGATCGCGAATGCCGCCGGCAGCGTGAGGATGCCGGGCTCCAAAAGCATCTCCAATCGCGTGCTCCTGCTGGCCGCCCTGGCGCAGGGCAAGACGCGCGTGCGCGATCTGCTCGATGCCGATGACACCCGGGTGATGCTGGACGCCCTGTCGCGCCTGGGCGTCGCCGTGGAGCGCGTCTCCGGCGATGGGTTTGTGATCCACGGCGTCGCCGGCATGTTTCCCGTGAAGGCGGCCGAGCTGTTTCTCGGCAATGCGGGGACGGCGTTGCGGCCGCTCACCGCGGCATTGGCGCTGGCAGGCGGGGAATACCGGCTCTCAGGGGTGGCGCGCATGAGCGAGCGCCCGATCGGCGATCTGGTCGATGCGCTGCGCCGCATCGGCGCCGGCATCGATTACCTGGGCGCGGAGGGCTATCCGCCGCTTGCGCTGCACCCGGGCTCGATCCGTATCGCCGGTCCGGTGCGCGTTCGGGGCGACGTTTCCTCGCAGTACGTCTCGGCGCTGCTGATGGCGCTGCCGCTCACGAAATCGGCGGCGACGGTTCTGGTCGAGGGCGAGCTGGTCTCCAAGCCTTACGTCGAGATCACGCTCAACCTGATGCGGCGATTCGGCGTCGCCGTCGCGCGTACCGGCTGGAATTCGTTCATCGTCCCGGCGCTCGGCTACGCGGCGCCGGGCGAGATCCGCGTCGAAGGCGATGCGTCCTCGGCTTCCTACTTCCTCGCGGCCGGCGCGATCAGCGGACTGAGCGGCGGCGGCCCGGTACGCGTGGAAGGCGTGGGGCGCGCAAGCATCCAGGGCGACGCGCGCTTCACCGAGATCCTGGAACGCATGGGCGCGGCTATCACCATGGGCGAGGACTGGATCGAGGCGGGCGCGGGTCCGCAGGCCCGCGCCCGCGGCAAGCTGAAGGCGATCGACGCCGACCTCAATCATATTCCCGACGCGGCGATGACCGCGGCGGTCACCGCGCTGTTCGCCGACGGCCCCAGCAGATTGCGCAACATCGCCAGTTGGCGGGTCAAGGAGACCGATCGGATCGCGGCCATGGCCGCCGAGCTGCGCAAGCTCGGTGCCGCAGTCGAGGAGGGCTCCGATTCACTGCGCATCGCGCCCCCGGCGCGCCTGCGGCCGGCGACCCTCGATACGTACGGCGACCACCGCATGGCGATGTCTCTTTCGCTCGCGGCGCTCGGCGGGGTGGCGGTGCGAATCAACGATCCCGGGTGCGTCGCCAAAACCTTTCCCGAATATTTCGAAGCGCTGGCGCGCGTCTCGCGCAGGGCCCCGGCATGATTCCGGTGCCCGTCATCGCGATCGACGGTCCCTCGGCTTCAGGCAAGGGCACGGTCGCGCAGGAAGTGGCGAGGACGCTCGGATTCCATTATCTCGATAGCGGCGCCTTGTACCGCTGGGTGGCGCTCGCGGCGATGCGCGCGGGCATCGATCTCGACGACGAGGCGAAAGTCGCTGCGGTGGCGGCACGGCTCCCTGCGCGCCTCGATGGCGGGGAGCTGCGGCTGGGCGATGAGCCGGTGGCTGAGGCCATCCGCAGCGAAGAGTGCTCGATCGCGGCGTCGCGGGTTGCGGCGCTGCCCGCGGTGCGCCGGGCCCTGATCGGGCGCCAGCGGGATTTCCGCAAGCCGCCGGGGCTGGTTGCGGAAGGACGCGACATGGCCTCGGTGGTTTTCCCCGACGCCGAGCTCAAGGTATACCTGACAGCCAGCATCGAGACACGGGCCGAACGGCGATATAAACAGTTGAAAGAAAAAGGGATCGCTGCTACACTTCCCGGCCTTTTTCAGGATTTGCGCGAGCGCGATGCGCGTGATGCCTCGCGTAGCGTGGCACCTCTCAAGCAAAGCCCCGGCGCACGGCGGCTCGATACCACCGCGATGAGCGCCGGGCAGGCGGCGGCCCGGATCGCGGGCTGGTACCGCGGGGCGAATGGGTGACACAAAGCCAAGCCCGAGCGTGACTTGGCTTTTTGTTATTGATTAACGAACCCCGTCCACGGACGGGCCTGGTACAGGTAATTCCGAACATGTCCAATGCAGCCCCCGCAGTCGTAGCCCCCGCAGTCGCTCCCCAGGAAAATTTCGCCGCACTTTTCGAGGAAAGCCTTACGCGCAAGGAGATGCGCACCGGCGAGGTGATCACCGCTGAAGTCGTCCGCGTCGACATGAATTTTGTCGTGGTCAACGCCGGCCTGAAGTCCGAATCTTTCATAGCCATCGAGGAATTCAAGAGCGAAAAAG
>JBGPYQ010000074.1:0-14402 GCA_041493345.1 Gammaproteobacteria bacterium | reverse complement strand
GATCGGCTTTCCCGGCGGCACCTCCCAGCGTCCGGCCCGGACTGCACGGTCGTAGAAAGCCACCTTGCGCGCACACGCGAGCATCAGGGCCATCGTGTGCTCGGCCACTTCCTCGATGCAGTAGGTGGGATTGTTGGTGACGATGATGCCTTCGCGCGTGGCCGCCTCGAGATCGATGGTGTCCACGCCGATGCCGTAGCGGGCGATGATCCTGCACTTGGGCATGCGCGCCATCACCTCCGCGGTAATGGGTCCGACGTAGGTGTTGAGCAGGGCATCGCAGTCTTGCGCCTCCGGCAGGAACTCCTCCGGCTTTTTCGTCTTGAGGGCCACCAGATCGGCCAGTCCCCCGAGCGTATTCTTCTCCACGTCCAGGGATTCCCAGACGTAATCGGTGATGACTACTTTTGCTTTTCCGGCCATTTCACTGCCTCTCGCCGTGATTGCATCCAGCGCACGACGCCCGCGACGCCGTCCACTGCCACCAGGGAACCCTCCGGAATGCGCTGAGTGGCGTCGAGCACTCCCAGCACCATCGGCACGCCTCGCTCGCGTGCAAGCGAAGCGAGATGCGAAGTGCTGCCTCCGAGTTCCGCGACCACGCCGGCCACGCGCGCCAGCACTTCGCCGAGCGCAGGCCCCGCCACGGTGGTGACCAGCACGTCGCCCGGCTCGACGCGTTCGAGTTCGCACTCGCAGTTCACCACCCGTGCGCGTCCGGTGCCCCAGCCAATGCCCGCCGGGTGCCCGTTGAGACGCGGGTGATTCAACCAGATCTCATCGGGCACCCTTGCCGGTTCCATGCGCAGCGGCCTTGCCTGCAGCAGCTTGATCCCGGCCTCGTCGAGCGCCCATTCGATTTCCGCCGGACCGCCGATCACTTCTTCGGCTTTGCGCAACAACAAGCCGAGTTCCGCGACCTGCTCGCTGTCGAGACAGGGCAGGCCGAAGATTGCGCGCGACATGGATTTCCGGCCGTGTACGCAGCCGACGGCGTGGTATTTTCGGCCCAGCGCGGATTCCTTGATGGTTCCGTCGCGATTGAGCACATACCGGTCGGGGACCACTTCGCCCTGCGCGATGGCCGCGCCCAGACCCGGGGCCGCATTGATGAGCATTTCTTCATCCGCCGTGCGGCTCAGGCCGCCGCCGGCCGCGAGCGCCGGCACGAGCGGCTGTATGATCAACGCCATGGCGGTGTCCGCGGGATCGAGGTCGTGCGTCGCCATGTAGCGCAGCGCGCGCGTCGACCACAGCGCGGCCCAGCAGGCGCGCACCGCCGTGAGGAAATCCGTTTCGTTGTCGAGGCCGAGATAACTCTCGAACTGGCCCGCGAAGCTGGAACCGGCGCGGTCTTCGACCAGCGCCGATGAGCGAACGACGCCCAGCGCGCCTTTTTCCGTCACCTTGCGCCAGGCCTCAAGCAGCGGCTTCAGAATTTCCGTGATGACCGGCCTGTCCATCAGACCCAGCTTCATATCCAGCGCATGGCGGCGCGCTTGCGGGCGGTCTCCCGCCGCAAATACTCCGCGCGCGGCGGCTTGCAGTCCGAGCGCCTCGATTTGCATGCGGTAGGCCTGCGCGTCGACGCAGAAGCCGGCGGGTACCGGCAAGCCCGCGTGCCCGAGAGCGGCGAGGTTCGCCGCCTTCGCGCCGAAGCGCGAGGGATCCGCTGCTTCGGGTGCACTCAGGGGAACAACCAGCCGCGGCATCGGCTCAGCCCCCGGAATCGATGACGATTCGCAGAATGCGGCTCGGATTGCGCTCGTATTCCTCGAACGCTGCCGCCGAATCGGTGAGCGGATACTTGGCCGTGATGAATCCGCTGACGTCGACCGCACCCGAGGCGATGAGCTGGATGCTCGGATTCATGTCCTGGGGCGTGAGCGCGCGCGAGCCGATGATGCTCATTTCGCCGAAGTAGAGCGGGAAAGTACTGAAGCCGCGCACTGTTTCGTGGCTCACGGCGAACGCCGCGAAGCGTCCGCCGGGACGCAGCATGTCCATCGCCGCGCGCAGCGTCTCCGCGCCTCCCGCGGCGTCGATCACCACGTCCGCGCCTTTGCCGCCGGTGAGGCGCCGCACTTCCTCCACGGCCTTGTCGACCGAAGACTCGACGACGTGATGTGCGCCCATTCGTTCCGCCATCTCGAGCTTCCAGCGGGTGCGCGAGACCGCGATTACCGGCATCGCGCCGGTGAGTACCGCGAGGCGCGTATGCAGCAGGCCGGCAGTGCCCTGGCCCAGCACGACCACCGATTCCCCGGTGGAGACGCCCACGCGATGCTGAGCGTGACGCACCGTGGCGAGCGTTTCGATGATCGTCGCCTGCTCCAGCGGCAGCCGCGGAGGCAGGACGTGGATGTATTGCGACGGCAGCTTGACGTACTGGCTGAGCGAGCCTTCGACCTCACGCCCGAACAGCCCGGCATTGCGGCACAGGTTGCCGGCTCCGCGCAGGCACTGGTCGCAGTGCCCGCAGGCGATGATGGGATTGATGATGACATGCTGCCCCGGCTTCACTGCCGATACACCTTCGCCCAGCGAATCGATCACGCCAGTCGATTCGTGGCCCATCACCACCGGATACTTGACTCCCGGGTGCTCTCCCGCATAGATCGAAAGGTCGGTATGGCAGACCGCCGTCGCGACGGTGCGTACGACGACCTCACCGGGCCCGGCGACGGGTTTTGAACGATCGACGAGATCGAGCTTCCGCGGCGCATGAAGTACCGCCGTTCGCATTTCGTTTCCGCTCACCTGGCGTACTTCATTCGACGCTGCCCTGGCGTCAACGGCCGGCGAGAGTTGAGTAGCCCGGCATCGGATCGACCACGGTGATCTGCTCCACCGGGAAGCTGGAGATGATTTCGACGCGGTCCTTGTGGACGATCAGCATCTCCTCGATGCGCACGCCCCACTCGAAACGCTTGCCGTGCTGGGTCTCCAGCGCGAACACCATGCCTTCCTTGATTTCGACCGGATGATCGAGCGACCAGATGCGCGAAATGACCGGCTGGTCGTACTGCGCAAGGCCCAGCCCGTGTCCCCACAGATTCGCGGCGGCCTGGTCTTCTTCCTCGTAGCCCCAGGCCTCCTTGGCCGAGGGCCATTTCGAGGCGATTTCGCGGGTGGTGCTGCCGACTTTCACCGCCTTGATCGAGTCGTAGAGCCACTTGAGCGCGATCGCGTAGACATCCTTCTGCTCCTGGGTCGGTTCCTTGCCTGCGCAGTAGGTGCGGTAATAGCAGGACTTGTAGCCGTTCCAGGTGAGCGCGGCGAGATCCATGAAGACGATGTCGCCCGGCTTGATGATGCGGTCGGAGAAGTTGCGCCAGTTGGGCCAGGTGTTCGGCCCGGAGGAGACGATCACGTCTTCCACGTCCTCCATGCCGGGAAACGAGTAGAGGAACTCCATGATGTGGGCGGTCAGCTTGTTTTCCGTCAGACCCGGCCTCAGGAATTTCATGAACTCCCAGTGCGCCGCGTCGCCGATGGCGCCGACAATGCGCAGGCACTCCTGTTCGTCGACGTTCTTGACGGCGCGCGCCTCCATCATCGGCGTCATGCCGTCGGTCCAGTCGATCTTCTCGTCCTTGAACACCTGGATCATGTTGATGTCGACGAAATCCACGCCGAGCTTCTGACCGGCGACGTTGGCCTTCTTCATTTCCTGCTTGATGCCGTTGGTGAACTTCTTCACCTGCGCGAGCGAGGCAGGGCCGGCCGCGCCCTTGATCCAGGCATAGGACCAGCGCACGTGGTCCTTCGGGATCCACGGCGAATGGCGCTCGATCTGGAAACCGAGGTCGCCTTGTTCGAACAGGACCGGCGCATCGTCACCGCACAGCAACGCGTAGCGCAGGCCGGGCTTGAGCTTGTTCCAGCCCGGGGTGAGGGTGCTGGTTATATAGCGCACATTCTCGTCGTACATGACCAGCATTGCGCTCAGGCCGGCCGCCTTCATGCGCTCGCGCGCACGCTCCAGCCGATACTTGCGCAGCCGGTCCCAGTTGATTCGCTGTTGCCAGTCCAGTCCCGCGATACCGAAATTCGCCATCTCTTCCTCTCCTGATCAGGTGTGAATATTTGAGAATGCGTAGCGTGCGCCGTGCGCACGCTACGCATCTATCAGTCCACCGTGGCGCCGGATTCCTTCGCGACCTTACCCCAACGCTGCGTTTCCGCCGCGACGAACTCCGCGAACGCCTTCGGCGAGGCGCTCGTCACCGCCTCGGCCCCGCCTTTCGCAAGGCGCTCCATCACGTCGGGCGTCTTCATGGTCTGCACCAGCACCGCGTACAAGCGCTCGACGACTTCGCGCGGCGTGCCCGTGGGAACGAGCACGCCCTGCCAGGAGCCCGAGGCGCCGTCGGGATAGCCCGATTCCTTCATGGTCGGTACGTCCGGCAACTGCTCCAGCCGCTTCGCGCTCGTTACCGCCAGCGCCTTCAGCCGCCCACCCTTGATATGGCCCATGGCCGAGGAGACCGTGCTAAACATCATCTGCGTCTCGCCCCCGATGAGGCCGGTCACCGCGGGACCGGCACCGCCCTTATAGGGCACGTGCACCATGTCCATCCCGCCTTCGGCTCGCCTGAGTATCTCCATCTCCAGGCGGTTCTGGCTGCCGCTTCCGGGCGAGGCATAGTTCAGCTTGCCCGGGTTCGCCCTCACGAAGGCGACCAGCTCCTTGACGCTGTTGGCCGCAACGGACGGGTGCACGATGAGCACGCCGGGCACATCGACGACCTGGGTCACCGGGATGAAATCCCTCAAGTTGTTGATGGACCGACCCGTGAATACTCCGGGATTGATCGCCACCGAGCCGACGTTGCCCAGAAGGAGGGTGTAGCCGTCCGGAGCTGCCCGGGCCGCAACTTCCACGCCGATGCTTCCGGCTGCTCCGCCGCGGTTCTCGATCACGATCTGCTGGCCGAGCTGCTCTGCGAGGCGCGGCTGCATGATGCGGCCGACGAAGTCCGACGCGCCTCCGGGCTCGAACGGGACGATGATTTTTACGGGTCGATTCGGGTAGCCGCTCTGCGCAAGCGACAGCACCGGGCACAGCACGAGCACGGCCCACAGAGTCAGTTTCAGCTTTCCCATGTTTCCTCCTTTGATTTCGGACTATCCCGCCGCCCGCAGGCTGTCGCGCGGCTTTTCGTCTTCGGCGGCCTCATCGGCGTTTATGGGCAGCGGTATCGCCCGCTTCAGCCGCGCGGAAAGATCGAACGCCTTCGTGAGCATCAGCCGGTTGTGCGCCTCCGCGGCAGTCGCGTGCTGCGTAGGCAGGCCCATCGCGACGCGATTCAGCCACTGTTCCGTTTCCTCGCGCATGGGCCCGCGCAGTTCCCCCAGCGCGACGTCGCCCGGCGGATAGCTGCCGAGGAAATCGACGCGGCGCGTCGCATCCGGCGCATAGCCCTCGCCCTGCGACAGATTCGTCGCCAGAACCATGTCGCGGTGCGTATCGTCGATGGTGAGAACGCCCTCCGTGCCGACGATGCCGACCTCGAGGCTGTAGACAGCGCCGGGCCAGACAACCGGCAATGCCCACGATATGGCGGCGTGGTACAGGCTCCCGTCCTCGAACGTGATGACTCCAGCGGTGGCGTCGATGCCCCTGCACAGCGGCCCGAGAGCCTTGTTCACCGAGCGCGCATAGATTTCGACGGGTCGCTTCGCCTCCATCATCCACATGACGATGTCCAGCGCGTGAGTGCCCGAGATGACCATGGGAGAGATCTTCGTTGGATCGCTGGTGCGCTCGTAATTGTCCAGCGCCACGAGACGGTTCATGAACGCGCGGGACGTGACCAGGGTCACGTCACCCAGCTGGCCGGTGCGGACTTTTTCCTTTGCAACGAGCCAGCGCCGGCGGAAGCGCTGCGTATAGCCCACCACCGCATCGACGCCCGATTTCTGGATCGCCTTCAGCACGCGCTCCGAATCCGCGAGTTCGGTGGCAAGGGGTTTTTCGATCAGCAGGGACAGCTTGCGCTCGACCGCGGCGAGGATGGGATCGACGTGCAGGTGCTCGTCGGTGGCGATGATCGCGGCGGTCACTTCCGGCCGCGCGAGCAGCTCGCGATAATCGGCGGTCACGAAATCCGCGCCGATTTTGCCCGCGACCTGCTTTGCGCGTTCCGGCTTGATTTCGGCGAGGCCGATGAAATCCACCTGCGGGTGCCGCGCGGCGACTTCGCCGCGGAACAGCCCGACGCGGCCCGCGCCGATGATGGCCAGGCCGATGCGTTTAGGGTTTTTCTTGGGCATATTAGTCGCGTGTCATCCTGACGAACAAAACCGGGGACAGACCGCGTTTTCCTCCACATCACGATTCATCGCGCGCTTTCGCCCCGCGGACACCGCCTATTATCGCCTGATCTTGAGCAGACGGGCAGCATTGCCTCCCATTATCTTTTCCTTCTCGCCCGGCTTCAGCCGCGGCACGCTGTTGATCAGGCCGACCGGGTCTTCCTCGCCCATGTCGAAAGGATAGTCCGTCCCCAGAAGCACCTGCTGGTGGCCGAACTTGTCGATGAGATTGCGCAGCATCTCGGAATCGAAGGTGATGGTGTCGAAATAGAATTTCTTGAGATAGCTCGAAGGCGCTTTCTTGATCACCGTGCGGCAATCGGGGCGCGCGCGCCAGGCGTGGTCCATCCGCGCCCAGTAGTGCGCGAGAAACCCGCCGGCGTGCGGAAGCACGACCTTGAGGCCCGGGTGCCTCTCCATCACGCCGTCGAAGATCAGGCGGCTCGTGCCGATGGTCGTGTCCAGCGGGTTGCCGATCACGTTGTTGAAATAGTGGTCCATCAGGCGCTCGCCCTGGGTGAAGCCGGTCGGATGCATGAAAATCACGATGTCGAGCTCGCGCGCCTTGGCAAAGAACTTCTCCAGATTCAGGCGCGAGTCGGTGAGGTCCAGGCCGTTGACGTTGGGATTGATCTCCACGCCGCGCAGGCCGAGCTGCTTCACGCAGCGCTCGAGCTCGATCACCGCAAGATCGACGTTCTGCAGCGGCACGGTGCCCAGTCCGACAAAGCGCTCGGGCCACTTGGCGACGATCTCCGCAAGCCGGTCGTTGATCATCCGCGATACCTCGACGCCGAGGCCGGGTTCGGTCCAGTAGTAGGTCTGCTGGGGCGCGGGCGACACCGCCTGGATGTCGATGCCCATGCGGTCCATGTCCTTCAACCTCAGCTCGATGGTGGAGAGCTTCGGCCCGCGGTCCTGCATCTGCTTGACGTTGACTTCGCGCGTCAGCGCATTGGCGAACCTGACCTGAGGTTCGTACTGCGCCGGATTCAGGTGCGCCACTTTTGCCGCGGCGTCCCGGTTCAGGAAATGGCAGTGAATGTCGATGCGCAGACTGCGGCCTTTGCGGTTACGCACGACTTTGGTTGCGGCCGGGCGCCGGGCGCGCGCGGCTCTCGCCGAACGCGCACCGGTCGCAGGCATCATGCGGAGACCGTGGAGCGGGTCGGCGCATCCGGGCATTGTGCAGGTAAACATCATGACAACTGTTCCTTTCTTGTGTGAAATTAAAAAACCCCCAGGTGCTGCGTAATCAGAGCCTCATTGTCGCGCACTTGATCGACGCGGCCGGAGAAGACAACCTGTCCGGTATTCAAAATCGCAACGTCATCGGCGAGGTCCAGCGCGAGCTTGATGTTCTGCTCGACGAGCACGATCGACTGCCCCTCCTCCTTCAACCGGGCGATAGTGCGGCCGACCTCGGCGACGATCAGGGGCGCGAGGCCCTCGGAAGGCTCGTCCATCAGCAGCACGCGCGGATTGCCCATCAGTGCGCGTCCGATCGCGAGCATCTGCTGCTCGCCGCCCGAGAGCGAACCGGCGGTCTGTTGCAGCCGCTCATTGAGACTCGGAAACAGCTCGCATACGCGCTCCAGCGTCCACGGCTTTGCCGTTTCCGCGCGCGACCGTTGCGCCACGACGAGATTCTCGCGCACCGTCAGCGTCGGGAAAATCCGCCTGCCCTGCGGCACGAAGCCCACGCCCTTGCGCGAAATCGCCTCGGGCGGGAGCCCTGCGATCGGCTCCCCGAACAGCCGGATGTCGCCGCGCGGCGGCAGAAAGCCGATGATCGCGTTCATGCAAGTGGTCTTGCCCGCGCCGTTGCGGCCAAGCAATGCCAGCACGCGCCGGGCGTTCAGCGTGAACGAGACGCCATGCAAAACATGGCTGTCACCGTAGAGCGCGTCGACCCCGGAAAGCGCCAGCGCTTCAGTTGCCAAGGTAGACCTCGCGAGTCTTCGGATGGGCGACGACTTCTGCGCGCGTGCCTTCGACGATGACGCTGCCGTAGTGGAGCACGGTAATGCGCTCGGCCAGATCAAGGGCGGTGTCCATGTCGTGCTCGATCATCACCACGGTCACTTCACGCGGGATGACGGCGATCAGTTCCTTCATCGCAACGCGTTCTTCGCGGGAAAGCCCGGCGAGCGGCTCGTCGAGCAGCAGAACCCTGGGCTTTTGCGCCAGCGCCATCGCGATCTCGACGCGCCGTTTCTCCCCGTAGGCCACCTCCCCGATCGGGCGCTGCGCGAGATGCTCCAGACCCACCAGTCCGAGCACCCTGTGCGCTTCTTTGTACAGGTCGCGATACCGGGGGAGCGCGCGAAACGTGCTCCAGCGCAGAGACGAAAGTCCCAGGAGAGCGAGCACGATGTTGTGCTCGAGGACGTCTTTCGGAAACAGCGTGATGATCTGATAGGTTCGCGCAAGGCCGCGGTGCGCGCGCTGGTGCGGGCGCAATTTGGAGACTTCCTCGCCGAACAGCCGGATGGTGCCGGCGTCGCGCGGCAGATCCCCGGTGATCAGATTGAAAAGCGTGGTCTTGCCCGCGCCGTTCGGGCCGATGATCAAGCGGCGCTCGCCCGGCATGACCTCCAGCGAAACGCCGTTCATTGCCGGCAGACCGCCGAAAGCTTTCTTCAGGCCGCTCAATTGAAGCGCGGGAGTCACGTTTTTCTCCAGCGCGCGGCCTTCAGGCGCAAAAACAGGCGGCGGAATCCCGGCACCACGCCCTCCGGCACGAAAATCACGATCCCCACGAACACGAAACCGAGCAGCATGTTCCAGCGCTCGACATAGGCGGACACGTAGTTCTTCAGGAGCATCACGATCGCCGCGCCGACGATGGGCCCGGCGAGTGTTCCGGACCCGCCGGCAATGACTCCCAGCAATACTTCTGCCGAGTTGGTGAGCGAGAGCGATGACGGATGGATGTACTTGTTGTAATAGACGAATAGCAGTCCCGAGACCGCTCCCCAAAACGCGGAGTAGACGAAGGTGATCCAGCGGATCAGCCAGACGTCGTGGCCGAGCGCACCCATGCGCCGCGGCTGGTCTTTTGTCCCCCGCAGCACAGCTCCAAAGGGCGAATCCACGAACCTCGACATCAACCAGATGCCGAGGACAGTGATCGCGAGCGAAAAATAATAGAACGCCGCCGGGCCCTCTAGGCTGATGCCGAACGGCGTGGGACGGGTGAGTCCGGCGAGTCCGTTGTCGCCGTTGGTCACCGATGCCCAGCGATAAGCGGTGCCCCACAGGACCTGCGACAGCGCGAGCGTAAGCATCAGGAATCCAAGGCCGCTGGCGCGCAGAGCGATCCAGCCGAAAAGGCCCGCGATGAGCGTCGTCCCGAGCAATGCAATGGGCGCCGTGATCCCGTGCCCCAGCCCCATTTTCAGGAAGAACCAGCCCGAGATGTAGGCTGCGAGACCGATCCATGAGGCATGCCCGAGGGACACCAAGCCGCCGTAGCCGACCAGCAGGTTGAGGCTCGCGGCGAAAATCGCGGCGATGAAGATCTGGCTGGTCAGATTGACGTAAAAATCTCCCGCCACCAGCGGCAAACCGGCGAGAGCCACCGCAAGGATGATCCACCTTGTCCAGATCACGCGCCCTGCCTTCCGAATAATCCTGTCGGACGGAAGGCGATCACGAAGATCATCGGCAGAAACAGGATCACGTAGGCCAGATCCGGAAGCAGCGCGGTGCCGAAGGTATAAATAGCTCCGGTAATGAAGCTGCCGACGAAGGCACCGAGCAGGCTGCCCACGCCGCCGAGAATCACCACGATCAGCGCAAGAGGCAGCATGTCCGCATCCAGTCCCGGATAAGCCGACATGATCGGCCCGCCGATGATTCCGCCCGCCCCGGCGAGCCCAGCGCCAAGACAGAAGACGGCGGTAAACAGCCTGGATACGGGAATGCCGACCGCGCGCGCCATTTGCATGTCGTCGACCCCGGCGCGGATCATCGCGCCGAGCCGGGTGCGCTCCATCAGCAAATGCAGCACGATAGCAGTGACGATCGCGATCGCCAGGACCACCAGCCGATAGGTCGGAAACGCCACTCCGCCGACGACAATCGGCTGCTGCAGCGATGCCGGCGTCGGCAGCGGAATCGGGTCTCCGCCCCAGACGATGAGGCAGAAGTCGGCGAGGATGAACGAGATTCCCAGCGTCACCAGCACCTGCCCCAGGGCGTTCCCCGCGAGCTGGCGCAAGAGGAGCCGCTCCAACAATCCGCCGAACGCTGCCACGGCCAGCCCGCCGATCAGCGCCGCGAGCCAAAGATTGGGTACGTATTTGAGAACAGTCACGCCAATATAGGCGCCCAGCATGAACAGCGAGCCGTGCGTAAGGTTCGCGATCCGCAGCAGCCCGAAGATCAGGGAAAAACCCGCCGCGAGCAGAAACAGCAGGCCTCCGAGGGCCAGGCTGTTCAAAGTCTGGACGATCCAGAACTGCATGTTGTTGGCGGAATGACTGGAACTTATCTCAAAATTCTCCCTCACCCCTTCCCTCTCCCGGAGGGAGAGGGAGAATCACCCTTCTCCCCTCGGGAGAAGGGCCGGGGATGAGGGGATACGAGACTACGGCATATTTTTGACTACGACTCGAGGTTTTTCGCGGGCGGCCAGTCCCGCGAGTACACCGGATTCTTCAGGAACTCCTCCGGCTTGTAGGTCCAGAACTGGCTGACGTTTGGATAGGTGTGGATGACCCGGTTCACCAGCCGTCCGTCCTTGCGCTCGACCTTGCGGATATAGATGTTGCCTACCACGTTGCCGTACTTGTCGAATGCAACGGGACCCCGCGCGGTGTCTACCTTGATGTTGCGCACGGTCCTCATGAAAGCCTCCTTGTCCTCGATCTTCCCCTTGATCGCGTTCAGGGTCGCTTCCAGCACCGCGGCCTCGACGTAGGTGGCGGCGGCATAGAAGCCCGGATCGTAGGTCCAGTCGATGCGGAAATTCGCCGCGAACCGCTTGTTGATTGCATTTTCGATCTCGGCCGAATACCAGCAGGAAGTGACGATGCCGAGCGCCTCGTCGCCCATGTTGCGCAGCACCCCTTCGTCGAGCGCCGTCATGCCGCCGACCGGCGTGATCTTGCCCTTCAGGCCGTACTCGTTGAATTGGCGCAGAAAGCGAAAACCGTTTGACCCGGCGAAGCCGAGAAAGATGGCGTCCGCGTTGGTCTTGAGCTGCGCGAGATAGGTGCCGTAGTCCGGAACGGTGAGCGGCGGGAACAGTTTCTGGACGATTTTGCCGCCCGCTTCCTCGAACACGCGCTGAAAACCGGCGCACATTTCGTGGCCGTAAGCGATGTCGTCGGCGATCGTCACCATGCGCCGGTATTTAAGGGTCTTGTAGCAATAGTCGGCGAGCGGTTGCGAGCATTGCGACGAAGTCGAAGTTCCGCGCGTGAACCAGGGATTCGGCTTGCGCTGGGTCATGTCCTCGGCGGCCGCGACCGAAAGCGTGAGCAGCTGGGCCTGGCGAATGTAATCGTCGGCGGCGAGCGCGGATGCGGTGTCGAGCGGGCCGATCATGACGTGGATCCTGTCGCGCTCGACCAGCTCCTGAATCTTGGTGCGCGCCTGCGCGGGCACGCCGCCGCTGTCGGCGACCAGCAGCTCGACCTTGCGTCCGGCGAGCGTGTAGTTCCGCTCTTTCAGGTACTGCTGCAGCGCCCGCTCCATGTCGATGCCGCCGGAGGCGAGCGGCCCGGTCTTTACGGTCATGAGGCCGACCCGGATGGACGCGCCCTGGGCGCGCACGATCGACGGAAAACCGAGCGCGGAGGCACCGAGTCCGGCTCCCGTCGCCTGAATGAATCGCCTGCGATTGAATGTCATGTTTTCTCCTTGGGATACGGTCAGTGGGTGGGGTTCTTGGGCGCGTCAGGTTGCTTGAGCGGCTGCGAACGGTCGAAAGCGTCGATTTTCATGCATTCCCCGAAAATGCGCATGACCGTCGGCACGCCGGCCGTGCCGGCGTTGAAAAACTTCGCGCCGAACACCTGGGAGGCGAGGCAGACGTCGGCGAGGGTCGGCGCATCGCCGTGGCAGAAGCGGCCGGTTTCCTTTTCCTTGGCGAGATGCGCTTCCAGGGCCTCCAGCGCCTTCAAGGTCCAGTGCGCGAGCCACTTGTTGCGCGCCGGCTCGTCCTGGTGCATTTCGTTTTCGAGATAGCCGCGGATGCGTGGCACGACCAGCGGATGGCCGTCGCTCACGACGATCTGCGCCAGCCCGCGCACCCGCGCCCGGCCGCGCGGGTCTTTCGGCAGGAGCGGCGGATTCGGGTGCGTCTCTTCGAGGTACTCCAGGATCGCCATCGACTGGAACAGCGGCGGCCCGCCGTCGACCACGAGCGCCGGCAGCACGCTCTGCGGGTTGACCGCTTTGTATTCCGCGGTATGCTGCTTCCCTTCCAGAAGGTTGATGGAGATTTGTTCCGCCTCGACCCCCTTCAATGCGAGCGCGGTGCGCACGCGATAAGTGGCGAGCGAGCGCCAGAACCCATACAGCTTCATTGTCACGATAGTCCTTCCTCGATGGGCCGATCAGCGTTTTTGCGGAACCATCGGCACCAGTACATAAGCCTCGCGGCCCGGTCCGGCATGCAGCGTCGTCCTGCCGCCGAAAACCGCCGCCGGACGATCGCGTGGATCATCATGCAGGAACGGACCGCAGCCGCGCAACTCGTTTTTGAAATTGGACAGCCGGGCGCCGGTGGATTTTTGCCATTCATAGTCCCGCCCGCGCACGGTCAAGGCGATGCGGTGGCCCGCCGGCACGACGATGGAGGTCGGCCAGATCTCGACATCGAGCTCGGCCACCCCCTCCGGCTTCAGAGGCTGCAGCTCGTCGTGCGTATGGTACGGCCGGTATTGCGTGGAAAGCTTCGGATCGAGCTTGCGGTGCGAGGCGCGCAGCCATCCCTGGGCGACCGGCGTGTGCGGGTCGATCGCCCCCATGAACACGACTTCGCGCATGTCCGGCGTGAACACCCGGAACACCAGGAACATATCGGCGTCTGCGGTAGAGGACGATACGAACAGCTTCGCCGCAAGCGGTCCGGTGATTTCGGTGTCCTGTTCGAGCGGCGCGGAAACGAAAGTCGCACCGTCGCCGAGCGCGTCGTAGCCGACGCTCCCCGCTGCTTTGACCGGCTCGCGGCCGAGGCCGTGACCGGCAGGATCGAGGTAGAACTTCGTCCACTGCGTGCGCCGTATCGGCCATTCGTCCTCGTGCCGCCCGACGAAACGGTCGACGTGGCGCACCTGCAGCTGCACCCGCGGCTGCGTTTTCCAGCCGTTGTCGACGCCCTTGAGAAAATGCGCGAAGAAGCGTTTCTGCAGATCGACGCCGTAGTCGGTGTAGAAATGCGTCCAGTGCTCGATGCCGTGCGCCTCCAGCCATTTTTCTTTGGACGCCGCGCGCACGAATCCTTCGAAGTTGCCCCTCGGGTGCAGCCCCTGCCCGCCCCAGTTCGCAGTGGACAGGAGCGGTACGGTGATTTTCTCCCAGACCGGCGAGCGCGCCTTGTGATAATCGTCATCGAGCGGGTGCGCGAGGATTTCGTCGCCGAAATTGCAGCGATTTTGCTGCAGCTGCTTGTCCGACAGTGTCTCATCGCCGCACACAAGCGCCCCGGTGACGCGGCTGCGCGGGCCGCGCTCGCCCAGCCCGTACTGTACCGTCTTCACCTGCATGTCGTACCAGTTGGCCCAGAACGTGGAAAGGATGCCGCCGTGGTGCGTCATGTCGCGGTACCAGTCGGCCGCGCCTTCCCAGACGCACATCGCGGCAAGGTGCGGCGGCGCGAGCGAGGCCACGTGCCACTGGTTGATGCCGTAGTAGGAAATGCCGTTCAGGCCGACCTTGCCGCTCGACCACGGCTGCACTCCCGCCCATTCGATGCAGTCGTAGAAGTCCTTCGCTTCGCGCGGTGAAAAGTGATCGATATAGCCGGGAGAGCGTCCGGCGCCGCGCGAATCGACGCGCACGCAGACGTAGCCTTCGGGCACCCATTTTTCCGGGTCGACGACTTCCCAGCTCTGGTATTGGTTGGT
>JBGPYQ010000121.1:0-9685 GCA_041493345.1 Gammaproteobacteria bacterium | reverse complement strand
GCTCACGCAGGAGACGCGCGGCATGATCGGCGCGCGCGAATACGCCCGGATGCCGCGGCACGCCTGCTTCATCAACACCGCGCGCGGCGGCATTCATGACGAGGCGGCACTTGCCGAGGCGCTGCGCGCGGGACGCATTGCCGGGGCAGGGCTAGACGTCTGGGATCCGGAACCGCCGCCGCCCGATCATCCGCTGCTGCAACTCGACACTGTCGTCGCGAGCCCCCACATCGCCGGCACGACGCGTGAAGCTCGGCGCAACAACGGGTCCATTGCGGCACGCCAGATTCTCGATGTGCTGGACGGCAATCCCGCGCCGCGGCTCCTGAATCCGCAGGCCTGGCCCGCGTTCGCGAAAAAGTTCGAGCGCGTGTTCGGTTTTGCGCCCACCGCCTGATGGGCCGCTAATGCTGCCGCCTGTCCGTCTTCACCGCGTCCCCCCGCGCAGGCTGCTCGAGCGCCTCGGGGTCCACGGGAATCTCGATGATCGAGGGCACGTCGGCCTTGAGCGCCTCCTTGACTGCCTCGCCGATGTCCCCGGGCCGCTCGACGTAGAAGCCGCGAGCGCCGAAGAGCTCGGCGAATTTGTCGAAGCGCGGGTTGGTGAGGTCGGCGCCGACGTAACGGCCGTTGAAGAAATACTTCTGGTAGGCCTTCTCGCTGCCCCAGCAGTTGTTGTTGAGCACGATCGCCACCACCGGCACGCGACAGCGCATGGCGGTCTCGATCTCGCAGGCGTTCATGAGGAAAGAGCCGTCGCCGTTCAAGCTGATGACCGGACGCCCGGGCGCGGCCATTTTGGCCCCGATCGAGGCCGGGTAGGCAAAGCCGAGGCAGCCCTGATCGACGGGCGTGACGAAGCTCCGCGGTTCGTCGAAGTCGTACATGTTGAATACCGGCGAGATGGTGGTGCCGCCGTCGATGCAGATCACGGTGTTCCGCGGCAGAACCTTGCGCAGCTCCGCGTGCACGCGCCGCGGCTTCATCGGCGTGCTGTCGAGCCGTCCGGCGGCGGCGATGCGCTCGGCGCGCTCGCGCTTGCGCTGCGAAACGGCGTCGAGGTGCTCGCGGTTGCGCGGCCAGCCCGACTCGCGCGAGCGCAGCGCGGCGATCAGCGCACTCAACGTCTCGCGTACGTCGCCGGCCAGCCCGACCTCGACCGGATAGTTGCGTCCGATCTCCTTCGGATCGATTTCGATCTGCAGGATCGGCACGTCGGCCGGAACGATGCTGTGATCGTAGAACGTGGTGAACTGGGCGAGCCGCGTGCCTGCGGCGAGAATGAGATCCGCGCCTTGCAGCAGCGCCTTCGCCTCGGGCGCGCCCGCGCGCCCGATCGGCCCCACCACCAGCGGGTGCCCGGTCGGGACCACATCGTTGCGCGAATACGAGGTCACCACGCCCGCCGAGAGCATCCCGGCGAGCTCCAGGAGCTCATCCCGTGCATCGGAGTCGCCCACGCCGAGTCCGGCGATGAAGACCGGCCGCTTCGCGCGCAGCAGTACCGCTGCGGCCGCGGCCACGGCCTCCGAGTGCGCAGCGCCCGAGCGCCCCTCGCGGTAGTGCGCCGGCGCGAGCACTTCGGCCTCGATGTCCTCGTTGAGCAGATCGCGCGGCAGGTCGATATGCACCGGGCCCTTCTTGCCGCTGGTGGCGATGCGGAAGGCGTGCCGGAAAAGCTCCGGGATGCGCTCCGCAAGCGGCACCTGCACGCTCCACTTGGTGAGCGGCCGGAACATGGCCACCTGGTCGATCTCCTGGAACGAGTCGCGATACTGCTGCGAGATCTGCGGCGCCCCGGTGATCGCGATCAGCGGCGAGTGACTGAGCAGCGCGACCGAAACTCCGGTGACGAGGTTGGTTGCGCCGGGGCCGTTGGTCGCCATGCACACGCCGGCCCTGGCCGAGACCCGCGCGTAGCCGTCTGCCATGTGGGCCGCGCCCTGCTCGTGGCGCGTGCCGACCCAGCCGATGTCGCGCCGGTCGTACATGTCGTCCATGATCTCGACCATGCACGAACCCACGATGCCGTAAACGTAGCGCACGCCCTCGGTGCGGAGCGATTCGACGACCGCGCGCCCGCCTGACATTTTCACCATCATTGCCTCCCTGGGGATCAAACCGTAATCGCGGTGACTAGGCCGTCTTCAATCGAAACTGACGATCTCCACCCAGTTCGCGCCTTTCCCCGCCGGAACCTTCTGCAGCAGCTTGAGCGCGCCGCTCGCCGGGTCGATCGCATAGACGGAGATGGTTTCCGATTTTTCGCCGGAGGCGACGAGGAATCGTCCCCTGGGTTCGATCGCGAATCCCCGCGGCTGTTTTTCGGTGGGCGTGCTCGAGAGATAGGTGAGTTTGCCGCTTGCCGCATCGACGCTGAACGCGGCGAGGGTGTTGGAGGTGCGCTCCGAGGCGTACAGGAATTTTCCGTTCGAGGTCAGGTGCAGGTCCGCGGCCCAGATGTCGTTGTCGGTGTTGCGCGAGGACGGGCGCGGCGCGCCGGGCTGGAGCTTGGAATCCGGCGGCAGGGCGGAGGCCGAGCTCACTTCGGTCAAAAGCCCCGTCCTGGAGTCGAGCGAAAGCGTCGTCACCGTGGCGACGAGTTCCGAGAGGAGGTACACGAACTTGTTGCCGGGCGAGAAGATGAAGTGGCGCGGGCCCGTCATGGGTTTCATCTGGAGGACCGCGGGCGTGTTCGACGCGAGGCGCCCGGACTTTTCGTCGAAGACGAACTGGAAGATCTGGTCGGTGCCGAGATTCGGGACGTAGACGAAGCGGTTGCTCGCGTCCACGAGGATCGAGTGGGCGTTGCGGCCCACCGGAACCACCTGCAAGGGCTCCGCCAGGACGCGCCCGTCGCCGCCGACCGCGTTGACGCTCACCAGGTGCCCGCCATAGGAGGCGCCGAAGAGGAAGCGCCCCGTCCGGTCGAGCGAGATGTACGGGAAGCTCTCCGCGAGGGGCGCGGTGGACAGGGGCTTCAAGGCGCCCGAGCCCGAGTCGATCGAATAGACGTGCACGGTAAACGGCTTCGAGCGCGAGGCCGCGTAGAGCAAGCGCCGGTTCGGGCTCACCGCCATCGGCATCACCACCTTCGCCGCCTGAACGCGCGCGAGCGGCGCAAGCGCCCCGTCCGCCTGCATGCTGTAGGCACCGATGTCGCCGTCCTCGGCGTTCGATACGTAAACGAAGGTTGCGGCAAGAGCCGACGTGCTCGCGAGCGACACCAGTGCCGACATGGCGATCCCCTGGGTGAAGGTTGAGAAAGATTTCATGGTGGGCCTCCTTTTGTCTAATACCAGCGTCTCGACAGTGCAGAAGTGGGAAATCGGCCAGAAAAAACCGAGCGGCCTGGCGCTCAAACTGCTTGACTTAGTAGAACGCAAGGGCCTGAAGGCGCTTGGGTGATAGATCGAGCACGGCCCGGCTCCGATAGTGACCGCATCATCTCACCGCGTTTTCCGCCAGCCACTTCAGTATTACCTCGGCAATCTGAAGGTTGTTCTTGTCCATCATCATCAAACATGTATCCGGCGTAGCACATTGTTACGCAATCTTGGTCGCTTTGACCGCCGCAGATTCATATAATCATGCAATGGAGGTAACACGATCATGAAATCGATCAAAGCGATGCTTGTGTTGTCTGCGGTAGGGATGTTGGGTGGATGCGTGGCGATACCAGTCGGTCCCGGTTACTACGGGGGGCCAGGGTACTACACACCGGCACCTGCCTATTACGGTTCACCGGTTTTCTATGGTCCCTCCCTGGGAATTGGAATCTACGGTGGCCGGCGCGGTTACAGGGGCTGGCGCTGATCCGGCGCATGGCGGTCGGTGCGCTGAAGGAGCGCCAGGGCGCGCTAGCGGTTTAAGTCGTGGCTGAGAGGGCCTTCTATTCGTCTCGCCTCTTCCATTTCTCTTGGGAATGAAGAGAGCCCGGAAACCGGAGGCCTACGTTTTTTTGAGAGGTTCGTGACGGAGATAATTGCCTGAGGTTCCGTCACGGAGCACCTCCATTGGGTCGCCTCTTGTGGAATTTCCTGTAGGGCTTCTTGCCCTGTGGGCCGCCGCCGGACCTGGGATGACCGGCGGTTACAGGGGCGTTCCGCCGGGCGCCCTGCTGCGGAGTGTCCTGTCGATTGTCCGAAGCGAGCCTGATTTCAAGCTCGTTGATCTCATCCCATTGAGCTTCGCTTCGCTGCGCCTCCGGTATCGCGAGGAGCTCTTGCAGGCGCTGACGGGGGGAAATCGGTTGCGGTGCATTCATGGCAGCGTTTTCTCGAGCCCCAGGGCTTTTTCATTCTCCTGTACGCGAATCGGCGAAAAGCATCTTTTCTTCCTACATCTGCGCTTTCAGCTGCGCTTTGGATTTCCTGCCGGGACTGGCAGGCGGAATATATCCTGCGATCCGGCAGAGCAAGCCCTCGTTCTTCTTGCCGTTGTTGAATCGAATCGACTGACACATGATGACCTCGCCTCTGGCCGACAGCTTGGACACACTGAGCCGCACATTTTCAAGCGAGATTCCCGTGTCTGTCGCGATCTCCGAGTCAAGCCGTTCACCGCGGTCTTTCAGGTATTTCAGAATTTCTTGCAAGTCGGATACTCCTTGTTTTCTATTTCAGGAATGCCTTGGCACCCCAAATGCGGAGCCGTATGTTACGCCAAAGCCACCGACCCCATATGGATTCTTTCACCCGGTCCCCCGGCTTCACCGGCAAGGCCTTGATCGGTCAGCGATCTGCATTACCATACGCAAACTGCCACGCACAATATCCGGGGAGGACATCATGAAGATCGTGCAAATTTCGGTCGCTGCTCTTGCGCTCGCGCTGACGGGCGGCGGTGCTGCCGCGCAGCAGGCGAAGAGCCTCAGGGACCAGCTCGTCGGCACCTGGGATTTCGTGGTCGCCGAGGTCGCGGCGCCGGACGGCAAGAAGTCGTATCCGTTCGGCGAGACGCCGAAGGGCATCCTCATCTTCACTGCCGACGGCCGCTTCGCGCAAGTCCATGTGGCGAGCGATGTTCCGAAGATCGCATCCAACAACCGCCTGACCGGCACCGCCGAGGAGTACCAGGTGATCATGCGCCGAAGCCTCTCGGTGTTCGGCACCTACACGGTCGACGAGGGTCGTAAGACGGTCACCTACAAGATCGTATCCAGCTCTTTCCCGAACTGGGAGGGCGAGGCGCAGACGCGCTCGATCGATCGGCTCACCGCCGAGGAGTTTCAAAACACCAATCCGAACGTGGCCGGAGGCCGCGGGTCCGCGTCGAATTTCTACAAGAGGGCGAAGTAGGGCCGTCGTTGCGCGCGACGGCTGGCCCAGCTGTTTGGACAAAATAGCCAATATCGCTATAATGGTCGAAATGATCCCGGAGCTGCCATGAGCACACTGACATTTCGCAACAAGCTGGGCGAGCTGGTCGATATTCCAAGCATCCCCGCCACCCGGCTCAAGAACGAGTTCGGCGCCGTCTTCGATCAGGCCATGCGCGACGGCGCGGTCGCCATTACGCGGCACGACACGCCCAGGGCGGTTCTGATTTCGTACGAGGAGTTCGAATCGCTGGCGAAGACGCGCTCGCACACGCTGGAGGATCACCGCGCGCAGTTTGATACGCTGCTTGGCCGCATGCAGACGCCGGCCGCGCGCAAGGGCATGGAGGCGGCTTTCAATGCCACGCCCGCCGAGCTGGGCCGTGCCGCGGTGAAGGTGGTGCGCAAGCGGCGCAAGCTCGCATCAAGAAAAGGCTGATCAGCCAAAGGCTGATCAGCCTGGCGTTGAAACGCGTCGCGTCGCCGCGCATTTATGTGCTGGCCGGTGTCAATGGCGCCGGCAAGAGCAGCATCGGCGGGGCAGCCTTTCGGGCATTCGGCGCCGATTACTTCAACCCCGACGAAGCGGCGCGCGCACTCATCACCGCCAACCCCGGACTGGATCAGACGCAGGCCAACGGTCTCGCCTGGAGGCAGGGGCGTGAGTTGCTCGAGCGCGCCATCGCCGGGCGCCTGGATTTCGCCTTTGAAACCACCCTGGGCGGGAACACCATTCCGCGCCTGCTGCGCGAGGCCGCCGCGCAGGGCATCGAAGTTCGCATCTGGTACGCCGGCCTTGCAAGTGTGGAGTCGCACATCGCTCGTGTGCGCGCACGGGTGCGGCGGGGCGGGCACGACATCCCCGAAGAGGCCATCGGGCGGCGCTATCAGCACAGCCGCCTGAACCTCATTCATCTGCTGCCGCATTTGGCCGAGCTGCGCGTCTATGACAACAGCGCCGAAGCGGACCCGGCCGAAGGCAAGATACCCGCGCCCCGCCTGGTGCTGCATGTGGAGCGGGGAACGATCCTCAACGCGGCGGACCTGCCCAATACACCGGACTGGGCCAAGCCCATCGTCGCGGCCGCGCTGCAGCTGAATCCGCGTTGAGCGCCCGGCGCTCCAGGCGGATCACGACCTCCGTTGCTGCCGGAAGGCGGCGGCCGCCCGGTTCCAACAAAGGAATAGAATCAGGTTTGCGCTGTTGACCCGAAGTCTCCAGAGATAGGAGCAGACCATGTTTCGCAATGTCTTGTTGACCCGCTTCTCGACCGGATTCGCCCTGCCGGCCGCAGCCCTGGCGTTCATTTCGGGCGCGGCATTTGCCGAGGATGCCGCAGGCGTGCTCAGGCGCGCATCCAGCGCCATGGGCGCGGGCGACCTGAAGTCCATCCGCTACGCGGGCGATGGCACCGGCTTCACCTTCGGCCAGGCCTTTCATCCCGGCATGCCGTGGCCGAAAATCAATGTGCACAGCCAGATCAAGACGATCAATTACGAAACCGCCTCGATGCGCGACGAGATCACGCTCAGCCGCGGCGAGCCCAAAGGCGGCGGCGGATATCCTCCGGTGGCGCAGCAGCGCAATGATCAGTTCGTGAGCGGAAACTATGCCTGGAACCAGGCCGCTGCCGGGCCAGCGCCGGGCCCGAGGTTCGTGACCGATCGCGTGCACCAGTTGTGGATCACGCCGCATGGCGTGATCAAGGCCGCGATGAAGAACAACGCCGCCCTGAATTGGCGGACCGAAGGCGGGAAATCGATCGCCGCCGTTTCCTTCACCGAGCCGGGCAAGTTCGCCGCGACGGCGTTCATCAACGAAGACTTTTTTGTCGAGCGGGTCGAATCGCGGCTCCCCGATCCGGTGCTCGGCGAAACGACGGCCGTCACCCGCTACTTGGATTACCGCGACTACGGCGGAGTGAAATTCCCCTCGAGAATCCAGCAGTCGCAGGGAGGCTTTCCCGTTCTTGACCTCGCGGTCAAGGAAGTCCAGATCAACGCGCCGGCCGATATCTCCTTGCCGGACGCCGTGCGCAACGCCACGGAGCGCGTGACCACGGAAAAAGTGGCCGAAGGGGTCTGGTTCGTCGCCGGCGGCTCGCACAACAGCGCCGCGATCGAAATGAAGGACCATATCGTGCTGGTGGAAGCGCCATTGAACGACGCTCGCTCCGGCACGGTGATCGAGGAGGTGAAGAAGCTCGCTCCGGGCAAGCCGATCCGCTACGTGATCAACTCGCACGGCCATTTCGATCATTCGGGCGGATTGCGCACGGCCGTGGCCGAAGGCGCCACCCTCATCACCCAGGCGGGGAACAAGGCGTACTTCGAGCGCGCCTTCGCGGTCCCGAACAAGCTGAATCCGGACCGGCTCGCCCAATCGGGAAAGAAGGCGAAATTCCAGACGGTGAACGACAAGCTCGTGCTGAACGACGGCTCGCGCTCGATCGAGATCCACCGCATCACCGGCGGCGACCACAACGACAGCTTCCTGATGGCGTACCTGCCCAAGGAGAAGCTGCTGATCGAGGCGGACGTGTTCACGCCCGGCCCGCCGAATTCGCCGCCGCCCGCTCAGGCGAATCCGAACCATCTGGCCCTGGTCGCGAACCTCGAGCGCCTGAAGCTTCCCATCGACAGGATCCTGCCCTTGCACGGGCGCGTCGTGCCGCTGGGCGATCTCTATGCCGCGGTGAAAGCGCCGATGCCCAGGTAGAGCCTGGAGTCGGCAGCGAGAATAATGTTGCCTGGGAGAACCTCATGCACCACGTGATGAAACGGCGGGACTTCATGCGCGGCGCGGCGCTCGGCGCGCTCGCGTTCACGGTCGGCGGCGCGCAGGTCCTGCTGACCGCGCGCGAGGCGCGCGCGCAGGGCGTGCCGTTCCGATTGCTCAACGCCGACGAAGGCGAGATTCTCGAGGCCCTGGGCGAGACGCTCGTTCCCGGGGCGCGCGCGGCGGGCATTGCGCATTTCATCGACCAGCAGCTTTCGGTTCCGCCGGAGGAGGCGCTGCTCGAAGCGCGCATTCTCAATGTCAGGCCGCCGTATGCAAACTTCTACCGCGCCGCTATCGGTGCAATCGACAAGGCGAGTCAGGCGCGCAGCGGCCGCCGCTTCACCCACCTCAATACCGGCGAGCAGCGCGAGTTCGTCGATCTGATGCGCCAGAGCAAGTTGGACGGATGGCAGGGCCCGCCCGGGCCGTTCGTCTATCTGGTGACGCGCAGCGACGCCGTCGACGTGGTCTTCGGAACCATGGAAGGCTACGAGGCCCTCGGCATCCCCTATATGCCGCACATCGCGCCCGAGAAGAGGTGGTGACATGGCCAGGCTCGTAAAAGCGGATGTCGTCATCGTCGGTGCGGGCGCATCGGGCTCGGTCTATGCCGCGGTGCTCGCAAAGGCCGGCAAGAAGGTCGTCGTGCTCGAGCAGGGGCCGGACTGGCAGCTCTCCGATCTCATCAGCTCTGATTTCTGGGGACGGCGGCTCAAGGCCGCCGGCCCGCCGTTCCTGCTCGAAGGCCGGAATCCCGTTTCGTACGGCTTTCAGTCGGGCTGGGGCGTCGGCGGCGCCGCACTGCACTACTTCGCGAATCTGCCGCGCCTGCTCCCGAACGATTTCAAGATCAAGAGCGAGCAGGGCCGGGCACATGACTGGCCGATCGAATACCGGGACCTCGCGCCCTACTACGACAAGGTCGCCCGCGACGTCGGCGTCTCCGGTAACGCCGGGGCCGAGGAGATCTGGCGGCCGGCCGGCGCTCCCTACCCGATGCCGCCGATGAAGACTTTCCGCAACGGCGACATCTGGCTGAAGGGCTTCGAGGCGGTCGGCATCCGCATGGTTCCGGCGGCGGTCGGAATGAATTCGACCGTGTACAAAGGGCGGCCGGCGTGCATCTACGACGGCTGGTGCCACGTCGGCTGCCCGACCGGGGCGCTCTCCAACCCGCTCGTCACCTACCTGTCCGATGCGAGAAAGGCCGGGGCCGAAGTGCGCCCATGGAGCACGGTCACGCGCGTTCTGACCAACGCGCGGGGCAATCGCGTCACCGGCGTCGAGTACTACGACCGGAAGAAGGAGAAGCAATTCCAGCCGGCGAGCGTCGTTGTGCTCGCCGCGTGGGCGGCGCAGAACCCGCGCATCCTGCTCAACTCGGCGAACGGCAAGCACCCGAGGGGCCTCGCCAATTCGAGCGAGCTCCTGGGCAAATACATCATGACGCACTTCGCCTCGGGAACGTGGGCAATCTTCGACGAGAACGTCGAGAACCACATGGGCACGACCGGCGCGCAATACATGTCGTACGACCGCTACGGCAAGACCAGCCACAAGGGAGCCTTCGGCAGCTCGTTCAT
>JBGPYQ010000062.1:0-15201 GCA_041493345.1 Gammaproteobacteria bacterium | reverse complement strand
GCGCTGGCGTCGCGCAACGCACCGCGCTCGGGCAACTGCTCGTCACGCTGGTGCCGGCATTGTTCATTGCCGCAGTACTAGGCGTCACCTACCGGGTGGCGACAGCGCCGGAAGTCGAGGCCAGCACCGCCGGGCTGATCGAGGTGGGCGGCCTCGCCGCGGCGCCCGAACCGGAAAGGGAGGCGTCAACGGGCATCATCGGCGCACCCGAAGCTGAAGAGAAGGAATCTGGAGTCAAGGAACCCCCGGTTGAAGGGGCGAAGGAGGCTGCACCGGCCGAAGCGAAGACCGGGGAGGGTACCAAGCAGCCTCAGGGCGCGGCGACCGCCGTCGCGAAGAAACCCGCCGCAGCACCTGCCGCAGAATCCGAGCGGCTTCCCGTGCCCCTATGGTTGTGGATCGTGTTCGGCATCGGCATCGGCGCCGTTGCAGTCATCTACCGGCTCTGGAACTGGGAGCGGCTCGAGGTGTTCAAGATGCTGCTCACCTCGTTCTTTCCGCTCGCGCTGATGATCCTCGCAGTGCTCGGCTCGATCGTGTTCGGGCTCGCGACGCCCTCCGAGGCGGCGGCGGTCGGCGGATTCGGCGGATTCGTCCTGGCGGCGATCTATCGCTTCATCGGTTTTTGGCGTGAGACGCTGCCAAGCGGCCGGAGTCCCGGCCCCGTAATCTGGAAGACGGTGAAGGAGCTCGGGAACATCGTCAAGGAATCGTCTTTTCTCACCGCCAAGACAAGCGCGATGGTGTGCTGGCTGTTTGTCGGCTCCGGCATTTTCTCGGCGGCGTTCGCGCTGCTCGGCGGCCAGGAGCTGATCGAGAAGTGGGTGCTGTCGCTCGACATGACCCCGGTGCAGTTCATGATCCTCGCCCAGTTCATCATCTTCATCCTCGGCTGGCCGCTCGAGTGGACGGAGATCATCATCATCTTCATGCCGATCTTCCTGCCGCTGCTCCCGCATTTCCACATCGATCCGCTGTTCTTCGGCCTGCTGGTGGCGTTGAACCTGCAGACCGCGTTCCTTTCGCCGCCGGTGGCGATGGCAGCGTTCTACCTGAAAGGCGTGTCGCCGCCGCACGTGACGCTCAATCAAATCTTCGCCGGCATGATGCCGTTCATGGGCATCCAGGTGATCGCGCTGGTGCTGCTTTACGTGTTCCCCGCCATCGGGTTGTGGGTGCCGCAGATGCTATACGGACATTAGCTCTTGCGGAATCCGGAAGGTGGAATCAGGGCGGCTGCGGCCGCCCTTTCCGTTTGCGGCGAATTGCCCGTATATTCAGCGCAATGGCCGTCGGCCCGGCAGGAAGGCATGAGCGGATTCCTCGAACCGGAACAAGGCCTTTGTCATACCATGGAGTTTCCGTGAAGCCGAAGATCCTCGTGACGCGCGCGACGTTCGACGACGTGATCGCGCAGCTGCGCACGCGCTTCGAAGTCGAAGAAAACCAGAAGGACGATACGCCCTGGAGCGCCGAGGAGTTGCGGCGCCGCGTCGCCGACAAGGACGGCGTGCTGCCTACGGGCTCCGACCGCATCGATGCCGCGTTGCTCGACGGCGCACCCCGCCTCAAGGCGGTGTGCAATATCGCGGTCGGCTACAACAACATCGACCTGGCGGCCTGCAGCGAGCGGGGCGTTCTTGCGACCAACACGCCCCGCGTGCTCGACGACACCACCGCCGACATGGCCTGGGCGCTGCTCATGGCCGCCGCGCGGCGCGTGACCGAGGCCGAGCGCTGGCTGCGGGCCGGCCACTGGAAGGGCTGGAAGAACGACCAATTCCTCGGCGTCGACGTGCATCACGCGACGCTCGGCATCGTCGGCATGGGCCGTATCGGGCAGGCGATGGCTCGGCGCGCAAAGGGTTTCTCGATGCGCGTTCTTTATCACAACCGCAACCGCGTGCCGAGAGCGGTCGAAAAGCAGCTCGGCGCGAAATACGCGACCCTCGACCGGCTGCTCAAGGAATCCGATTTTGTCAGTCTCAACATGCCGTATTCGCCGGCGAGCCACCATCTGATCGGCGCGAAGCAGCTTGTGCTGATGAAGCCGACCGCGGTCATCGTCAACGCCGCGCGCGGCGGCATCATCGATGATGCGGCGCTGGTGGAGGCGCTGAAGGATCGCCGCATCGCGGCGGCGGGAGTCGACGTGTTCGAGGGCGAGCCGAAATTCAATCCCGGGTTTCTCGGTCTCGAAAACGTGGCGCTCGCGCCGCATATCGGCAGCGCCACGCGCGCCACGCGCACGGCGATGGCGACGCTCGCGATGAAGAACCTGACGGCCGTGCTCTCGGGGAAGCGTCCGCCCAATCTGCTCAATCCGGAAGCCTGGCCGAAGCGGCGGCGTTAGGCGGGCACTCCACCGTTGAACAAAGAGATTGCGAAGCCGGTTGCTCCCGCGGATCTGGGCGCAGTTGTGCCCGCATTGGGCGAAGGCACCCTGAGCGCGCGGGCGTATTGTGAAGCCTGCCTTGAGCGCCTCCGTTCCACCGAAGAAAAAATCAAGGCGTGGGTCCGGCTCGACGATGCACGGGCGCTCGCGCTCGCGGATGCACGCGATACGGAGCGTGCATCCGGCGGCAAACCCGGTGCGTTGCACGGCGCCCCGGTGGGGGTGAAGGACATCTTCGACACCGATGACCTGCCCACCGAGATGGGCTCGCCTGCGTTCATCGGGAACCAGCCGCGCAGGAACGCCACGCTCGTGGACAGGATCATCGCCGCCGGCGGCTACGCGCTCGGGAAGACCGCCACCACCGAATTCGCCTATATGCACCCGGCCGCGACGCGCAATCCCTGGAACCCCGGGCATACACCCGGCGGATCCTCTTCGGGATCGGCCGCGGCGGTGGCGGCCGGCCATGTTCCCGTTGCGCTCGGCACCCAGACGAACGGCTCCGTGATCCGTCCGGCTGCGTTCTGCGGCGTGGTGGGATTCAAGCCGAGCTTCGGTACGCTGCCGATCACAGGCGCGTTGCCGTTCGCCGCGACGCTCGACCAGGCGGGTGTGTTTGCCCGTAACGTCGCCGACGCCGCATATTTCTCGGCCTGTCTGGCCGAACCCGGGACCGTCGCCGCGGAGATCGAGGCGCTTCTGCGCCCGCCCAAAATCGCAGTTCTCGGGCGATTTCCCTGGAATACAGCGGAGCCGGACGCCTCGGCGCACCTGAGAATGATTCTGATGCGCCTGTCGGGTGCGGGTGCCGGCGTCAGCAACGTGTCATTGCCCGATTCCTTCAACGAAGCTCAGCTCGTGCACCGCACCATCATGTTCTTCGAGGGCGCGCGCGAGCACGCCCCGCGGCAGGCCGTGCATCGGCGCGTTTTCAGCGCCGCGCTCAATGCAGCGATCGACGAGGGCCTGACGATCTCGCATGACGATTACCGCAACGCGATTGCGCACCGCGCGGGGCTGATCAAACTTGCGCCCGACCTGCTCGAAGATTTCGACGCCATCGTCTCGCTGCCGGCGCCCGGTGCCGCGCCGGCCCGGCTCGATATGACGGGCGATCCGAGCTTCTGCACGCTCTGGACGCTTCTCGGATTTCCCGCCGTAACGCTGCCCACCGGTTTGTCCGAGAGGGGATTGCCGTACGGCATGCAGGTCGCCGGTTGCGCGGGCGCGGATCACCCGCTGATGCGCGTGGCGCAATGGTGCGAAACGGCGATCGGATTCGATCGTTGTCCAGGCTGACTGCACGGATCTTCTCGAAATGCGCGCTCGCCGCTGCTGGCGGCAGTGCGCCTTTTCGGCTACGCTACGCGGCTCCGGAAACGCACGCCGTGAAGAAAACGACTTTTCCCACGCCGCAAGATGCGGAGGCCGCGTTTTATGAGGCTCTCGAAGAGAGCAATCTCGAGGCGATGATGGAAGTATGGGCCGACGACGAGGAAATCGTCTGCATTCATCCGGGCGGGCCGCGACTCGCGGGCTACGATCAGGTGCGCGAGAGTTGGGTGCAGATTCTCGGCCCCGGCCAGCGGCTGAAGGTGCAATTGTCAAACCAGGTTGTCCTTTCCGGCATGATGCTCGCCGTTCACAGCGTGCACGAAAATATTCTGGTTCAGGGAGACGCGCGACCGCGGGTGCCGGTCGTCGCAACCAATATCTATCTTCGCACCGGAAACGGCTGGCGCATGATTGTGCACCACGGCTCGCCTGCACCGCAGTCGCCGCGTTCTCCGGCCGATTCGCCCAAAGTCCTGCATTGAGCGAATCCGGAAGTTCCGCATACCGGGCTCCATGGTGGCTGCCGGGCGGCAATCTGCAGACCCTCTACGCCGCGCTGATCAGGCGCCCGGGAATTAAGTGGGCGAGGGAACGCTGGGACACCCCCGATGGCGACTTCATTGACGTCGATCGCCTGCAAGGCAGCGCCAACTCACCGCTGGTGGTGCTGTTTCACGGACTCGAGGGCAGCTCGGGCAGCCACTATGCCGCCGCGCTGGCGCGGGAACTCAACCGACTGGGATGGCGCGGCGCGGTACCTCATTTTCGCGGCTGCTCGGGCGAACCGAACCGGCTTCCGCGGGCCTATCACTCCGGTGACGCCGCCGAAATCCGCTGGATCCTGCGGCGGTTTCACGCCGAGGCGAAACACGCGCCGCTTTTCGCCGTCGGCGTGTCGCTCGGCGGCAACGCGCTGCTCAAATGGCTGGGCGAAGACAGGGAGGCAAAACGCGTGCTCGCTGCAGCTGCGGCGGTGTCGGCGCCATTCGATCTCATGGCCGCCGGCGAGGCCCTCGGCCGAGGCTTCAACCTCTTGTACACGCGCGCGTTTCTGGCCACGATGAAGCATAAGAGCGCACTCAAGCTCGAGCGCTTTCCGGGGGCGTTCGACGGAAAAGCGATGCGCCGGGCGCGTACATTGCGCGAGTTCGACGATGCCGTCACCGCGCCGCTGCACGGATTCCGCGATACCGACGATTACTGGACCCGCGCGAGCGCGAAGCCGCTCCTCACCCGCGTCGAAGTGCCGACGGTTCTCGTGAACGCCCGCAACGACCCTTTCATGCCGGAAGAGGCGCTGCCGCGGTCCGAAGAAGTTTCCGCCGCCGTGCGTTGCGAATTTCCTTCAGAAGGCGGACACGCCGGTTTCGTCAGCGGCCCCTTTCCAGGCAATCTGGGTTGGCTGCCGCGGCGGCTCGTCGGAATTTTCCGCGAGGTGATGGCCACGCGAAGCTGGATCGCTCCGGAACGTGGGTGAGACAATGGCGCCTCAAATCAGCGGTTTGAAATGAATCTTCCCCCGCCGGAAATCTTCAAGGCCTACGACATCCGCGGCGTCGTCGGAAAGACGCTCACCGTCGACGGCGTGCGGCTCATCGGCCAGGCGCTCGGCAGCGAGCTTCTGGCGCGCAGCGGGAAAAACGAGCAGACCGAAATTGCGGTGGGCCGCGACGGGCGTCTCTCGGGTCGGCAGCTCGCCGACGCGCTGATGACCGGGATCCGGGCAAGCGGCGTAAACGTGGCCGATATCGGCATGGCGGCGACGCCAATCGCTTACTTCGCCGCACACGAGCTCGGCTGCGGCAGCGCCGTGGCGGTCACAGGCAGCCACAATCCGCCCGATTACAACGGCCTGAAGATGGTGCTCGACGGGACCACGCTCGCAGGCGATGACATTCAACGGCTGCGCCGGCGCATTGAAAGCGGCAATCTCGTGCGCAAGGGCGGAGGACAGTATCGCCGTGCCGATGTGCGCGAGGCCTATCTTCGGCGCATCGCCTCGGATGTACGGCTCGCGCGCCCCATGAAAATCGCAGTCGACTGCGGCAATGGCGTCGCCGGCGCCTCGGCGGGCGAGCTCTACCGCCGCCTGGGCTGCGAGGTGATCGAGCTGTACTGCGAGGTCGACGGCGGTTTCCCCAATCATCACCCCGATCCCTCGAAGCCGGAAAACCTGAGAGATCTGATCGCGACGGTGCGCGAGAAACGCGCGGAGATCGGCCTCGCCTTCGACGGCGACGGCGATCGCCTGGGCGTGGTGACCGCCGACGGACGCATCATCTACCCCGACCGGCAGCTGATGCTGTTCGCTAAGGACGTGCTGTCGCGCCAGCCGGGCGCCGAGATCATCTTCGACGTGAAGAGCACCCGCAACCTTGCGCCCTGGATCCGCAGCCACGGCGGCGTACCGAGCATGTGGAAGACCGGCCATTCGCTGATCAAGGCGCGGATGAAGGAGCGCGGCGCGGCGCTCGCCGGGGAGATGAGCGGCCACGTGTTCTTCGTCGAGCGCTGGTACGGGTTCGATGACGCCCAGTACGCCGGGGCGCGCCTGCTGGAAATCCTCAGCAAGACGCCCGACCCCAGCGCAACGCTGAACGCGCTGCCGGATTCGGTGAGCACGCCGGAGTTGCACCTGCAATTGAGCGAAGGCGAGCCGCACCGGCTGATCGGGATTCTGCAAAAGGACGCGGTTTTTCCGGGTGCGACCGAAGTGATCCAGCTCGACGGGCTCCGGGTGGAGTATCCCCACGGATTTGGCCTGGCGCGCGCGTCGAACACGACTCCGGTGATCGTCCTGCGCTTCGAAGCGGACGACGAACCGGGCCTTGATCGCATCAAGTCCGAATTCCGGCGCGTGCTGCTCGCGGTCAAGCCGGAGGCGAAATTACCGTTTTAGAAGGAGGAAATGTGGCGCGCGTACCGCTGATAGAAGAAGGACAACATCCCGAGTTGGCCGGGCTGATCGCGACCATCAAAGCCGAGCGCGGCGGCAGGCTGCTGGATCTTTACCGCGTGCTGTTGAACAGCCCGCCGATCGCGGAGGGATGGTTGAAGCTTTTTACCGCGATCCGCCAAAAGGGGAAGCTCTCCGGGCGCTATCGCGAGCTTGCGATCCTGCGCGTGGCGCTGCTGAACGGTGCCGAATACGAATACCGGGCACACGTGCCGTTCGCGCTCAAGGATGATGTAAGCCAGCAACAGATCGACGCACTTCCCGGCTGGCAGATCTCGGGGAACTTCGATGAGCGCGAGCGCGCCGTGCTCGCCTTTACGGATTGCATGACTCGCGAGATCCGCGTGCCGGATTCCATTTTCGCGGAGGTGCGCCGGCATTTCAAAGACCAGGAACTGGTCGAACTTGCCGCATCCGTCGCTGGCTACAATCTCGTATCGCGGTTTCTGGTGGCGATGCAGATCGATTAAGGACGCACTCGTTCCTGGAGCCGCGTTTCCGCAAAATCCGGTGGAATCAAGTCGAGCCGGTCGGTAAAAATTCCGTCCACGCCCCAGGAGAACAACTCCCGCGCGGTCGCCGTGTCGTTGACCGTCCAGCAGAGCAGCCAGTAGCCTGCATCGCGGATCTCCCCCGCCCGCGCGGCGGTCAGGTGTTTGAAATTGCAGTTAACGGACACGCATTCCAGCTGCTGTGCGGTTTTGCGCCAGCCCGATTCAATTCGGTCGGTGAGATAACCCCGATTCAATTCCGGAGCGGATGCGCGGGCCGCCTCGAGGGCGGCGGGCTGAAACGACGACAGCAGCGGTGCGGGCGCCTTACCATGCCACCACTGCCGCGCGAGCCTCGCCGCAGCCTCGCCGGTCTCGCGCTCGAAACCCGGGGCGGGCTTGATCTCGACGTTGGCCCAGAGCCCGAGCTCGACGCACAACTTGCCTGCCTGTGCGAACGAGGGGATGCGCTCACCCCTGAACTCGGGGCCGAACCGCGCGCCGGCATCCAGGCGCGCAAGTGCATCGTAAGGAGTGCCGGCCACGGTGCCGTGGCCGTCCGTGGTGCGCTCCAGAGTCTCGTCGTGAATCACCACCGGCACCGCATCTGCCGAAAGCATCACGTCGAACTCGACGCCGCCAAATCCCATTTCGGCGGCCTTGCGAATCGCCGCCAGCGTGTTCTCGGGCGCCAAGGCGCCGCCGCCGCGATGTGCAATGATGCGCGGCCAGGACCAGGGCGCTCTCATCGCAAGAGCTCGCGCCGCGCGGAGCGACGCCGGCCATGCGACGGCAGTCGCGGCGGGAACCGCCGGTTACTTTCGATTGGCATGGAATCATTCTACCGGGCAAGGGGACGGCACCCGGCAGCGCCGCGAAAGCTGCCGGCGCGGCCGAGTGACTCGGCCGCGCCGGTGCTGGAGAAAAAAGCGGGGGAAGGGAGGGTTTCCCCCGCTGCCGCCGTTTGCTGGGCCGGCGGGCAACTTGCGACGTCGCGGCGAACTTCGATCCACCGTACGTCATGTAAATCGTGTATGACATTAACATATCAGCATGGCCACCGCGGAGCAAGAGAAAGGCAAGCGGTTATGAGGGCAAACATTCGGCAAATGAGAAATACTTGGCAGGATCGGGATCAACGCTTGCGTACGTTCGTGACTTTGTTCGCATTTCTCATTCCGTCGCGCGCCAGGGAATTGCGGGGGCAATGCCGCTCGATGCGATTGAGGCCGGCACGCTCCTTCGTGCTTCAGTGATCCCTGCATACGGCCCCAGAGCCCAATCGCTTTCGTCACACACACGTGGTATTTTGAGACAAGTTCCTACGATCCTGCGGCCCGCGCGCGGCCCCGAAATCATGGCTGGTTCCGATTTTCCGTTTCTTCGCCTTCTGGCCGACGGCAAGTTTCACTCGGGCGAACAGCTCGCCAGGATTATCGGGCTCTCTCGCGCGGGAGTCTGCAATCGCATCCGCCGGGTTGAATCGCTCGGTTTGCGTGTTTTCAAGGTGCGCGGACGCGGTTACCGGCTCGCTGAAAGCCTCGACCTTCTGGACGACGAAAAACTGCCCGCGCTGCTGAAAGAGGCGTGCGCATCGCTTGCAATCGAGGTGTTGGATGAATGCCCGTCCACGAACACCGAGCTCGTCGGCCGCGCCGCGCGCGGCGCGGCGCACGGCACCGTGCTCGTGTGCGAGCATCAGAGCGCCGGTCGGGGCCGACGGGGAAATTCCTGGCTCTCCGCAGTCGGGGGCAGCCTCACATTTTCGCTACTGTGGCGTTTTTCCGAGGGTGCCGGTGCGCTTTCCGGCCTGAGCCTCGCGGTGGCGGTGGCTGCGGCGCGCGCCCTCGAAGGGCTGGGCATCGCCGGCGTGCAGGTGAAATGGCCCAACGATCTGTACTGCAGGGAACGCAAGCTCGGCGGTATCCTGATCGAGATCTCGGGAGATGAACTGGGTCCTAGCGCCGCGGTTGTGGGCGTGGGCCTTAACGTGCGCTTGGACGCACGGCTGCGCGATCGCATTGCTCAGCCGGTGACCGATCTGGCCCACTGCTGCACAGCGCCGCCTTCACGGACAATCCTGATCGTGGCGCTGCTCAATTCGCTCGCCGACGCGCTGGAGCAGTTCGGGCGCGGAGGATTTGCGCTGTTCCGCGAGGAATGGCTGCGGCGCCATGCATGGCAGGGACGGCGTGTGGAATTATCGCTCGCGGACCGTCGCGTGGCGCAGGGGGAAGTCATGGGAGTTGCCGAGGATGGCGCCCTCATGCTCGCGTCGACGCGGGGGATCGAGCGTTTCCACAGTGGCGAGCTGACGCTGCGACGATCATGATTCTCGCCATCGACTGCGGCAATTCGCGTCTCAAATGGGGATTGTACGGGGACGGGGCCTGGCGCAAGAGCGGCGCGGTACCGGTCGCGGAAATTGCGGGGCTGGAAACCGACTTGAAGAAAATCGCCGCGCCCGAAAAGGTCGTGGTCTCGAATGTGGCCGGCGGATCCGTGCTCCGGCAGCTTATGGAGTTCCTTTCACGATTGCCCGTTGCGCCCGTCTGGGCGGAATCGAAGCGGAGCGAGTGCGGCGTGACCAATAACTACGAGGAGCCGGCACAGCTCGGCCCGGACCGCTGGGCGGCGCTGATCGGCGCCTGGTCGCTCCGGCGCGGACCGTGCCTGGTGGTCTGCGCGGGTACGGCGACCACTGCGGACATCCTGAAGCGCGACGGCACTTTCGCGGGTGGCGTGATCCTTCCCGGCATCGATCTGATGAAGCGGTCGCTGGCGCGCAACACGGCGCGGCTGCCGTTCGCCGAGGGTAAGATTTCCGAAGAACCCCGCAACACCGCCGATGCGATCGAAACCGGGTGCGTGCTGGCGCAGGCCGGCGCGATCGAGCGCATTTTCGCGGCGCTCGAGCCCGGCGCCATGTGCATGCTCTCAGGAGGGGCGGCGGCGCGTATCGCTCCGCGCCTGCATGTTCCCACGCAAGTCGTGGATAATCTGGTGCTCGAGGGCCTGCTGCGCATCGCCGCATGAGAACCGCATTTTTCATTTTGCTGCTTGCCAATCTCGGCTTTTTCGCGTGGAGCTATTACGGCAGCGAGCTGCCCGGCAGCGAGATGCAGTTGATCGAGCAGCAGCTCAATCCGCAGGCGATCCGGCTGCTGACCGCCGAGCAGCGTGCGTCGCTCGCGGCCGAACGCCCGAAGGCCCCCGCGGTAAAGGCTTGCATTGAGCTTGGACCGTTCAATATGGGCGATGTCCCGAATGTCGAGCAGGCGCTCGGCCCGCTCGCTCTCGGACCGAAGCTTTCACAGCGGCGCGTCGACGAGCTTGCGAGTTACTGGGTATTCATACCTGCGCAAGCCAGCCGCCAGGGTGCCATCCGGAAGACGGCGGAGCTGAGGAAGCTCGGGGTCGAGGATTTTTTCGTGGTTCAGGAGGATCCCAGTTTCCGGTTCGCGATTTCCCTGGGCATATTCAAGACCGAGGAGGCGGCAAAGGCGCAACTCGAGCAGTTGCGCTCAAAAGGCGTGCGCTCGGCCCGGGTCGGGGTCCGGGAAACCTCGGTGCAGAAGAATTACTTCATGGTGCGCGACGTACCGGATGCGCTTGCCTCCAGGCTCGAGCAGCTGCGCCAGGGCTTTCCCGGCAGCGAACTGAAAGAGTGCCAGCCGGGGGAAAAGCGCACATAGAACTCCGCTCCCCCCGGTCGAAACGGCGTCACCGGGCTTAGGGCGATTGCCGGATTCCTGTCAGAAAATTTACCTGAACGGAGCTCCCGACCCGATGGTCAGCCGCCGCGGATCTTCAGGATCAGGCCGGTCGTGGAGCGCTGGTGCTCGAACGGAATCGAATGGACGCTTCCGCCCCAGCCACGCACCTCGGTCGCGCCGACAATGGACTCGGGCTTCCAGTCTCCTCCCTTGACCAGCACATCCGGGCGGCAGGAGAGAATCAGCGCAAGCGGTGTGTCCTCCTCGAACCAGGTGACGAGGCTTACCGCTTCCAGCGCAGCCACGACCGACATGCGGTCGGCAAGCGTGTTCAGGGGCCGCCCGTCGCCTTTTCCAAGACGCCCGGCCGAGGCATCGCCGTTGATGGCCACGAGAAGGCTAGCGCCCAGGGCGCGCGCCTGGGCAAGATAGGTAACGTGCCCGCGATGGAGAATGTCGAATACCCCGTTGGTAAACGCCAGCGGGCGCGCGGCGGACGCAAGGCGCGCCGCAAGCAGCTGCGGAGGGCAGATCTTCTGTTCGAAAGGAGAGCCCATTGAGGCCGCAGCCTATTGCGGGCGCGCGCCGCAGCAGAACGTGATCATCGAATCATATCTTACCCGAACCCCCGTCGATGGCCGCTTGCTTGCGGGTTTTTTGACAGCAACCGCCGCAGCGGAGTAAGTTAGCCGGACACTCCGCTCTCCTGCAGGCAAGATATGCGCAATTTTTTCGGACTCCTGGTGCTGATGTCGCTGAGCTCCGCCACGGCTTATGCCGCCTGCCCGCCGCTCCTCAACCACACCGTTCCCAACCTGATGGACCAGGCCACGCCCTTGTGCCAGTACCAGGGAAAGGTGCTGCTCGTGGTCAACACGGCGAGCCAATGCGGCTACACGCCGCAGTACGAAGGTCTCGAGGCACTGTACCGCCGTTACCGCGAGAAGGGCCTGCTGGTGCTGGGTTTCCCGGCCAACGATTTCGGCGCTCAGGAGCCGGGCAACAACCGGGAAATCGCCACGTTTTGCCAGGTCAACTACGGCGTGAGCTTTCCCATGTTTGCGAAAACAGGGGTGGCCGCGGGGAATGCAACCCCGTTCTACGCCATGCTCGCCGCGAGCACCGGCAAGCCGCCGCAATGGAATTTCCACAAGTATCTGATCGACCGCTCAGGCGAAAAGGTGCTGTCCTTCGAGAGCGCCGTGACCCCGACCGACCGCAGGCTGGTCGGCGAGATCGAGCGGCTGCTCGCGGTGCCTGCGCGACCTTAGCACCCGGTCCCGGTCCCGGTAGCGGGCTCGCCCCGGCCGTTGTTACTTGGTGTTCAGGACGACGTACTCGAACACGCGAACCACTTTCTGCACGCTGCCTGTTCCGCGGGCAATCTCCGATGCCGCGTCCGCCTCTTCGCGGGTGACCAGGCCCATCAAATAGACGACGCCGGCTTCGGTCACGACCTTGACGTGGTTGGCCTGGAATTTGTTGGCCGTGATGAAGTTGCCCTTTACCTTGCCGGTGATCAAGGCGTCATTGCTGCGCGATGCATATGAACTGGCGCCGGAGATTTGCAGCTCGTTGACCACGCTTTTCACTTTTGGCACTTCGCTGACAATTTTCTCCACCTGTGCTTTCAATTCCGCGGTCGGTACTTCGCCCGAGAGCAGCACCATATTGTTGTAGCTGGTCACGTTGACGTGGCCCTGATCCTTGAGCACATCGCCGACCCGGCTGGACCCGGAAAAATCAATGCGCTCGTCGCCCAGAATGACCTCGGGCTGACGACGATCCACAGCCACCATGATCCCCGCCGCCGCGCCTCCGACGATGACGGGTCCGAGGCAGCCCACGAGCCCGCCAGCAGAAATCAGCAGCAGACCGGCGGCTGCCAACCGCCTTGCGACAGGGTGAAGTTTCATTCGGCCCCGAGCAGCATAGAATCGATTCCGTCGCACAGGCAGTGAATCGTGAGCAGATGCACTTCCTGGATGCGCGCGGTCTGCGAATGGGGCACGCAGATGTTGACGTCTTCGGCGGAGAGCAGCTTGCCGATTTCTCCGCCGCCCCGGCCGGTAAGCGCGACCACGCGCATCTCGCGCTCATGGGCCGCGGCGATGGCTCGCAGCACGTTTCTCGAGTTGCCGCTGGTCGAGATTCCGAGCAGCACGTCCCCGGCTTGCCCCAGTGCGCTTACCTGCTTGGAGAATACCTGCTCGAATTCGTAATCGTTCGCGATTGCGGTCAAAGTGGAAGTGTCGGTGGTGAGTGCGATCGCGGCAAGCCCCGGGCGCTCGCGCTCAAAGCGGTTCAACAGCTCCCCCGCGAAGTGTTGCGAGTCGGCGGCCGAACCGCCGTTGCCGCAGGCAAGTATTTTGCCATTCGCGAGCAGGCATTTCACCATGATTTCCGTAGCGCGGGCGATCGGCGCCCCGAGCACTTCGTGCGCCTTGATCTTCAACTGGGCGCTGTCGTTGAACTGGCGGCGAATCCGCTCCAGCAAATCCACGCCGTCCTCGGCAGGGCGCACGGCGGCGGTTTTCATGCTGCCATTTTACCGCATCCTGCAATTAACACTTCAATCCCGGGTCATGTCGAAAACGCATCGCGAATCCACTCGATGCCGGGAGGCTCCAGGCGGTCGAGCAAGACGACGTCGAATCGGCAAGGCATTTCCTTCCCGCCGGCAAGGTAATGACGCGCTGCGGCGATGATGCGCGCCTGCTTGCGCCGGTCGATGCTGAAGGCCGCGCCGCCGAAACTTTGCGAGCGCCGGAGCCTCACTTCCGCAAAAACGATCGTGCCGCGGTCGCGCAGAACAAGGTCGATCTCTCCCCGGCGGCAGCGGTAGTTGGTCTCGATCACAGTGAGGCCCTTGCGCCGCAGGTAGGCGGCGGCAATCTGCTCGGCCTGCCGGCCGGAGTTCATCGGCTGTCTTCGACCGCCACTGCGGCGCCGTCGCGGAACAAGGCTTGCACCGGCTCGCGCTGCAGCGAATTGCCGCCGCCAAGCAGGACCCTGCCGGTCACGCCGTCGAGGCTGATGCGCTGGTATCCGGCAAGCAATTCGGCGGCAATGCGGCAGGCGTCGATTCCAAGGGCGTACAGGCGTTGCAGCTCCACGGAAAAGTTGGCCGGACGCGGGTAAATCATCACAGCCGGGCGTTCGGTCTGCACAAGCCAGGGCATGTCGACGAAGCGAATGCCGTTCAGATCGGCGTTGGTGAGCGGGTCGGCGCGGCCGTCGTTGACCTGCGAGGTGGCGAAAGTGGGAATCTGGTTGTTGAGGAATGGCCGCACGCGGCGCGCTTGCACGGCGTCCCCGGAGAGGAACATGAGCTGCGCCTCGGAGCCCGCCATGTGCTGCCGGATCTCCACGAAATCGGTCTGCGCACCGAAATCCTGCACGTCGCTGATCTTGCCGCCGAGAGATAACCATTCGTCGGCAAATGCCCGGCTCACCCGCCTGGCGAGCAACGTCGCCGCCTGCACGACCACGGCATCGCGCAGGCCGCGCGCGAAAGCGATGCGCGCCACGAGGCGCGCCTCCGGCTCCACGGAAAGACCGAAGGAATAAAGCAGCGGCGGAAGCGGCGCATCGCCCTCGGGGACGTTCAAGGCAAGCGTAGGCACGCTGACCCGGCCGGTGGAAGCAAGCGCGGAAACACCGGACCGGGTCAATGGCCCGACCACCACTCCCGCGCCGCGATTCACCGCGGCCTCATATTGGGCGACGATGCTCTCCTGCTTCGAGTCGGTGCGCACCACCTGCAGCGGTTGCTTTTTATCCGCAAATCCCAGCGCTGCCTGACAGCCCAGGCGCACGGCTTCCGCCGCGGGTGCGAAATCCGGGGAATTGAGCGGCAGCAAGAGCCCTATGAACAGGTTTGCGCCGCCCGGATCGCTTGCCGGATCGTCGGCGGCCGCGCACAATGCCGGACTCGACAAAGCCAATAGAGCCAAAAAGAATTGGACGCAGGGATCGGGAAACATGGCGGGAGCCCGAAAGGGGCAGGCCAATTATATGTGGTTGCCACGCCTATTGGGAATCTCGAAGACATCAGCTCGCGCGCCCTCGCTACGCTCGCCGGCGCCGACACCATCGCGGCGGAAGACACGCGCATCACGGCGCGCCTGCTCGACCACCATCGCGTGCAAGGCAAGCTGATCGCGGTGCACGAGCACAACGAGCAGCGCGCGGCGGATCGCATCGTCGAGGAGCTCGCTCAAGGCAGAAAGGTCGTGCTGGTCACCGACGCCGGCACGCCGGCAATCTCCGACCCCGGCGCCGTGGTCGTCGCGAGGGCGCGCG